>CAIOLC010000078.1 GCA_903859055.1 uncultured Chlorobiaceae bacterium | reverse complement strand
CTCCCAGAAAGGAAATGCTTTTGTATGAGGGTTATCAACCCTGAAAATTTTGACTCCTTTACTGACCCAGAAGAGGAAGATGCTTTTCAGCTCAATCCAGAGATTCTGCCACTCCTCAGACTCGAAATTGATGGGAAGAATATCCTCATATCGTTTTGGCGGGTTTTCAGCAAACTGGACGGTGCCGTCAGGACGCCAGGTAAACCATTTTGGGTGTTCCTGGACATAGGGGTGATCGGGAGAGCACTGGAAGGCAATATCAAGAGCCACTGAAATCCCGCACTCCTCTGCTGCGGCGACAAAATCAGTAAATTCTTCCAGAGTGCCGAGTTCAGGATGAACCGACTTGTGTCCGCCATCGCTGTTGCCAATGGCCCAACAACTTCCCGGTTCACCGGCCGCTGCGACAAGTGCATTGTTTTTTCCCTTTCGCTTGCTGTAGCCGATCGGGTGAATTGGCGGCAGATAAATAACATCAAACCCCATTCCGCCGATTAGCGGAAGCAGTCGCTGGCAATCGTTGAAGGTTCCATGTTTGCCGGGTTGTGAGGCCCATGAACGGGGGAAAAATTCATACCATGCGCTGCAGCCCGCTTTTTTCTGTTCAACGGTCAATTTGAGTATCTTATCGTAGGTTGTTTGACCTGTTGTGTCAGGATTGCGATCCATGAGGATGCCAAGCTGTTCACCCAGCGCAGCAGCCGAGGCGTCGGCACTCTCCTTGGCGGAGAGCTGTATGGCAAAGTCAGTGAGTTTTTTCGCATCAGCATTTTCTGCTCTTCCTGCGCCTTTCTTGACGAGAAGAGCACCAATTTGAAGGTCAAGAGCTACATTCTGACCGACCTCAATTTTTTTGACCAGCCCCTTTTTCCATGTCTGAAAATGGTCAACGTGTGCCTCAATCGTGTATTCATAAAGTCCGGGGTGGTCTACCCTGAAGGAGCCTTTCCAACGGTCATTACCAGTCGATTCCATCGGGGAGCGCGCCCACTCTCCACTTCCGGCAGCTCTGCAACAGAGCCGCGCCGTGATGGTGTCGGCACCATCGACAAAGATGTCGGCTTCAACCGTAACCGTTGAATCCTCCACCCCTTTTGCAGGGTACTTGCCCCCGTCAAGTTCTGGTGAAACATTTTCGATGACTACTCGTTGACGGCCGTCAAACGTTTGGTTGCAAAACTGGGGAAGCGTGTGGTGGAATGAATTATTCATCTTCAAGATCTCTGGTTAATGTCAGGGGTGATCCCGGCCATAAAGCAATTCTGCCGGTTCAGGTTCTTCCGGGTCTGCTTCCTGTTTTTTTTACAGATAGGAAAATATGAAAACTCCTTTACTTTTTTGCGTGGATACTCTCCATATTTTAAGGATACTTTCAAAAATTAATCCTTTCGGCTCTTTTTGATTTCTCCTGAAAAAAACTGTTCTTTCGTTTGATGTCCTTTCCGGTAAAAAATAAACGAAGAGAAGAGATTATGTTTGAACCACAAAAAGAAAGACTGCAGGAGATTCATCGTCGCCTCGAACAGTTACGGGGGTATCTTTGACGTTGATCAGCGCAAGGAAAAAATCGACGATCTTGAAAAAATGACCAGCGACCCGGTTTTCTGGAGCGATCAGAAAGCCGCAAACAAGGTGCTGAAGGAGCTGAATGAAAATAAGTCCTGGACCGAAGGGTACGAAAAGATAGCCGTGAAGGCACGTTTTTGTCAGGATGAGTTTGATATTGCCATAGAGCTGGAGGATGAATCGTTTGGCGAGGAGCTTGCTTCGTCAATAGCCTCAATTGAGGAGGATATTGCTGCCATTGAGTTCAGGAACATGCTGTCGGGCAAGGATGATGCTGGCAATGCCATGATCACCATCCATGCAGGAGCGGGTGGTACGGAAGCGCAGGATTGGGCTGAGATGCTCTACCGGATGTATATGCGCTGGGCGGAGCGAAAAGGGTTCAAGATATATACCGACGATTATCAGGAGGGCGACGGTGCGGGCATCAAAACGGCAACGCTTGAGATTGAGGGCCCCTATGCTTATGGTTATTTGAAAGCTGAAAATGGTGTTCACCGGCTGGTTCGTGTCTCTCCCTTCGACTCCAATGCGAGGCGCCACACCTCTTTTGCCAGCGTCTTCACCTATCCTGAAGCTCCTCCTGATGTTGAAATTGATGTTCGCAAGGAGGATCTTGAACTTTCAACCTTTCGGAGTGGTGGCAAGGGAGGGCAGAATGTGAACAAGGTTGAGACGGCGGTGCGTATCAAGCATCTCCCGACCGGGATCGTGGTGGGTTGCCAGGAGGAGCGGTCGCAGTTTCAGAACAGGGAGCGCGCCATGAAAATGCTGATGGCCCAGCTTTACCAGCGGCAGCGGGATGAAGAGGAGGCCAAAAAGCGGGAGATTGAGGGCAAAAAGAAAAAAATTGAGTGGGGAAGCCAGATTCGCAGCTATGTGCTCGACGATCGGCGAATCAAGGATCATCGCACCAACTACGAACGGTTTGATGTGGAGACGGTGCTTGATGGAGACCTTGATGAGTTTATGGAAAAATATCTCTCTGAATTTGGTGATTGATGGCGACCTCCAGGAATAAAGCTCTTTTCCGGTTCGGTATTGTCACCGACATCCATTTTTCACTGGAGGGAGCCTCTTTGGCTGCTGAAGAGCTTTGCTTATCTCTTGATGGATGGCATCGGGACAATGTTGATGTGCTGATGCAGCTCGGCGATCTTGTCAATGGAAGTGAGGCTCACCAGGAGGATGAGCTTCGGGCAGTTCAAGCCATCTTCAACGAGTTTTCAGGAACCATCCATCACGTGGTTGGCAATCACTGCCTTGCCCTGCCCCGGGAGGAGCTGTTGGTTGCGCTTGGTTTGTCTGCGCCATTCTATGCTTTTGTCGTTGCAGGGTTTCGCTTTCTTGTGCTTGACGGGATGGATGTGTCGGTACTGCGTGTTCCTGAAACAGAGGAGGATGAGAGGATGCTCGCTTTGTTTCAGGCAGATCCAGCACTGCATGACTATTGTGGAGCTGTTGGAGTGCGGCAAAAAGAGTGGCTCAGAGGTGAGCTGGAGGGGGCGGAACGCCGAGGGGAAAGGGTTATTGTGGTCTGTCACTTTCCGTTTCTGCCGAACACGACTGATGAAAAGCATGGTCTCCTCTGGAACCATCGGGAGATCGTTGAGCTTCTCTCCGCATCTTCTGCCGTCAAGGTGTGCCTCAGCGGCCATTATCATCATGGTGGTTATGAGTGTCGTAACGGTATTCACTTTGTGGTGTTGCCCGCCTTTGTGAACCGGCAGGAACATCCAGATTTTTTCTGTGGAACGGTGGCACTGTATGCTACTCGGTTAGTGATACAAAATCAGCATCATGAGGTTTTTCTTGAGTTTAATCTCTCCTGAATTTTTTAGCTCTGAAACTTCATGTGGCAACAAAAAATATTTATTGGCATCCCAAAGTGCTCTGTTCTGGTTGGAGGGTTGTTTCCCGTGCCAGACTGCTTTTTGCCCTGTTCGGATTACTTTTTTTTATGAACAATATGGCCGGTGTTGTTTATGCGCAGATGAAGGTTCACGTTGACCATGCTCAAAGAGAGCAAGGGCAGTTTTTTACGGTCACGGTTGATGGTGTCCCGTCAGAACCAACGCTCAACGTTATGGGTCGTTCGTTGCGGATGTTTCGCCATTCCGGTTCCTTGTGGCGCGCTTTCGTTCCTGTAGAAAACACGACACCTCCGGGAAAGTATAGACTCTCTTTTCGAGAGGGTGAAGAGGAGCAACGGTTCGAAGTGACGGTTACACCAAACAATCGTCCAATCCAGAAGATTCAGCTTGATTCATCTAAAACCGGACTTCATGCTACGGAGATTGAAAAATCAAGGGTGAAGAGAGCGCTCCATACAGAAACTCCTGAGCAACTTTTTCAGGGCGTTTTTCGGCGTCCCGTTTCAGGGCGTACCTGCAGCTTGTTCGGTCTTCAACGCTCTTACAATGGAGGGCCTGTGGAGGGTTATCATAAGGGGATTGACATTTCAGCATCCCAAGGCACACCGGTGCGATGTACGGCACATGGAAAAGTTGTCCTTACGGGTGCTGTTGAGAATGGTTTTCTTGTTCATGGCAATACCGTCATCATTGACCATGGTCAGGGGGTGGTTTCTGTCTATCTGCACCTTTCCGCCATTGCCGTGCATGAAGGGCAATCTGTTGAGGCTGGCGAGATTCTTGGCAATGCAGGTCACACCGGTATTTCAACAGCTCCTCATCTCCACTGGGGTCTCTATCTTTACGGAACCAGCGTCGATCCGGAGCTGTTTGAAGGGTTTGAGCTTTGAACCGAAATGCTCTCAGGTCGCATTCCTGGCTCAGGCAATAATCTGTATGTTTGTGGCGGCAAGCGCAGGATGTGTCGTTATTCCGACGAGAGCAACCAACACCGCAGCTCCAGCGCCATTTCCATCAGCATCGTAGTAAAGATTACCTGTTGTTGTGTCGTAGACGACACGGTCACTGGTATCGTGCCCGGCAATTACCCCGGTGCCCGACCAGAACTCAGCGGCACTTAATACCTTCCCTGCGGCGCTGGTAAATTTTGTAAAAACAGCTTTACTGAACTGAAGGAAATCAACTCCTGGCTGAAAGTCGGTGATCACATCCCTGTTCGCCGCTGAGGCTGGCAGGGTGTTGAAGACAAACAGATCAGCACCAGCACCGCCTGTGAAGGTGTCTCCATACGCCGTTCCTGTCAGAGTGTTTGCTCCGGCATTGCCGATAATATTGAGGGCGTTCAACACTCCTGAAGCATTGACGTTCAGTGCTGTCGTGGCGGTTGTTACTGCTGTCGTTGCTGTCCCTGTGCCGATAACGACAGTTTCAATTCCTGTATCTCCGGCAAAGAGTGTCAGAGTCTCCTTTGCCGTCGTCGAGGCAAATCGTACCTCATCGATGCCTGTCGTTCCTTTATCAGTAATTTCAGCCGCAGTATGCTCGGCTGAAGCGTTGATCAGGTAAATATCGGAACCGTTTCCTCCATTCATCTTGTCAATCCCGGCACCTCCCGTAATGGTATCATTAGAGGAAGTTCCGATCAGGCTGTTGACTCCGGAATTACCGGTTATCGCAAGCGCGTTGGTAACAGCAGAGGCATCAATATTCAGGGCAGTTGTGCCGGTTGTGACCGCAGTGGCTCCGGTTCCGGTGCCAATAAAGAGGGACTCAATGCCCGTATCACCAGCATTAAAAATCAGGGTGTCATTCGCCGTAATTGAGGCAAATCTCACCTCATCAATGCCCAAAGTGCCGGTATCAGCAATTATTTCACCTGCAGGATGCTCTGTGGCAGAGTAAATCATGTAGAGATCAGCCCCATTGGCACCATCCAGCTTGTCGGCACCAACTCCGCCAGTGATGATATTGTTGACATCATTGCCAAAAATTGTATCTGCTCCTTTTCCGCCTACTGCAGCTTCAATCCAGCAGTTAAAGGCAATGGCCACATTCTCAATCATGCCATCAACAGAAGAGTAGGCACCAGGAGCCAGATTGATGGTTTGATTGCCGGCATAACCTGAACCGTCGAGCGTATCGGTTCCACCAGCATCCCATATCGTAAATATCGGGTTGGCATTCAGGGTGAAGTCAAAAATTTTGTCCTCTGGATCCGTTGCCGCAAGCGAGCAGTTAAAGCCATAGACGGTGTTTGTCGTCCGTGTTTTCGTATCAGCACCATATTTTGCCTGAATAGCCGCCATATCGTAGACCATCAAGGTTTGGGGATAAATATAGTTGGCGCTGGTGCCGTCCTGCTGCCAGCCAACCCCTTTAAGATACCCCCCGAAATAGGACATGACGGTGTATTGGCGGTTGTCCTGTGCAAAGACTGCGTTGTTTGCGTATGTAATGGCGGTGCCGCTTCCGGCATTGTAGTCACCCGGGTGTGACAATCCCAGCGCATGGCCGATTTCATGGATCATGGTAAACAGGCCATAACCTCCGGGTGTCATGCCGCTGTCAGCATTGGTTGCCCAGGTTGAGCTTAACCACACTTGCCCGGCCCCCAGTGTTAATTGTTGTGTTGTGTTATTTGCTGTGCCCCAGAGTTGCGTGTATGTGCCGTTTCCGCTGGTGTTTGATGAATAGTTAAGCGTGATATTGGCAGATGGTGATGTTGATTTGACAAGGGTTGTTGCTATCACATCATCCCATAATTGAAAAGCAAGGGTGGCAGTTGCAACCTGGATGGCATCCATTTTAACAAGAAATGCGCCACCTTCAGAAGGAGTGACCCCTGTTACATTGGTGGGCGTTGCTGTATTAATTGAAAATGATATTGATTTCAAGCTTGAAGGCCAGCTAAAAGTGTACCCCGTGAATGTGCCACCCCACGATGTGGTAAGCTGGGTGATGATCTGAGTTGTTGAGAATGCTGTAGGCATGGATGTTCTACGGTTAAGAGGTTCGAGTGCTATAATCGCAGTATAAACACACTGCTCTGCAAAACCAAATTACTTTCTGTATTCGTGGTGTAGTATATAAAATATATCGGACTATTTTAGTTTTTTTAACAGAAATGTCGTATAAAAACGAACCCACAGAAACCTTGTCCGTTCAGTGTCAGGTGCTACCCCTTGTAATTATCGGCTAAAATGAACGCCATAGCTGTTAAGAAACTTGACAACCTTGTAATATACCCCTGAAATACTTTCCGCCTTTATGGAATGAGTTAATGGCATGTTTACCATATAAGGATGAGGAGGAATAAATATCATTTCAAAAGAGACCGGCAGCTTTCCTCCATCGTAGATTTTCAGAACACATGAATATTCAACCCAATCGTAAGAACGTGGGATTTTTCCAAAAATAGTCTCTTCCGACTCAAATATCACATTGTATCGAGGCATCAGTAGTGTCCGGTTAAAATAAAGAGAGCTGCGCAACAGGATCCCTCACTTTTTGCAGTGAGTGCTCATCCAGCGACAAAATATCAATAAGCATTCGTTGCTCCATGAGCACAGAGGCGATCATTCTTGTCAGAACCTGCAAGGAATAACTGTATTTGGTCTGAAATTTGATGTAAGATAGT
>CAIOLC010000077.1 GCA_903859055.1 uncultured Chlorobiaceae bacterium | reverse complement strand
GTTCGAGTCCTGCCTCCTCAACACACCTTCTCAGCAGAAAAGACACAGGTTTTTGACCGGTGTCTTTTTTTTGCCCCCCTCATCTCATCATGGCTACCGACCAGTAAACCTGGCTGGAAAGCTGGCGAATAAAAATTCATTTTTTTGGTTCCCCCCAACCTGTCGGACAATAATTTCCCTGCTCTTGAATTTCTCTCATAGCGAAGAGAGTAAACGCAAAAAGAGACAGGACTTTCGTCCTGCCTCTTTTTGATAAGATGTCGGAAATCCGAAAACTTATTTGCCTGCTGCTGGTGCTGCTGGTGCCTCTGCTGCAGGTGTTGCTGCTGGAGCTGCAGGTGCTTCTGCTGCTGGTGCTGCTGCTGGTGCGGCAGGTGCTGCTGGTGCCTCTACAGGAGCTTCTGCAGGAGCTTCAGTTTTTTTTGCGCAGCCAACAAATGAGACTGAGCTTACAAGAAAGAGGAATACAAAAAACTTTTTCATTGCTATGTTTATTTTGTTGTTTAATAATTGACAGCTTCATCAGCTCCCGAATAATAAAAAAAAACAGCGACTTTCCAAAAGTCTACTGTAAGGCGGGATATGTAATAATATTCCACATCCCGCCTTAATAAATGATTTTTTTATTCAACAAGCAACTCTAATTCTGCTTTTTCGAGCTCATGAAAGTTAAGATATTGATAAATTTTCTCCTCCTTTCCACCAGAAAGATGCCGTCTGACAACTTCCATGTATTCATCACGGTTCGGAAGATGACCAAGAAGTGCGCATACTGCTGCCAGTTCAGCAGAACCAAGATAGACCTGGGCACCGGTACCCATACGGTTATCAAAGTTCCTTGTGCTGGTTGAGAAGACCACTGCATTATCGGCAACTCTTGCCTGGTTCCCCATACAGAGCGAACAACCTGGCTGTTCAATGCGGGCTCCTGAAGCACCAAACACCGAGTAATAGCCCTCTTCAATCAACATTTTCATATCCATTTTTGTCGGAGGAACAATCCAGAGCTTGGTCGGCACAGCCCCTCTGTCGCGCAAAATTTCGCCAAGAGCACGGAAGTGGCCAATATTGGTCATGCAACTGCCAACAAACACCTCATCAATTTTTTTCGGTGTCTTCTTGTCGGCAAGAATCTCACTGAGCGTTTTGACATCATCAGGATCATTTGGACAGGCAAGAATTGGCTCGGTGATACTGCTCATGTCAATCTCAAGCACCTCGGCATACTCAGCATCAGCATCAGGCTCAAGCAACACTGGATTTGCAAGCCACTCTTTCATCTTGCCAATACGACGGGAGATGGTTTCAGCGTTACCATAACCCTCCTCAACCATCTGCTCAAGCAGGTTGACATTTGAACTGAGGTACTCAATAACAGGCTCCTTGTCAAGACGAACCGTACATGCCGCAGCACTGCGTTCGGCTGATGCATCACTCAGTTCAAAAGCTTGCTCTACCTTGAGATTCGGCAGCCCCTCAATTTCGAGGATCCGCCCGGCAAAAACGTTTTTCTTCCCTCTCTTTTCTACCGTCAAAAGACCTCGCTTGAGAGCAACATAGGGAATGGCATTGACAAGATCGCGCAGTGTGATCCCATTCTGCAACTCGCCTGTAAAACGAACAAGTACCGATTCAGGAACATTAAGCGGCATGGTACCCGTCACACCAGCAAAGGCAACAAGTCCAGAACCGGCCGGGAATGAGATACCAACAGGAAAACGGGTATGGGAATCACCACCAGTACCCACCGTATCAGGAAGTACCATGCGGTTCAGCCAGGTATGAATAACCCCGTCACCTGGTTTGAGGGCAACACCTCCCCTGCTCATAATGAAATATGGAAGACTTCTGTGGAGTTTTATATCCGATGGTTTTGGGTAGGCTGACGTATGGCAGAAGCTCTGCATCAGCAGGTCTGCACTGAAGCTCAAGGCTGCGAATTCCTTGACCTCATCTCGAGTCATGGCTCCAGTGGTATCCTGGGAACCAACGGTCAGGGTTTCGGGCTCAACATACATTCCGGGACGAACACCTGGAAGTCCACAAGCCCTGCCAACCATTTTCTGTGCAAGCGTATACCCTTTTCCGGTATCTGCAGGCTGTTCAGGACGAACAAAAAGATCGTCTTCTCCAAGAGCGAGTGCCGTGCGTGCTTTGCGGGTAAGGGTTCTTCCAATAATCAGTGCAATGCGCCCACCGGCACGAACCTCATCCTCAATCGTATTGGGGGAGAGTGCAAAACTTGCGACAACTTCACCACTTTTTGCAATGGTACCTTTGGCAAGATCAACATCAATAACATCACCCATATCGAGCGATGAGACATCAGCCTGAATCGGCAATGCGCCGGAATCTTCTGCGGTATTAAAAAAAATAGGGGCAATAGTCGTGCCAATCACCACTCCAGCCGTCCGTTTGTTTGGCACAGCAGGAATGTCATTGCCGATATGCCACTGCACCGAATTGATACCAGACTTTCTGCTTGATCCTGTTCCGACAACGTCTCCAACATAGGCAAGCGGATACCCTTTCTTCTTCAGCTCGGCGATAGTGCCAATCGGATCATTGATTTTGGTACCAAGCATACAACGTGCATGGAGTGGAATATCGCTGCGGGTAAAGGCCTCACTTGCCGGTGAAAGATCGTCTGTGTTGGTTTCACCCGGAACTTTGAAGACCGTGAGGGTCATCTTTTCAGGAAGAAATGGCTTGGAGGTAAACCATTCAGCTTCTGCCCACGACTTGAGCACTGCTTCCGCATAGATATTTGTTTTGGCAAGCTCAACAACAACGTCAAAAAGATCATAGACCAAAAGAGTCTTTTTCAGCATCTCTGCGGCCTCCGAACACACTGCCTCATCACTGTGGCTGAGAGCATCAACAAGCGGCTTGACATTATAGCCACCAAGCATGGTACCCAAAATCCGAACGGACTCTCTCTTGCTGATGACACTACAGGAGAGATCTCCTTTAAGAATTCCGTCTAAAAATGCTGCTTTTTCAAATGCAGCATCATCAACACCAGGACTGATATGATTGCGGAACAGCTCCAGCAGATACTCTTTATCTTCAACAACACTCTGTTGAAGCAAGCCGACAAGCGAGCGCGCCTGCTCAGCGGTTAACGGCAGCGGTGGAATACTCAGCTTCGCACGCTCTTCGGTATGGGCGCGATATTGGACTGCAAGACTCATAAGGTCAATCTCCGTGGGTTATGTATGGTTGAAAGAAAAGTAACTGTAAAATAATGCGGGCAAAACCTGCACACTCCTTGAAATAATAAGAGGAGCGATACGAGGTGAAAAATAGCATACCTCCTTTTGAAAAACAAGAATCATCCCCTCCACCCTGGAGAAAAAACCTTACTTATTAATGGCCCTGATACAGAATACCTTATAGACAAAGGCTGATGAGGGGATGATATGAATTACTGAGTTTTAATGTTCCCCGGAAATAAACATGCTGTCCCCATAACTAAGGAAAGTATATCCTTTTTCAAGAGCTTCAGCATAAGCATGCCGTAGATGATCACAACCCGCAAACGCAGCGGTGAGCATCAAGACGGTTGATCGAGGTGCATGAAAGTTGGTCAGAAGTGCATCAATACAACGAAATTGATGTCCAGGATAGATAAAAATGTCTGCTTCACCAGTGATGCCAGAAAATCCGGAAGATTGCGCAAGGGCTTCGGCGGCATGTTCAAGCGCCCGGGTCACTGTTGTGCCGACAGCCACAACCCTTCTTCCTGCCCTCTTCGCAGCTCTGATTTTTTCGACGCTTTCGGCTGGTATCGAATAAAATTCACGGTGCATGTGATGCTCTTCAAACAACTCGACCCTGATGGGGAGAAAGGTACCAAGACCCACATGCAGGGTTAATGGAGCAACATCAACTCCTTTCTTGCGAAGCTTGTCAAGCAACTCCTGTGTCATATTGAGAGAGGCTGTCGGAGCAGCCACTGAACCTGTCAAGGCAGCAAAGATCGTCTGATACCTCTCTTGATCAACCTCCTCAGCCCTCCTTTTGAGATACGGTGGTATGGGCACTGTACCAAAATTATTAAAAAAATCGGTTAACTCCCCACCTCCCGCCAACTCAATGCGGGCAACTCCCTGATCAACAATATCTGTAACCAGCAGGGTATGGCCGCAAACCTCAAGTCTCTCCCCTTTTTTCACTCTCCCCCGATAAAGGGCAAGATTCTGATCATTTTCATGCTTTTCAAGAAGCATCAACTCAATCTTTGCACTGGTCGACTTGGCCGCAAACAACCTTGCACGAAACACTTTCGTATTATTCAGGACAAGAAGATCGCCCTCCCGAAGAGAGGCATCAAGATCGGCATACCTTGAGTGTTGCACCGCTCCCGAGTGACTCTTGAGCAGAAGCAGACGGGTTGAGCCTCGCTCAAAAGGGGGATATTTTGCAATCTGCTCCTCGGGCAAGATGTAATCGAAGTCACCAACCCTCATAATACTCTCAATCTTGCACGAACAGACTCGGCATGAGCCTGAAGTCCTTCATGATCAGCAAAAGCGGCAATCTTTTCTCCATTCTTGAGCAATTGCTGTGTTGAATAGGAGATAATTGAGGTGTGCTTGACAAAGTCACGAACCGAAAGTGGTGAAAAAAAGCGTGCAGTACCACTGGTCGGCAGGGTGTGATTGGGACCTGCGTAATAATCACCAACGGTTTCGCAAGAGTAAGGGCCCATAAAAATAGCCCCTGCGTGATGAAGATTTGGCAGAATATCCCAGGGGTGCTCAACATGCAGTTCCAGATGCTCGGGAGCAATCGTGTCAGAGAGGGTGCATGCCTCTTCAATCGACTCAACCAGCACAATGGCACCGTTATTCCGGAGCGACAAGGCAATAATATCGCAGCGAAGCATTTTTGGCAGAAGTGCCTCAATGCACTGTTGCACAGCAACGGCCAGCGATTCCGAAGTGGTAATCAGTACTGCCGAAGCATCCGGGTCATGCTCGGCCTGCGCAAACATATCATAGGCAATAAATTCTGGGTTCGCAAATTCATCACCTATGATAACCACCTCTGATGGACCAGCAATACTGTCGATAGCGACATGACCAAAAACCTGTTTTTTAGCCTGTGCCACATATCTGTTCCCCGGTCCTGTTATAATATCGACCTTCAGAATCGTCTCGGTTCCATAGGCAAAAGCCGCTATAGCCTGCGCTCCCCCCAGTTTGTAAACAGAGCGAATACCGGCTACCGAAGCGGCTGCAAGAGTATCCTGGCTCACCTCCCCTGAAGCACCACAGGGGGTGGTCACAAAAATATCTTTAACCCCGGCAACTTGTGCTGGAGCCGCATTCATCAGCAGCGAAGATGGATACGATGCCTTACCTCCCGGAACATAGAGAAGTGCCTTTTCCATGGGAGTAACCCGCTGACCAAGCAACACGCCACCTTCAGATTCGATGAAAAAGCTTTTCTCGACCTCACACTGATGAAAACGGACAATGTTAGCATAAGCCTCTTCAAGCAGTTCAAGAAAAAGAGGATCGGTATTCCGTCGGGCATCGTCAAGCGCATCCGGTGAAACACGCATCGCCGCAAGCCGTATACCTTGAAACTTTTCCGTATAATCGAGCACTGCACTGTCCCCTCTTTGTCGAACCTGAGACAAAATTTCATCGACGGCGACCTGAACAGAGGTATCAATGGCGATACTCCGTTGCAACTGCTTTTTTAAAGCTGAAGAATCTTCAGGATAACGGTAGAGATGTAACACTTCTTTTTGATTATTGGTTATCAGATTCCGCCCATTCTCATTATCGATACATGTAACTCAATCAGTACATGTCATCGTAAAAACCAGCTCTCTCTGTGAAAAAAAAGAAAAAAATGTAAAAAAGAGCCTTTCTATGGCCTCTTTTCATTTGAAAAAAAAGTTGCATTAACTACCTTAAGGGTTTAGTTGAAACCTTGGAATATAGCGTGAATCAGCTTCATTCCAAGCCACCATGAGAGACACACAGAACCATGTTACTATGAACTTTTTCAGTAATCTGTTCAGAGATATCGCTATTGATCTCGGGACAGCAAATACATTGATTTTTATCCGGGGTAAAGGTGTTGTATTGAATGAGCCATCAATTGTTGCCCGTGAACGCAACACCGGTAAAATTGTAGCTATTGGCCACGAGGCGTTGCTCATGCATGAAAAAACCCATCCCGGCATTATCACCATACGGCCACT
>CAIOLC010000076.1 GCA_903859055.1 uncultured Chlorobiaceae bacterium | reverse complement strand
TCGGATAAAAAGCGGAAAGTCAATTTCCACTGGAAGGTGATGATGGCTCCCGCAAGCGTCATTGATTACCTGATTGTCCATGAATTGTGTCACTTCAACCACAAAAGGCACAATGCGGAGTTCTGGAATGAGGTTGACAAGTATTGTCCTGAGTATCAAAAGCAGGTCGTTTGGCTGAAAGTTTATGGCGCAGCGCTTGATGTGTTTTCGACGAATTCCCCATCCCGATATAGCGGGCAAGGTGGTCATTAACGGCGATATCATGAGCAGTGTGCCCTGTTCTACCTGGGATTTGCCGGAGTGATTGTTCTTGATACACATATATGGCTTTGGTGGGTCGGGAATAAAATTACTTCCAGTTACTCCCGAAATCGCCTGCAGAGCGGTTGAATTACCTGAGCATCACAGTGAGAAGCTGCTATCTGGATTTTAAGAGGTTGGCAGCCAACATAGTAGTACCTGGCAGGAAAAGTTTATTGAGACCAAAAATTTATGCTACTGGCAGATATTTCCTTTAAAAATCATCCAATGGATTATATTGTGTGATGAATATTACGATTGTAGAACTACCGGAATTCATTCGCAAATCAGAAAAACTGATGAACAGTGAGGAGCATGATTCTCTACTCTCCTTTCTTTCAACAAACCCAACGGCAGGGATTTTGATTCAGGGAACCGGAGGTGTTCGAAAATTGAGATGGGCGACAGGAAACAAGGGAAAAAGTGGCAGCACTCGCATGATATATTTTTACCACAACCCTGATATGCCGCTTTTTTTGTTGACGGCGTTCAGTAAAAATGAGCAGGGTAACCTGACCAAATCAGAACGGAATGAGCTGGCAGGACTAACGAAGATTTTGGTTCAAAACTATAAGAGATAAGAATGGATACCCTATTTGAGAGTATAAAAAATGGATTGGCAGAGGCTATTGATTATTCAGAGGGAAAAAACATCAAGGTAAGGGTGTTTCACCCGGAACCCGTCAATGTCAAAAGCATCCGACAGGAAACACGCCTGACGCAAGATGAGTTTGCCTCTGCGTTCGGCATCAGCGTCGCCACACTGAGGCATTGGGAACGGGGTGACCGCAAACCGCATGGCCCTGCGCTAGTTTTGCTTAATCTTGTCAAAAAAGCCCCCGACACCGTATTGCGTGTGTTGAATAGTTGATTTCCCCATCTCATTACTTTTATTGTGGCAAGTTATCCAAAATCATGAACAGTATGTAACTGGCATTATTTTGTGTTCGCAAAAGGACGAGTCGGTGGTTCGCTATTCGGTCTTGAATGGGAGTGAACAGTTGTTCGCCAGCAGTTATATATTGGTTTTGCCAACCGAAGAAGAGCTGTTAACGGAGCTGTATCGGGAACGCACACTGTTATTGGAGCAGGCAGAAACGTATCAAGCGGATGGTCAAACAGGGCGTTCCTGAATTGGCGTTCAAGTCCTCTCTTGCTCTATCTTTCCCGTATTACCATTTGCAGATAAAACTCTCGCTTTTCTTGACGCTTACTCTGCCCGAGGATAATCAAAAATTATGAGTCCAGGACAATTGTCGCACCAGTGGTGAGACTTTTTCATCATGTACAATATGTCTCATAAACCTGTCGTATACGAAACTCTATTGTTCCCATGAATCACGGCTGTTACGTAATTCTGTATCAATGTCGAGAGTGGTTTTTCCCCAGGTCATATCGTGGAGTTTGAGCAAGGAGGGCAGGCACGCGCTGCTTATGGCAAAAAGTTGTTGTCGCGACTGGCAGAATCATTGACTGGTGAGTTTGGCAAGGGGGTTCGATGCCACTAAGCAGGTGCTTGATGGACACGCGGCAAGCTTTTTTGCTTTCAATCGAGAAGCAGCCACTCGCTGGCGAGTGTGATGGTTATTTCTGGAGGAAATTCAACTCTTGGAGGTGCTTCCAGTGTTATCACCCGTAACCGTACATTCCGAAACTCGGGCGCTGCGTCAAGGAGCGCTCTTACCTCCCGTTCTCTTGTACTTGATTGCGTGAGGTCAGTGCAGACCTGAATCAGCTCATCTCCCTTCGTCATATCTCTGGCAAGAAAATCCACCACGTAGCCTGAAGTGGTATGAACATACCCTGTTTCATAACCTCGTCTTGCCAGTTCAAGAAAAACAGCAGTTTCGAGAGCATGACCGCTGTTTTCTTTTCCTGATCGATCAAAAAGAGGGATAAGACCGGTATCAACAGGATAGACTTTTCGGGGATTAACCATACGGCGACGCTCCGAATCGGTTGCAAGGCAGAGTGTCTGGAGGAGAAACGAGTCTTCAAGATAACCGAGATAGGTGTGCAGCGTATCTTTTGCTACAGAAAATCCCTGAGATTTTAAATCGGCGTAATAACGGTTAATGCTGAATGAACCTGCTGCATTTCCAAGCAGTTGACGCACCATCCAGCGCAATGCGACCGGGTTTGTCACGGCGTAACGCTCAATAACGTCACGCAGGAGCGCAACATCGACATAGCCCCGAAGCAACTCCTGGCGGTCACGCCCTGTGATGCCGGTCGTTTCCGGAAATCCGCCAAACGCAAGATAGTTGCGAAGTTCACCCTCAATGGTTGAGCGATCAGATGTTGTCCACTCTTCTACTGGCTTTGACGGTTCAACCCCTTTGTGGCGGAGATACTCCCTGAAACTGAAAGGATAGACAACTGCTTCCATTGCACGACCTCTCATGCTCGTGGCCACTTCACGCGACAGCAGACGGGAAGAAGAGCCTGAAATAAAAATCTCTGCATTTTCGGTATCAAGTAAACGGCGTATGAAAAGTTCCCAACCGGGCACCACCTGTATTTCATCGAAAAAGAGCACCACTCTCTCTTGACCTCTTAATTGCGGATGCAAACGATAGAACTCCTCGACAACAATATCCAGGTCACTGCTCTCCATACCAGCGAGCCGTTCATCCTCAAAACTGAAATAGAGCATTCCTCCACGAGGTACTCCCTGCTTCACCCGTTCAGAGATGATTTGCTTCAGCAATGTTGTTTTTCCTGAGCGCCTCATCCCGATGACAGCAATAGCTTTACCCTCTACTTCAGGCACTCTCGTGTCCCTGAAGGTGAATTCCGGCAGAGGCGCTGCCTGGGCATCAACAATCTTTTGGCGGATTATGCCTCTCAGATAGCCTTTCATAAAGGATGATTTATTGCTATAGTGTTCGTTTTAAAAGGACAATATAGGTGATTTTTTTCTCTTTCCGATCCATAGAGAGCTTCTTATTCAGCGTTTGACTGGCACCATCCCTTCGATTGCCATCCGCCGCACCAGGGTTGTTTTGCCTGCCTGGCGTGGCCCTGCAACCAACTCCTCCTGTTATGCGCCCATGTTCACGGGAAAACTTGACTATTATTTGTCGAAATAAAAAAATGGGTCACGGTATAATGCAGCAACCGCAATTTGTTCCACAGGCTGTGGGACTTTTCAACATGCAACTATGGAGATGGTCATGAATGAAAATGATCGGAGTCTTTCAGTGAATATCGATGTGTTGCTTGCTCAGTTGCGCACTCTGATTGCTGATGCCCGCAAAGAAGCAAAGCGGACTGTGGATGTCATTCAGGTGCGTACCTGTTGGGAAATTGGTCGCCATATCGTGGAGTTTGAGCAAGGAGGGCAGGCACGCGCTGCTTATGGCAAAAAGCTGCTGT
>CAIOLC010000075.1 GCA_903859055.1 uncultured Chlorobiaceae bacterium | reverse complement strand
GCCTCTTCCTCTTTGCTCATAATTTCCCGATGCCGTCCACCCCGCTTTGGTTTTGATTCTGCTGGAAGGCCACCGGCCTGAATAAAACGCCTCCTCAATTGACAGGCCCAACCCTTTGAAATACCCAAAACAGCGGCCACTTGGGCAATAGAAAAACCGTATTCCAATGGCAAGACCACCGCTTGTGCCTGGCGCAGCTCTTCTACAGTTCGAGCATTCGCCAATGTTTCCTTTGCCTTTTCCAAAACCTCCTTACCACTTGCTGGTCGTGCCATATACCCACCTCCTTTTAGGGTATATTATAACACTTTTGTTTTAGAAATTGAATAACAGAACAATGAAATACTCTCGTCACACTCTCATGTGTATTGCCCTCCTTTCTGGATGGTTGATCTCCCCGTCGCTTTATGCAAAAAACCTGAAAAACAGTGCAGGAGTGGGTATCGCAGGTGGTGGTACAGCAAAAGCACCATCCCTCTCGATGGAGTATGATTTTTTTACAACCAACAGAAGGTACAATTACATGGTGGGGGGATTGCCTATTTTCCTGTCAGGCAGCAATACTCTCTTCAAGCCGGGTATGATAACCGCACTGGAGTCAATCTGGGAGTTGGTTATCAGTGGTAATGAGCCACTTTATTGGTAGATTTGAGGGCAAAGATTCGGGAAAAACGTACAAGTATGGAGAGACGTATTACTCAAGAAGTTAAACTTTCATGGGGAAAAAAAGGGGAGTATCTGGTGATTTTCCAGTTTATCCTCATGATCTTTTTTGTTTTTTTTCCGGCAGTACCTTGCGTTGATGCAGGGTTGTTGAGAGCGATGGCTCCATTCAGATGGTTCATTCTTGCTTGCACCTGGGCGGCAGCTTTGCTTCTTGGAGCCTCTGGTTCAAGGCAGCTCAGGAAATTTTTGACACCGCTACCCTATCCTGTCGACCATAATCAGCTTGTCACCTCTGGCGCATACGCACTGGTTCGTCATCCGCTCTACAGTAGCCTGCTTTTGGCGGCTACCGGCTGGACACTTTTTACCATGAGCCTTGCTCACCTTTTTCTGACGCTGTTTGGATTTATCTTTTTCAGCTATAAAGCTTCCCGTGAAGAGAGATGGTTGACCGAACGCCATCCTGAGTATGCTGACTATGCACGTCGGGTGAAGCGATTTATTCCCTGGCTTTTTTAAGGAGGGGATTTTTGTTACTATTTCAGTGCGTTTCAACAAATCATAACCAAAACAGCGAGTAAACATGAAAAGAAACATCGCCCCGGCGATGCTCACGTTGGCCATCATGGCGTTACCGTCATTGGCTACGGCGACAACATGGAGTATTGATGCCGACCATTCAAATGTGGGATTCAGTGTCAGCCACCTTATGGTTTCGCACGTGAAGGGCAATTTCAACAAGTATAGCGGGGTTGTTGATATTAATGATCAGGACATCACAAAATCAACGGTTGATGTCACCATCGATGCTGGTTCCATCAACACCAATGTTCAGAAAAGGGACGAGCATTTGAGGAGCGCGGAGTTCTTTGATGCAGCAAAATATCCGGCCTTGACCTTTGTGTCAAAAAAATGGACTCGTACAAGCAAGGGTGCCATGAAGGTTACGGGAGATTTGACGATTCATGGTGTCACCAAATCGGTCGTGTTAAGTGTGGCCCCCTTCTCCAAAGAGAGCAAAGATCCCTGGGGTAATATCCGGCGCGGCACCTCGGCCAGCACAACCATTAATCGCAAAGATTACGGACTTGTCTGGAACAAGGCACTGGAGACAGGTGGAGTAGCTGTTGGCGAAGAGGTGAACATTTTGCTGGATGTTGAACTGGTCAAGGCGCAGGCAAAATAGTGAGGAGGTGAACAACCTAATAAGCCCGCATGGTGCGGGCTTAAGGGCTGATAAACGGTAATGAAAGTGCTGAAGCATGGACTACCTGGCGGAGAGGGTGGGATTCGAACCCACGGTACACCGAAGCGCACAACGGTTTTCGAGACCGTCCGATTCAACCACTCTCGCACCTCTCCGTGTATTTTTTCAATCGGGAGTGTGAATATAAGAGGTCGAGGCGGTTTTACCAAGAACTATTCTGGCGCGAGCGCCTGCCTGTTTATGGCGATAGAAAAAGCGTGATGGATTTGTAAATTATCGATGCTCTCCACTCGTTAATCGCTGATGCTCACTCCATAAAGGAATCGCGCCATGACGCTTACTCCTCTTGTTACTCACACAT
>CAIOLC010000074.1 GCA_903859055.1 uncultured Chlorobiaceae bacterium | reverse complement strand
TCTGCCCCTGTTGCTCACATCTTCGGCGATGATATCGACACCGATACTGGCAAAATAGGCATAGAGTACGCTGGCGTAAAAGCCCTCATAGCTCTCGATATCATTGTTGGTAAAATTATTGTAGGCAATGCTTGCAAAAAGGCGTTTGATGACTGGCTCCAGGCGTTCAACAGCTCCGGTGTTCATGATATAAAGCAGCTCATGGCGGATCGGCTCTTTCTGTGAACTGCTGGTCATCGAACGCAAAATATATTCATTAAAACTGATCTGCACCTCCTTGTTTGGAAATCCCAGTTCATAGCCAACTCCCATGCCAGACGGCAGCAATCGCTTGATGGTCAAGTAGCCAGTCTGAAAAAGAATCGTTTCCAGATTGAGATTTTCAAGGTCAAAACTGTTGACCAGACTTTTGTCAACGTTGATATTGAGAAAATCAGGGATGTAATAGCGGTTTTTACTGATCAACTCAACCAGAAAGCGCGGAGTACCAGTTTCAAACCAGTAATTGTCGAACACAAACCTGTTTTTGATAAAAAGCAGAATATCATAAGGGTTATAGACTTTCTCACCCAAAAAGTTATACCCGTTGTACCATCGCTTGACCTGTTCCATGTCGACACCCTCAAGATAAGGTGCAAAAGCGGTTTCCACATCAAGCTGGGTGTAGCCGCAGATGGTGCCATAGTCGGGGTTGAGACTGATATCTTCGAGATTGTTCAGGCCGCTGAAGAGCGATACTTTTGAGAACTTGCTCACGCCGGTGAGGAAGGCAAAGCGCAGGTACTCGTCGTTTTCCTTGATTTTTGTATAAAAGTCGCGCATTCCATCCCTGATGGCAATCGCTTCAGGGATATGCTCAATATTGTCGAGGATAGGCTTGTCGTACTCATCAACCAGAATGACAACCTTCTGCTGATATTTCTCGAATGCTTTTTTGATTAATTCCGCAAAAAAGTATTGCGCTCTTGATCTGTTTTCACAGGTCAGCCCAAGTCGCTCCTCATTGGATTTGAGAATGTGCAGCAAATCCTCCTCAAGATCGGCCCTTGAGTGAACCCCCCCACTGAAACTTATTTTGATGACCGGATATTTCACCTCCCAGTTCCACTGATCCTCAATCAGCAGCCCATGGAACAGCTCCCGTTTTCCCTCAAAAATATTTTTCAGCGTATCGAGAAACAGGCTTTTGCCGAAACGGCGTGGGCGCGACAGAAAGACATATTTATACCTGTCGATCAGGTTAGAGGCAATCTCCGTTTTGTCGATATAGAGATAATCCTCGTTTATGATCTCGCTGAACGTCTGTATCCCTACCGGCAGCTTTTTCATCATCAACCTCAATTGAACTTGTTAGCCCATAATGGGCATCGGCACTTCAACACATCAGCAATACAGTGTGCTACTTTTTTACTACGCACTAAAATATAAAACTTTTTCACAGGAAAACAGATTTCAAAAAGTTGGCTCTTCATCCATCGACTGGCACAGGTAAACCTGAAGCTTTGAGAGGAGACATGTCGGGATGTTGGTCGAAGAGAGTAAACAAGCAACATAGAATTGTGTACGAAATCACTGAAAGCATTGTCACTGTCTTTGTGATTTCAGCTCGAATTCATAAGCACTGCCCGAAAACCTCTCTTCTGTTTCTATTCGCGACCGATTATACTACATTTATTTACGCCCGGTAAAAAATGGGCAAATGGTAATGTTAACATAGAATGGCAGGTGCGATTACTACCGTGTTTCAAATGGATTATTGAAGCTTCTGATATGTCACGCAGCGATTGTCGGATAAAGGTGTAACCACTGTATTCTCGCTGTTTTGGTTGTAAAACGCAATCACGGTATCGTTTTTTCTCCCATGCTGCAACTTCTGACTTGACTTTTGCAATCGTATCAAATATAAACAGCAACAATCATGATTGCGACAAGCACAACGGATTTACGCAAGAACCCCGGAAAATATTCGAATATGCCGGAGGTGTAATGCCTATACTGTCAATGTTTTACGGTGTTGAGGTGTACATTATTTTTATGATGCCCACCAGCACCATACCCCACATTCACATACCGAATACATGCAGTTTACTGCTGTAGTCCATATATGACTTTTGATTTCTTTTCACCGTTGAAAAACGAAGTCTGTTTTCAAAAGGCGGGTTTGTTTATTACCAGTTGATTCTTCCATCTTCTTTCGTCTTTGCCGGAATTATCTTTACCTTTTTCGAAAGTTTTATTCTTTTGATCATTGGCCTTTAATGGGGAAAATATGGGTATCAACGAGATCGAAGTCGAGATCCGGAAGCTGCCATTGACGGAGCGCGCTACACTCGCAAAGTGGATAGTCGAAAGTCTCGACGAACTGTCTGGAGCTGAAATTGATGCTTTGTGGGCTGAGGAGGCTGAGCGTCGCCTGGTTGAGTTGGAGCAAGGGATTGTTACTGAAATATCGGGTAAAGAGGTGCTTCGCCGGGCACGGGCAGCTATCTCATGAAAGTGATCGGATTTCACCCCGATGCAGACGCAGAGGTTACTGAGGCGGCACAGTACTACGAGATACGTCAGATTGGGCTTGGTTCAGACTTGCTTGCAGAAGTTGAACGAGGACTCAATCAGATTTTGATGAATACTGAGGCCACCCCAAAAATTGGGAAAAGATTGCGGCGAAAGTCGTTGTGGAGGTTTCCCTACAATCTGGTCTATACGGTTTATCCAGATCGAATTCAAATCCTGGCGTGCGCTCATCAGAAACGGCGACCTTATTACTGGCGAAAGCGGCTGAAATAATATTGCGTTGTCTTTTTCGCGAAGTTTGTCACACAAGCACTCGAATAGATATCTTTTTTTATGTCTCTTTCAGGAAGAGGATAAAGATAGTTATCTTGCCAAAATGTTAAACCCTGAACTCTGAACTCCGAACATTCGCCAGCAGAGCTGTTTGTTCACTCTCAAACAGATGCTGAAAAGAAAACTGCCGCATTCCATGCCACCAGACACCAGCAATGACAACCCGTGAATTTCCGCCCGATGAACTTCTGATATTCATCGGCCATAGCGACGATGCTTCTGCGGAAGCAAATGCCATTCTTGAACTGCAATCGGAAATTGAGAAGGATTTCCGGCTGCTGCTGAAAACCAATTGTCATCGTTCATGTTTCAAGCGTATCAGGCTCTGGGAGTGGACACTCGATGCACTGGCGCTGCCCGGTGGCCAGGAGAGGGCCGTTACCCCCGCGCTTGACCGTGCACAGATAGCCATTTTTGTTTTCAGGGAACGGGTCGGAGAGGTTACCTGGCAAGAGCTTGAGAAGGCCAGAAAGCGTAGCTTGGAGAAGAGCCTTCACATCCTTGCTTTTTTTCCTGAAAATTCTCCACCCCAGGACAAGAGTTTACCTCATCAGGAAAAACTGCAGGCGGCACGCAATTGGACGGCATTACTGGAGCGCCAGGAAGAGCTGACGAAGGAATGGACAAACCCCAACTCCTGTTCAGTGACTCCCTGCCCAAACTATCAGGATGCAGAAGAGCTCAAAACCATTGTTCGTGACAAGGTGCGGATTGCCATCGCCGACATTCTTTCGGTCGATATAAACCACCCGACAGCGGATCTCTCAAATAATGCCGAGGATTTGCGCCGTTATCAGGGAGCGCTCAAAACCGAACTTGGCACCATCAGCCTGCTGGGTACTCATGCGCTTGAGAATATACCGGTAACGCTGACCGATACGTTTGTCTCCCTGCGTATTTCCGATACCTGGCGCACTGATATGCGGTGGAACCCCAAAGTCAGTTACGAATCACAACAGCAAGAGCGTATTCGTAACCCTGAAGAGGTGGTCAGCCTTGTCTTTGAAACCTGTTCTCTCTTGCTGGTTATTGGCGATCCCGGTTCCGGTAAAACAACCTTGCTGAAACACTACGCCCTTGCATGCCTCGAAAATGAGCACTACACCACCCTTGGCTTCAAGGAGCCTGTGCTGGTCTTTTATCTTCCCTTGCGTGAGCTGGTCAAAAAAGGAGCCGATTATGATTCACTTCCAGCCAACCTTTTTGCGTGGAGTGAAAAGCACTCTCTCGGTATAGCGGAGACGCACTTCTTTGACTGGCTGCATCATCGTCAGACGCTTCTGTTGCTTGATGGTCTCGACGAAATCAGCGATCCGCAGCAGCGCATCAAGGCTTGCGACTGGATTGACCGTATCGTTACCGGTTTTGAAAAAGCCAAGGTGGTGGTCACGACTCGTTATACCGGCTACCGGAAAGGGGACGGGATTGAACTTCGCTCGCGGCATGTGCGGGCTGATATCATGGACTTTTCGCCGGATCAGCAAAAAGAGTTTCTGGAGAAGTGGTTCCGCTCGGTGTTGTGCCGTGAGCTGCGTCCCGGGAGCAAAAGTCTGCAAGAGTGGAGAGAGGAGCAGGCAAAAAAAGCTGGGGAGAAAGCCGCCACTATTATTGCGTTTCTGGAGAGGGAAGAGAACCAGAGTTTGCGCATGTTGGCCGCAGTTCCCATGTTGTTGCAGATTATGGCGATACTCTGGAAAGATCGACACTACCTGCCCAAAACCCGTTCCGAGTTGTACCATGCCGCCGTCAATTATATCCTTGACTATCGCGACCGCCAAAAAGAGATTTATCCCCTGCTGAGCGCTGAAGATGCCCGGCGAGTTTTGATGCCGGTTTCACTCTGGATGCAGGAGGATCTCGAAAAGGATGAGGCCGACAAGGCGTTGATGCAGGCAGAGATGCAAAAGCACCTGAAAACGCTTCACCAGCCCCCCTCAGTCGAGAAGTTCTGTGAGAACCTGATTGATCGTGCCGGACTGCTGGTAGCCTATGGTGACAAGGAGTATCGGTTCAGGCATAAATCATTCCGCGAGTACATGGCGGGCCTGCAGCTTGAGAAAAAAATGCACAGCACCCTTGGCCATCTCGACAAGCTGGTGAACAATTTCGGGAAAGACTGGTGGGAAGAGCCACTCCGTTTCTATATCGCCGCGGTTGATGCCGATGCCTTTGATGCCTTTATGGGGAAGCTGTTCGATGCAGAGGTCAGCGCCACGTTGAACCAAAAGCAGCAGGATTTACTGGTTACGCTCATCAAGGAGGCGCGGCAGATCAAGACGGAGGCCTTGCAGAAGAGGTTGCTTGATTCGGCAACTACAACAAACCGGCAGCGCTACATCATGCAATGCCTGAAAGCCATCGGCACTGCGGAGGCCTTTGAGACGGTGCAGAAGTTTCTTGATGCTCCCTTTGAGAAAAAATCCGAAGCGCTGGATTTTGCCTGTGAAATGGTTAACGTTACAGAGCAGGCAGGTGGAGCTGGCAACCGTGAGCGTTGTGGAGCGAATGCCTCGATCATCATGGACAAGCAGGGCGCTCACTATATTTTGATCAAGGGGGGGATATTCACCTTTTTCATGACGAAGAAGCCGGAAACAGTGGAGGATATCTACGTTGCAAAATACACGGTGACCAACAAGCATTACCGTCAGTTTATCAACTATCTGGATTCAAAAGAGGCCGGTTATGCCGCCATACTGCCTGTTGAAAGCTACACAAAAAGCCTGTTATCCCTGGCTGAGAGCATCAAGGATTTCAGCGACTTTGTAAAGAACGAAAAATCGCTGGCAACACGATTTCGTTCTCCTTATGATGATGACAAACAGTTCAACAAGGATGATCAGCCGGTGCTTGGTCCAAGCTGGTATGCAGCTCGGGCATTTTGTCTGTGGCTCTCATTGCTGGAGAGCGAGAGCGGAGAGACCAATCTCTATCGCCTGCCAACTGAAAAAGAGTGGGAGTATGCGGCAGGTGGAAAAAAGAGCAGAAAGTACCCCTGGGGCGATAAAGAGCCCTCGCCAACACTTGCCAATTATAACAACAATGAAGGAGCTACAACACCGACAGGACGTTACCCTGAAGGTGCTACACCTGAAGGGTTGCATGATATGGCGGGCAATGTGTGGGAGTGGACTGAGGATTTGTATCAAGACGGCAAAGACTGGCGTTCGCAAC
>CAIOLC010000073.1 GCA_903859055.1 uncultured Chlorobiaceae bacterium | reverse complement strand
TGTCCCTCAAAAAGACTCTTCCGTATTATGCATTAATACTACAGGTCTTGGAGAACCGGTTAATGAAAAGAATTATTCAACTCATAATGCAAAACCGGGAGATAAGATTATTGTCACAGGTGAAGTTGGAAATCATTCATTAGCAATTCTTTCTTTAAGAGAAGGTTTGGGGTATGAAAATAAGATATTTTCTGATTGTTGCAGTTTAGATGATCTTATTTTGCCATTGTTAAACAAATTTAATAAAATAAATTGTCTTCGTGATCCTACACGTGGTGGCTTACTTGGTGTTTTGTTTGATATTGTTGAGAATTCGAAAATTAATGCGATAATATATTTTGATAAAATCCCTATCCAGTATGAAGTAGCCTTTTGTTGTGAGATGCTTGGATTAGATCCTTTATCATTGGTTAATGAAGGCAAAATGGTTATTGTTGTTGATAAAGAGCAGGCTGAGGATGTCATAACCGAGCTTAGAAAAAACAAGAAAGGTGAAAAAGCGGCGATAATTGGTGAAATTCAAAACACTGTAATTAATAACTTTCCGCACTTGATACTACAAAAAGAGAAGAAAAAATTGCTTATTAATAGACCAATAGGAAGGACTATTCCAAGATTATGTTAAGGGCACCTCTATTTATTCATTAAGACTATATCTGTTAATAATTAAATGTTTTATACTTTATCAACAAGCAAGAAAATGGTATATTGAGGTCGATCAAATCCATTTATAGCTTGCTGCATGAAAAATATCAATCCTTTAGGCTTTTTTGACGAACACTTGCTGCTTGAGAAGCTCTCGAAACTCAAGGATCCGTTGGTCAAACTGGCATCACATATTGATTGGAATATTTTTAAGCCGATTCTTGACGAAACTGTGAACAAACCAAAAATCAGTAATGCGGGTCGTCCACGGTTTAATCATATCATGATGTTCAAGATTCTTATCTTGCAGAGCCTTTACAACCTCTCTGATTCGCCCTTCAACACTCTCTCATAAGAGATCTTTTTTGCCTTCAATCTGATCCTGCTCATCAAACATGTGATACCATTTACCGTCATTCTTTTTTTCAAGTTGCCTGGAATCTGCTTTATTTTAAAACGCCGGGCCGCCTGCGGGAACCGTTTCTGTTGTCGCTGGTTCCCGCCAAATTGTGGCACACGGCACATCGATATGCGCTTTTCGCTACTCGGTGTCCGAGAGTGCTGCATCCCCTGACTGGTCGCTGAGTAGGCCGAAGGCCGTATCGAAGCGTGCTCAAAAGCAAAGCCAGAATGAGCAGCCAACTGATTACGGGACGAACACCAAGCGGAAGCCAACGCCGTCGCCCCGGGAGTCTGGGGCGTAGCTGCGGCGATACGCCGACCGACAGCGCCCGGCAAGCCCGCCCCAGCCCCCGCCGCGAAGCACGCGTTCCGAACCAGTTTCAGGCCCAAGATGGTTGGCAAAAGAACCGCTATTTCCATACCAGTCGTTGCACAAATCCCAGACATTACCCGCCATATCATACAAACCTTCGGGTGTGGCACCTTCGGGATAACTTCCGACAGGTGTTGTGTTGCCTATATTACTTTCGTCGTAGTTAAGCAGAGCCGGATCCGCCTCCCCCTTCTCTTCCGGCCAAGGATATTCCCGCACTCTCTCACCACTTGTTCCCTGTTTCCCGCCAGCGGCCCACTCCCACTCAAACTCATTCAAAAGACGATACTCTCTTGTCCTCCCTTCAACCATTGAAAGCCAGAGGCAGTATGCGCGGGCGGCATACCAGGTAACACCGACAACCGGCTGTTGCTCTCCGCCGAATTTGCGATCTTCATCATACTTTGAACGAAGAAGAGCTGCAAGGTCGTTCTTGCCTTCCTTGAGATAGTCACCAAATCCCGGCCCCCAAAGGTTCTCCGTTGCAATCCTCTTCAGCTCTGCTGTGAATTGACTCTTTATTGGAGCTGTGGACTGCAACGAGGCAATGAAGGTGCGGTAGAGCTTGTTGGTCACGGGATATTTAGCGACGAAAAGGTCTTCTATGTGCTCCACCTTTTCTGTCACCGAGTAGAGGTAACTCCCGCCCGGAATGAGGATATATTCGACATTCTCCTCATTCGGGTTACGGTATGATTTTGTGTTGCCACTCCCCGACTCTTCAGTTTCAGAGATCAGCGCGAGACCTCCCAAAGCAAGAATCACCTCTTCAGCCCGACTGGCCACTTCCCTGTTCTTTGCAAGTTTTAGCGTTCTGAACTGCTCCAACAGGTTGAGTGCGGCGGCTTTATTAATGGTTTTGAGGCAGTCGAGAATCACCCGCTGACGGCTTTCTGTGGTTGCCGGATCAAGCAATTTTGTGCAGAGCGCATCAACCTTTTGACCTTTCGCCTCTTCAATGATGGTCTGAAGCAACAACTGCTGCTTTGTGTTCAACGCTTCACTCTGCGGGGAGTTGAAAAGCTTTTCCATGAACGCATCGAACACCCCGGCATCAACCGAGGCGATAAAAAAGCGGAGCGGTTCCGTCCACCAGTCCTCTCCAAAATGGGTCACAAGCGTGTGAAGCTGCTCGTAGGGACGATCTTCCTTGAGCTGAACTCCGGCAAGGTATTCACGGAACGATTTGTGCCGGAAGAGGTACTCATCGCCCCCTGAATCAAGCAGCAGACCGGCACGTTTGACCAGAAAATCGCAAAAGGCCGGGGCATCAGGAGGAATGGCCTGGGTATTGAGTATGTCGAGCCACTTCTGCATGGCAGTGTGCATCCCTTCCCTGGGGGCTTCATCTTTTTGGAGTGTTGCCTGCATCCAGAGGGAGACAGGAGCAAGCACCTGCCGGGCATGGATCGCCGAAAGCAGCGGCTTGATCATGCGCCGTTTGTCGCGGAATTCGAGGAGGTAGTCGAGTGAGGCCTCGTAGAGCTTCAGACGGTTTTCTGGCATGTAGTCCCGATCCTTCCAGAGAATGGCCATAATCTG
>CAIOLC010000072.1 GCA_903859055.1 uncultured Chlorobiaceae bacterium | reverse complement strand
GGCATGTTCCCTGTGCAGGCGCCCCGCATATTGCTGTAATGTCCCTTTCCAGGAGATAGGCATAGCGAGCACCATGGTATCAAGAGGAGGATGATCAAAACCCTCCCCAATAAGACGCCCTGTCGCCAGAATAATGCGTGGAGCTGAACCATCCAGTTCATTCAGCTCCGAAAGTGTCGCCGAACGCTGTTTTTTGGTTAACCGCCCATGCAACAGAAAGATATTGGTGAGATGTTCTCCAAGATTGTCACGCAAGAGTTGCAGTTGCTCGGTCCGCTCTGTCAACACAAGTATCTTTCGCCCTTCGCGATATGCCACCAAAATATCCTCTGCAATGCGCTGGTTTCGTGCAGCATCGTGAGCAAGAATCCAGAAAAGCTCCTGAATAGCAGATTCTGGTGGAATCGGAGGCGCAAGCATGTTGAGCGGCCACACCTCCAGTCTAACCGGGGCATTTTCGGCCTGAAGCGCACGGTAGCGTACCGGGCCGCACTGCATGCAGATGATCGGCTGATGACCATCGCGGCGAATCGGCGTGGCCGTTAATCCAAGGAGATATTTCACTTTGGCCTGTTTCAGAATGGCCTCAAATGAGACGGCTGAGAGGTGATGGCACTCATCAACAATAATCTGGCCATAGCGGTCGAGAAGTTCTGCAAGATCATCACGCCGTGAAAGTGACTGCATGACGGCAATATCAATGGTGCCGGTCGGCTTTTTCTTGCCACCCCCAATCAGCCCGAGAGAGATGCCTGAAAGATCAAGAAAAGTGGACAGCCTCTCCTGCCACTGTCGGAGCAGTTCAGTACGATGAACAAGAATCAGGGTACTGAACTGCCGTCGGGCAATTATCGCCGCCGCCATGACTGTTTTGCCGAATGCCGTTGGGGCGGAGAGAATGCCAACCTCATGGTTCAACATCGCATTGACCGCCGTTTGTTGATCGTTTCTCAACGCACCGGCAAACTTGACCGTTATCTCAGAACCTGTGATGCGCTCTTCCTGAATAGTCACCCTGATATTGTGCTGTTTGAGCAGTCCTGTCACTGCATCAAGGCATCCCCTCGGCAGACCGATATGCAATGCAAAATTCTCGGCGCAACCAATAACACGCGGTATCTCCCAGACCGAGCGACGCATGGCCTGGGCCTTGTAAAATTCGGGGTTCTGAAAAGCTGCCAGACGGATCATGCTGTTGGCAAGCGCTCGCGGGAGATCAGCCTTGGCGATAAAGATCTGATTGCCAAGCACGAGTGTGAGAGATTCCGGCAAGGGGCCTGATATCGCGCTGGTATGCTGTAACGAGCGTTTCCAGGGCTCCGTTTCATCCTCTTCGGCAATAAAGGCAATATCAAGCGGATGGCGACCACCACTGACACTTAAAAGAGTTGCTTCCAGTTCAATGCGGGAGATTTTCTGAATTGATGCAAGATATTCCCATTGATCCGGGTAAGGGAGAAGGTTCTCATCAACAAAAACAGTGAATCCTTTTTTTCGGGGCTCTCCCTGCAATGGCAGCGCAATCAGGTTACCGAAACCACCCTTGGGCAGTGTATCCTGCAGGGGAATAAAGCGATCATAACTTCCCATGGCAAGCTGACGGGTGCGCTCACAAGTGTGGCTGATCAGGGATGCGCCAAGTTGCCGCGCCTCACGTGCTGGTACCGGATCGGCAAAAAAGAACCAGATATGAGCACCGTTACCTGATCGGGATATCTCCAGCGCCACAGGAATAGTGAACTCCCTGCACGATTGCATGAATGCGACGGCATCTTCTCGCCAGCCATCATCATCAAAATCCGCCACCAGAAAACAGCAGGTATCGTCCTCCAGCATCGGGAAAATGCCGACAGTATGCCGACCCTCAAGATGGCGATAGATCACCTGCTCGTCAAGCGGCAACAACTGGCGGTTGCTGCAATCTCCACATTTGATCCGGGGCTTCTGGCAAACACCCGTGCGCCATTCGTTCCCGCACGCCGGGGCATAGCCGGATTTGCCTTTTGCAGACTCCCAGCGAAGTGGGTAAACGTCACTCCGTCCACGAAAAAAGCTGCGAAAGAGGGCGACCTTTTCCGATGCAGAGCGTTGTGAGATGGATGGAGAAGAAACTTCTGGGGAAAGCAAGGGCGTTTCCAGCAAAACAGGTTCTTCCCAAGGGATATTATGAAGCGTCAGGAGGGCTTTCAGGCGAGCGTTTTCTTCCTGCAACAGTACAAACTCGGGGGGATGCTCGCTACTTCTGTTTAACTCCATAGGTGAAAATTAGTTGGTTAATCGCCTATGATAATAAGGTATACGTTTCATGTAGAATCCCCATCAAGAATCGAGAGAATTTCATCCTAAAAAATTGAATTCATTCTTACCCTGTCGCAAACTTGCCGCTGGCATATCAGCCACGGAATCCTGATATTGACAGGTTATATTGGATTTTTGGTTGTTTTACTAAATGCTCATGAATCATGCCCACTCTTGCCTACAGTATCAGAAACTCGCTTTACCTGAATATTACAAACCGATGTTCAAACGACTGCTCGTTCTGCATTAAATACAACAGCCGAACATTTGATGAAAACGACCTGTTTCTCGACTCAGAACCATCATTCGATGAGATCATGGCGGCCATTGCTGCATTCAGTGATTTCGATGAGGTTGTTTTCTGCGGGTATGGCGAATCATTGATACGGCTTGAAATTGTCAAGCAGGTGGCAGAAGCCGTCAAGCAGAAGTATAACACTCGAGTCCGGATCAATACCGACGGACAGGCGAATCTGGTGCATGGCAGGAACATCATCCCTGAACTGGCAGGAATTGTGGATTGCCTTTCTGTCAGCCTGAATGCTCCTGATACCGAAACATACATGCAATTGTGCCATAGCCCGTTTGGCGCTGCCGGTTTTACCGGTGTCTGCGACTTCATCCGACTGGCAGCAGCAGAAATACCGGAAGTCATTGCAAGCGTTGTCCTTGTTCCCTCACTCGATGTGGAGGCCTGTAAAGCTCTGGCTCTATCACTTGGCGCATCTTTTCGGAAACGATCGTATTATCAGGGGTAGGTGAACATTGGTCATTCATTTAAAATAAGGCTTTACGGACGAGCTCAGACTTCAATTACATCGCGCACAAACCCTCAATCTTATAGTCACAATCACCAAACTATAAACCAAATAAATTCAATTGATCTGTAACCCACGTTAGATCCTGAAAGCCTGAATAAAAGCGATACTCCTTAACTGTGCCGCACAAAAAAAAGGAGCCGCCTTGAAGCGACTCCCTTGTAAACAAACCTCATCCGCTGAACAGCAAGCTGGCTCAGTGCTCGTCTACCTTGATCCTCATGGAGAAGAAGGAACGATGAACAAAAACCAGCGAGAGAGCAAAGAACACAACGGCCAGCGTCAGCGCCAACTGCGGTGCAAGTTCAATGGCAAGCTCAATGGCAAGCAGACCAAAGAGGGTGGTGAACTTGATGATCGGGTTCAAAGCAACCGAAGAGGTGTCCTTGAATGGATCGCCGACCGTATCGCCAACAATTGATGCGTCATGCAGCGGAGTGCCTTTCGCGTTGAGTTCAGTTTCAATAATCTTCTTGGCATTGTCCCACGCACCACCGGCATTGGCCATAAAGATAGCCTGATAGAGACCAAAAAGCGCAATGGAGATAAGGTAGCCGATAAAGAAGAATGAATTAAGACAGGCAAAGGCAAGCGTGGTGAAGAAAACAGTCAGGAAGATATTGATCATACCTTTCTGGGCGAACTTCGTACAGATTTCCACAACCTTCTTGCTGTCCTCAATCGAGGCTCTTTCAACGGAACTGTCGAGCTTGATATTTTTCTTGATGAATTCAACAGCAAAGTAGGCACCCGTGGTCACTGCATTCATCGATGCTCCGGTAAACCAGTAGATAATAGCGCCGCCCATCATCAGCCCAAGCAGGAATGGAGGGGAGAGAATCGAGAGCTTGGCAATGGCAGCAGTGTCTGCGAGACCGTTGGTGAGGATCATGATAATCGAGAAGATCATCGTCGTGGAACCCACCACAGCGGTACCGATAAGCACAGGTTTGGCTGTTGCCTTGAAGGTGTTGCCTGCGCCATCGTTAGCTTCAAGGTACCTTTTTGCATTGGTAAAGTCAGGCTGGAAGCCAAACTCACTCTGAATGTTCTGTTTAATATTCGGAATCGTCTCAATAAGCGAGAGCTCATACACCGACTGTGCGTTGTCGGTAACCGGACCGTAGGAGTCAACCGCAATGGTAACCGGACCCATGCTCAAGAAACCAAAAGCTACAAGACCGAAGGCAAAGACTGATGGAGCAAGCATGATCACCTTGTCAAGCCCAACGGTAAGAAGCCCTTGTGCTGCAATCAAATCAGGAGTGAGCCCCAGCGTGCTGATACCAAGGGTGCTGAGGCCATAAGCTCCACCCATTAAACCAACAATGGCAAGGCCCATCCAGTAGGCACTGAAATTACCGGCAACAAGACCTGCGAGTATATTCAGAGCTGCGCCACCCTCTTTTGAGCACTGCACAACGTTACGGACATGGGCACACTCAGTAGAGGTAAACCGGTTCACCAGCTCTGGTATAAGAGCGCCAGCGATGGTTCCACAGGTGATGATAGAGGCAAGCTTCCACCACATGGTGTTGTCACCGAGGTTACTGATCAGATACCATGATGCAATGTAGGTCAGAATGATCGAGACAATTGAAGTAAGCCATACAAGCGTAATCAGCGGCTTTTCAAAGTTCATCTCAGCAGCATTGCTGAACTTTGCTTTTGCAAGGGCAGCATTGACCCAGTAAGAGAGCGCGCTGGCAAGGATCATGACAAGCCGCATTGCGAAGATCCAGACAAGCAGCTTGATCTGAACTTCAGGTGCCTTGATGGCAAGCAGGATAAAGGAGATAAGAGCAACACCGGTAACACCGTAGGTTTCAAAACCGTCGGCGGTAGGGCCAACCGAGTCGCCGGCATTGTCACCGGCACAGTCGGCAATAACGCCAGGGTTACGGGCGTCGTCCTCCTTGATCTTGAAGACGATCTTCATCAGATCTGAGCCGATGTCGGCAATTTTAGTAAAAATACCGCCAGCAATACGAAGTACCGAAGCACCGAGCGACTCGCCAATGGCAAATCCGATGAAGCAAGGACCAGCAAAATCATTAGGCACAAAAAGCAGAATGCAGAGCATGACAAACAGCTCAATACTGATGAGCAACATACCAATGCTCATACCTGCCCTGAGTGGAATGGCATACGTTGGAAAAGGCTTGCCTCCGAGGCTTGCAAAGGCCGTCCTTGAGTTGGCAAAGGTGTTAATTCTCATACCAAACCAGGCAACCGTGTAGCTGCCGAGAATACCGACAAGACTGGCAGCAAGAATGGAGAGTACCTTGATCACTTCAAGGTGTCGTAGCCAGCCAAAATAGGCGACAATGATAGCACCGATAAGCACCCAGAGAACAAGAATGAACTTACCCTGCGTCACAAGGTAGGTTTTACAGGTCTCATAGATCAGTTCGCTGATTTCGCGCATGGCGTTGTGAACTGGAAGATTGCGAATACCCATGTATTGCACAATGCCAAAAATCATGCCGAAGAGGCAAATGGCAAGCCCCCACAGCAAAAGCGTATCGCCGGGAATACCTCCAAGAAAAGATACCGAATGCAAATTCGGCAATACCAAATCGGCCTCACTTGCCCAAGCATTCGGCGCCTGCAGCAACACTCCAAGACCCCCCAGCGCCGGTAAGGCTCTGGCCAACCATGTTTCGTTGAACTGTTTTTTCATTGTTCTTTTGTTTGCACTGTTTTGCCTGCCAGAAGAAATAAATCGTTGCCAACAGAACCATGACAAATAACCTATCCTGTCGACAACAGGAAACCATAATTTGCAATTTTTTTCATGAATCTCAATACCTTTTGGCAAGCATCGTGTACATCCTTCTGTGGTTGTAACACTTTTTCGGGTCAGCACAAACCAGATTCTTTTTCCCGATTTTGCCCCGCCACGATTATATTCTTTTCAATTTCAGGTTAAATCTTTATAAAAAAGATCAAATATACGCCACTGAAGCAGTGGCTTCGATGTATCAGTTCTTACTGCCCTTGTGTGCACCTAAAGCAGTAAAATGTTGAAATATAATCCCATAGAGATTCAAATCATGAAGCTTCTTGTCGGTCTTGGAAATCCCGATGCTCTCCATCTTGGCACACGGCACAATGTTGGATTTTGTGCTGTAGAGCAGATTGCTGACTCTTTTGGGGCTGGATTCAGCAAGGGAAAAGGAAAATATCTCACAACCAAAATTATCTTTCGAAGGGAACCAGTCATTCTTGTCAAGCCAATGACCTACATGAACCTCTCGGGTCAGGCTGTGGTTGCGGCTATGAATTTCCACAAAATTCTGCGCAGCGAAATTCTTGTGCTTTGTGATGATCTTAACCTGCCTCTCGGCACCATCCGCCTGCGCTCAAAAGGCTCGGCTGGTGGCCAGAACGGATTACGACATATTATCGAATCTCTTGGCAGTGATGAGTTCGCCCGACTCAGGATAGGTATCAGAGGAGAGGAGCAGATGCTGAAATCATTTTCATCGTTTGTGCTTGGAAAATTCAGCGCAGATGAGAATAAAGTGATCGAAAAAGTGCTTCCAGTGTGTCGTGATGCTGCACTTGACTTCACCATCAACGGTATCGAGCACGCCATGAACAATTTTAACAAAGCTCATATTGAGCAGTGAACTAACTGCATGGCTCTTTTTTGGAGAGTATCGCCGGAAGAGATTTTATTCAGAAAAATGATAGCCCGGGAATTGAACTCTTTGGGTTGATCCACATTACAGACATGGCCGGAATTCTCTATCACCTCAAGCCTGGAATTGGTATGCCTGGTAACAATATACCGGACGGCAGGAAGGAACATGTGATCCTCATCACCCATAAGGTAGAGCGTCGGAATGGCAGTATCCCTCTCTTCAAAATACTTGAGTAAAGGAGTAATTTCATAGGTAAGGGTAAACCAGCGCATAAACTCCTTCTGTGCAACCTTTTTTGCCTCATTGACGAACAGCAGACGAGACTTTTTATGGCGCTCGCTCGGCATGATAATCCAGGCAAAAAATCTGTAGAGCCACATGTAGGGCACAACACTTTTGAACATATTGCCAAGAGTAACAAGTACCTTGGCACGAATATTGAGCCTTATGACAGCTCCAGCCATAATCATGGAAGTGACCCTCTCTGGCGCAAGTTCGCTGAGATTACGGATAAGGATCGTGCCAAGTGATATCCCTATAAAATGTGCGTTCTGAATCTTGAGGGAGTCAAGTACATCAAGGATATCACGGGTAATATCCTGAAAATCATAATGGTAGACGCCCTTGGTAACACCCATGCCTTTCGACTTGCCATGCCCTCTCAGATCGACAAGAAGAACATTAAAATGCTTGATAAACTCCTTGATCTGCAAAAACCAGATTGAAGAGCTTCCGCCCGCTCCATGCACAAAGACTACCCATGGAGCATCGGGATCATCTAACTCGTATGTCTTGTAATGAAGCATTGAAAAGCGCAGTTATGAAATTAAGAACCTAAGTAAGCAAAACAAATTCAAAAACCAAAACGTTGAGGGTCTTCACGCAGAATGCGCACCATTTCAAACAGGGCTACGCCAGCAGCAACAGCAACATTGAGCGAGTGTTTTGTCCCATACTGGGGGATTTCAAGAACCTCATCGCATAAGTTCAACAATTTTGGTTCAATTCCATCAACTTCATTACTCACAACAAGACAAAGTGGAAAGCAGGAGCGTTTGACCTCTGTATAGGGCACACTTCCCGAAGTAATCTCAAGAGCACATATTTTCACACCACACTCCTTGAGCTTGTTTACAGCCTCAAGCGGATCGGCACAATATTCCCATGGCACCGTATCCTGAGCGCCGAGCGCGGTTTTTTCAATCTCTTTTCGTGGTGGTGTTGCGGTATAACCAGAAAGAATAATTTTTTTAACTCCCGCAGCATCAGCAGTCCTGAACATTGAGCCAACATTCCACATACTGCGAATATTGTGCAGCAACAGATAAAGAGGGTGCTTTGGAGTCATCAGATACTGCTCCGCACTCAGCCGGTTCATTTCACAGCCCTGCAACTTTCTGAACTCCCCCATATTACAATGAACTCAGCTTCTCAACAAGTCGCCGATTCTCCTCAACAAGACCAACATTGAATCTCAGACAATTATCCATAAGATGATACCCGGAAACATTTCTGACAAGAATACCTTCACTGCAAAGCTTCTGAAACAGAGATTCGGCATTGCCGACCCTGATAATTAAAAAATTAGTATCACTTTCAAAGGTTGTAATCCCTTTGAGAGACGAGAGCACCGTAGAGAGTTTTTCTCGTTCACTGAGAATAAAAGAGACCGCATCCGTGACCAGCGAGTAGTTTGCCAACACCTTTATCATGGTGATCTCTGCAAGCCTGCTGGAGGCAAAAGGTATTTTTGGCTTGGCAAGCTCTCTCATCAATGCAGGATTGGCCATAGCAAAACCGATCCTGATTCCGGCAAGTGCAAGTGCTTTGGACATGGTACGAAGCACAATCAAATTAGGAAACTCATCAATAAGTTCAAGAGTAGAGCGCTCTCTTGAAAACTCGGTGTAGGCCTCGTCAACCAGCACGACAGCATCGGTAGATTCAGTAATCAGGCGTACCTCTTCAAAAGTAAGAGATTTTGAGGTAGGGTTGTTCGGTGTCGAAAGAACAATAAAATCTACAGCTTCATCCCTGGCGGTACGAAGAATTGCCTCGGTATCAAAATCGAGATTCGGAAGCATCGGCACACCAACAATTCGTGACTGCAACAGCAGTGCCAATTTTTCATACAGTGAAAAAGAGCTGTTGGGAATCAGCACCGTTCTTCCCGGACCAAGACAGGCAAGAAAAATCGTGTAAAGCATCTCATTCGACCCATTGCTCATAATCACCGAATCAGGTGAAATACCCTGAAATTCTGCATAGGCTTGCATCCCCCTGTAAGGCAGAATATCTGGATAGCGGTTCCATGGCTCCTTTATAAACTCTCCCATGATCTCCTCTTTCAGCCACATCGGCAGGTCAAAGGGGCTCTCATTCTGGTTCAACTTTATCCCGGCCCGCTGCCCGCCATCTACCTTATAGGTCGCAATTTTCTGTAAAGCGGGGTTAAGAAGAGGTATTCTATCTTTTTTCATCTCAGCACCTGTCATTATTACAATTAAATTCGCTCCATATCGCAACGAACAATTTCCCTCCCTTAAAAAAGCATCTTTTTGAAACATTTCATGAAAAATATCTGGACAATCCTGATTTTTTTTATACTTTTAAATGGGATAAAATTAATCCAATATTAAGGAGGGTGAAAATGGAAAGGATAAAAAAAACGCCGACTGATCTTCTTGATGATATCTACAGTCTTGCCTACTGGATGACCGGGCACCCGGGGATTTCGCAAGAGCTTGTGAGAAAAACCTATCTCTACGCAGCTCCTGACACCGATGAAAATGCACTCCTCAAAACCTTCAGGAGCTGTTATATTGATCAGTTTTGCCAAGATATAAATTTGCCGTTAACCGAACAACAGGATCAGAAGAACATTTTGCTGCTTGATTCAATGAAGCGATGCACGGCTGATATCAAGTTTTCAGTGCTCTTGAGTGAAATTTCATCTCTTTCGCAGTTGCAGATATCTGAAATTCTCGATAAACCTCTCGATACCATAAGGCTTTGGCTCTTCTGGGGAAGAAAACTTTTTGTCAATAACTATCTTCTCAAAGCGACAGGCTGAGTTTTTCAATCTGCACAATCAAAGGCCACAGATATAAAGTTATTGTGGCCTTTTGTTTTTCTTCCTGCCTCTTTATATTGGCTTAGCCTTGACCATTTTACCAATACCTTTTTCTACATGATTATTATCACTGGAGGGGCAGGATTTATCGGCAGCGCCATGCTGTGGGAGCTCAACCGCATGGGGATGGACGATATCATTATTGTGGATGATCTGGGAACAACAACTACTGAAAAATGGCGTAACCTCTCAAACCTTCATTTCGCAGATTTTATACCGAAAGATCTTTTTCCTGACCTGCTTGAAAGAGGGGCTCTCAAGGGCATTTCAGCAATAATCCACATGGGGGCAAACAGTTCAACGACTGAAACCAATGCGGATCACCTTCTGACCAATAATTTTGTCTACTCAAAAAAGATTGCAACCTTTTGTATGGCAAAGAGAGAGAAGCCAGTGCGACTTATCTATGCATCAAGCGCAGCAACCTACGGGGATGGTTCAAACGGGTATCGTGATGACATACATCGACTTGGAACACTTCGCCCCCTCAACATGTACGGTTATTCAAAACATCTTTTTGATCGATGGGCCGTAAGGAATCATCTTCTTGACCATGCTGTCGGGCTTAAATTCTTCAATGTTTATGGCCCGAACGAGTATCACAAGGGGGATATGAGCAGCGTTGTCTTCAAGGCATTCGAACAGATACGCGATAACGGATTTGTAAAACTCTTTCAGTCGCACCGGGCGGACTATAATGATGGTGAACAATTAAGAGATTTTGTCTACGTAAGGGATTGTACAAGAATCATCGCATGGTTACTTGAAAATCCGGTCGCAGGACTCTTTAATATTGGCAGCGGGAACGCAAGAAGCTTCAGGGATTTGACAATCGCAACATTTTCAGCTCTCGGAAAAAATCCTCTCATCGACTACATACCCATGCCGGAGACTCTGAGAGACAAATATCAGTATTACACCTGCGCCGATATGACAAAGTTGAGGGTAGCAGGATTCGACGAACAACTCACCTCGCTTGAGGATGGCATCAAAGAGTATGTGCAGCACTATCTCTCTTCAGAGCATCCAAATTTCAGTTGCCCCGAATACCTTGGCCAAACTTAACGATCATCCACTTGACCACAGAAAAACAATTGATATTGGGGGTATTGAACCGTTCACTCTGTTTCGCCCTTACGATTCACTGCTGAAACAAATAAGTCCGTGTGTTTTCGGAAACACCATCAAGGAAATATGGCTTGTCTACCTTGAGAAGCTGATATGGTTCGCCATAAGTTTTTCATGGATATCATTAATGGCTATAAAATCCATGAGCATTGAGCAAGCGCCCGAGCTCATTGAAAACATGGTTTCTGGCCTGCAAGAACAGTTTTTTTTGGGGTAATAAAAAAATCTTATATTGACCAAGTTTGACCCGAATCGTTCTTTCTATCTATCTATCTTTTTTTTAAATCTTTAAGCGAGGAAGTCACTATGGCACTTATTATTACCGAAGAATGCACCTACTGTGGAGCCTGTGAACCGGAATGTCCTACCAGTGCTATTTCCGCAGGTGATGATGTTTATGTAATCAATGCCGCAACCTGCACCGAATGCGCAGGGTTTGCCGATGCACCAAGCTGTGCAGCAGTTTGCCCTGCCGAGGCTATCGTGCAGGGGTAATTCAAAAAAAAGATCAAAAAAGCGGTTGGTGAGAACCAACCGCTTTTTAAATATCATTCAACACTGTGCTGCCACCCATTCAAGTCATCAAGTCACATTTCATAATCAACAATTCGACGTTCGGCAGTGACCCCTCCAATAAAGGGCTTCAGTGCCTCATGCGCAGGATGAGCCTGATAGGCTTCCAAAGCATCCCTGTCAATAAATTCACTGTATAAAACGATATCTCCTGAACTACTCGTCCGACTCAGGTCAAACCCCACCTCAAGCGATCGCATACCAGGAATTCTTCCCCGCAGAGCAAGAATTTTTTCCTTGACAAGATTTGCATTTGTCTGGCGCTCATTTCCATGCGCCTCATCTTTCAGCTTCCAAATAACAATATGCTTGACCATTGATCAATGATTCGTTATAAAATTGTGAGATACGGTTCATTACTACGAAACAGCAACTCTCTTTTTATTCTTTTTGAGCGGCTTCGATGAAACAAGCTGCCGATTCTTTAACCTGTGGCTTTTCGATTCAGCAATCGACTGCCTCTTCAACATCCTGCTGCTCTTCACTCCGGCAAGAGATTTTTTGAACGAGATATGATCTGACTTCCGACCTGCAGCCATCAACCTTTTCGACGTTTTGGCACCTTTCAACCCGGCAATATGCTGTTTGTTATCAGCACCATGAAGTTTTTTAATATGACTCCGTTTTTCAACAGGGGCGTGACTCGCCATCTGGTTTTTATCTAAAACTTTACGCCGCAGAATCCTTGCCGGCGCACCATTATTTTTTGCCAAACCACCGGTAAGGACGGGATTTGAACCATTTCCAGCAAAGGCAGAGTCAAACATATTGGAGGCGATATCCCATCTGTTGCGGGCATTGAGCATCACCAGAAGCATATCCTTGTTATCCTTGATTGCCCTGGCGATAAGACAGCCTCCTGCCTTGCAGGTATATCCTGTCTTTATACCAACAGCGTAAGGGTACCTGTCAAGAAGTTTGTTATGCGTTTTCAGCCTGTAAACCTTCTGGCTGGACTGTTCAGGAACAACCACCTTTTCAAGGCGAGCAACCTGGTTAAAGAGAGGATTCCTGACAGAATATTCAGTAAGACGCATGAGATCACCAGCAGTAGAGATATTACCAGCATAAATCCCCTTATCAAAACCAGCCGGATTGGTAAAAAATGAATTTTTCATTCCAACCGCTTTAGCCTTGCTGTTCATGGTGGCAACAAATGTTTCGACACTCCCCGAAAGAGAGATGGCAATAGCAAAAGCTGCGTCATTGCTTGAACTTACCATTGCAGCCCTGACCAAATCAATCAGCTTGATTTTATCTCCCACCAGAAAACCCGCCTTTGACGGCTCAACAATCGTCGACTCTTTTGTAATCAAAACATCCTGATCAAGCCTGCCACTCTCAAGAGCAATGATACAGGTCAGAATTTTGGTAAGACTTGCCGGTGAAACCGAACGGTCAATATCTTTTGACATCAACGGTGTTGGATTTCCGATCTCCTTGACAATGTAGGAGTTAACGGGAGGCTGCGTTAGCGGGGTCTCAACTTTGCCTTTCGCACAGAGCACTGAGGGGTGAGACATTGTCAACACAACAAGCAGAAGTGCAAAAGTGTTAAAATACATCAAGAAAGCATGCCTCCTGCAGGGACGGAATGATTGTTTCCACGAGTTTGAAATCGCGGATATGAGGGAATTACTTGGCATTGTCAATATATACCGTTCTGTAGTGTTCAAGCGCGGGGAAACTCAACTCTTGCAATAACGTAATATCGGAACACAAACTCAACTCTTCAGTCACTTTTTTTAAAAAAAGTCTCTCCTTCATTCAATTATTTGAATTGAGTGACACTGTAAGCCCTTGCGCAAAGCGGTAGAATGGAGACTTTTTACCGTCAAGAGAGAGCCAGTTTACAGGCAATAGCGATAAAGAGCAGCGCAGCAATCCGGTTGACCAGTTGTTGAGCAAACGGGGAGTTGCACAACCTTTCGCCAACTCCACCGGCAAAAAGCGCAATGAGGCTGAAGACAAGAAGCGTCGCCAGGATAAAGAGTGTCCCGAGCTGCAAGAACTGAGCCGTCATTGAAGCTTGTCGAGGATCGGCAAACTGTGGAAGAAATGCTATAAAAAAAAGTGATACCTTTGGATTGGCAAGGTTCATCACAATCCCTCGACGATAGAGAGCCATGGATGAAAGCACTGGAACCATCTCCTGCCTGCCTGTTGCTGCTGCCGAACGGAATGCCTGCCACGCAAGTGAGAGCAGATAGATGGCTCCTGTATACTTCAGAATACCGAAAGCAAGTGCTGAAGAGCGCACCACGGCAGCAAGTCCAAAAGTAACTGCAACAGTATGTACCATAAGCCCTGTGGCAAGACCAAGAGTAACAGAGTAGCCTGCCCGCCTTCCATTCTGAGCGGACTGGGCCAACACAAAGAGATTATCCGGTCCGGGCGAGAGTGCCAGAATAACTGAGGTTATAAAGAATGAAACCATAACATGAGGAGCAATCATAAAAAAGTGGTTTCATTCTTTTTTTGTCGGGATAATATGAACATCAACCCCTTCATGCCAACTCTTGTCAGGAGAGAGTGCAATCTTCTCCCCCTTTTTAAGCCCCTGCAACACCTCAACAAAAGTCACATCATTTTTACCCAGTTGAAGCAACTGCTTTTTTAAGATCCCATGGTCGATTTTCCAGACATAACTCTGGTGGTTCTCCTCAAGCAGAGAGTGTTTTCTGACAAGCAGGGCGTTTGGACGGACATTGTAGATAATATTTGCTGTAGCCGTCATCCCTGTCTGAATATTTCCAGGCAGATGACCCAGAGTCAAATAGATCCTGGAGCTTTTTGTGATACGGTCAGTCTGGGGCACAATACGGGTAACCACAGCCGAAAGTCGCTGTTCGGGGTAGGCATCAAATGCTACCGTCGCCTTCTGACCTTTACGCATCTTCGGAATATCAAGCTCATCTACCTCCACACTGATCATAAATCGTGATGGATCAACCACCCGTGCCACCAGGGTATTGAGCGTGACATAATCACCCTTTTTAACACTTTGCAACGTCAGAATTCCGGAAAACGGGGCTGTGACCGCCAGTTTTTTCAGATCTTCCTCCCGCATCTTCACCTGAAATTGTCGCTGCTGCAGCAGCTCTTCAGTCTGGAGGGTGCTTTTCTCGGCATCTTCAAGCTCCTGTCGGGATATTGCTCCCTCGTTGAAGAGGTTTCTTTTCCGGTCGGTACGAAGTTTGCTGTCTCTGAGCAGCGCCTGCTGTTCAGCAAGAGCCGACTTTGCCTCATGGACCGCAAGCTGGGTCTGGGGGCTGTCAAACTGAATAATTTTCTGGCCGGCAGTGACATGCTGCCCTTCCAAAGCGCCAACCGCAGTTACCCTTCCTGAACACTCCGCGTTAAGGGCTGCCACAGCATCTGCCTCAACAAAACCGGTAGCATAGACCGCCTGAACCAGTTCGGAAGTGGTCACTTCAGTCATCTCAATATCCAGGGTATTACCCTTTGTCATCAAAAAATAGACTGTGGCAATAAAAATGAGAGCAAGCGCAAGAGAATATTTGGGGAGAAATTTTTGCAGGGAGTTCATGAGAGTTGTTTAATATGAAATTAAGCTTTGGGAAGTTACATGTTTTCAACTTTTTATCCATTCCAACCTTGTTTTTTCCATAATTTTATCAATATTCGTGAACATTTTTCTTTTCCCGCACTTCGGTACGGGAGATGTCGTATCAAAAACAGCTAATCTGCACCATCGATGGGTCACAATCAAGATACCGATAAAAGCTTTCTTGAGAGCGTAAAGTTTGACGACAAAGGGCTCGTGCCTGCAATTGTTCAGGACCATGAGAGCGGCAAGGTGCTGATGATGGCCTGGATGAACCGCGAAAGCCTTCAGATGACGCTCGACAGAAAAAGAGCCTGTTACTGGAGCCGCAGCCGCAAGGAGCTCTGGCTGAAGGGAGAGTCATCCGGCAACATGCAGATCGTTCACGACATTCTCATCGACTGTGATGGCGACACCCTGCTCCTGAAAGTCTCCCAGACCGGTGGCGCATGCCACGTCGGCTACCACTCCTGCTTTTATCGCAGATCAAAGGATGATCTCTCGATGGAGATTTGTGATACACTGATGTTTAACCCTGAAGAGGTCTATGGCAAAAAAAGCTGAAACAAAGTCGCTGTTGCAGACAAAATCGAGAGGATCAATCCGCTCAATGTTTGATGAGGTTGCCCCGACCTACGATTTTCTCAACCACCTGCTCAGTCTGGGTATCGATAATTACTGGCGGGCAAAGACCACCAGCAAGGCAAAAGAGCTGCTCAGAGCGAACCGTGCGCCAAAAATTCTTGATGTTGCCACCGGCACAGGGGATCTGGCCGCCTCAATGGCAAAACTCAGTGGCACTCAAGTGACTGCGCTTGACCTCTCTCCTGAAATGCTTGTCATTGCACGGAAAAAGTACCCGCACATCACCTTTCATGAGGGGTATGCCGAGAAGCTTCCTTTTGGCACAGCCAGTTTCGATATTGTCAGCGCAGGCTTTGGTGTGAGAAATTTCGAGAATCTCGATCAGGGAATGCGGGAGTTTCACCGTGTCTTGAAACCGGGAGGCCATGCGCTCATCATTGAACCAATGATTCCGCGCAATGGGGTCATCAAGAAACTTTACCTGATCTACTTTAAACGGGTACTCCCCAAAATTGCAGCCCTCTTCAGTAAATCCACCTTTGCCTACGACTATCTGCCCAACTCAGTCGAGCAATTTCCGCAGGCCGAGGCATTTACCTCCATTTTAAAGAGCAGTGGATTCAAAAGCGCCGAGTATTTTCCCATGACTTTTGAAACCTCAATTCTCTACGTCGCCAGAAAGTAGTTTGAGAAGAGAGTCCTACAGCATCCCCTCAAACTCAGCTTCTGACACCACTCGCACCCCGAACTTCAGCGCCTTGTCAAGCTTGCTGCCAGCCTCATGACCAGCAACGACAAGGCCGCTCTTTTTACTGATCGACTCCACCACCCTGCCACCACGCTCAACCACCAGCGCCGAGGCCTGCTGGCGGGTATAACGGTCGAGCGATCCGGTAAAGAGCACCGTAAGCCCCTCAAAATTTCGGTTGACCTGCGGCGTGGCATCTGAGGCAATGAGCTGCAAACCTGCATCCCGCAACTTTTCAAGAAGATGCTGCGATGACGGTCTGGCAAAATAGTCGCAGATACTCCGGGCAACTACTGAACCGATATCGGGAACAGTTGCAAGCTCCTCCTCCCTTGCCACCGTCAACAATGCAAGTGAAGGGTAAGCCTGCGCCAGCTCGCGGGCTGTCGCAAGTCCGACATGGCGTATGCCAAGAGCGTAGAGGAGCCGTTCATAGCTTTTAGCACGACTCTCATCAAGCGCCCGCACCAGGTTCCGGGCCGACTTGCGCCCCATCCGCTCAAGGTTTTCGAGCTGCGGCTCCTGCAAGAGATAGAGATCACCAACATCCATCACCAGCTTGATGGTAACAAGCTGGTCAACCAGCGCTTTGCCGAGGCTCTTGATATCCATGGCATTGCGGGAGGCAAAATGGAGCAGTCGTCCCCTGATCTGCGCAGGACACGCCTCCTCATTGGGGCAGTAGTAACTCACCTCACCCTCCAGCTTGGCAAGAGGCGCAGCGCATTCAGGACAGTTCAAGGGGAGCACAATCGGCTGAACATCCAGCGGCCTCTCCTCAACCACAACGCTGATCACCTTGGGAATCACTTCGCCCGATTTCTCGATAATGACCCGATCATGAATCATAATGCCAAGCCGCTCGATTTCATCGAAATTATGGAGCGTCGAGCGGGAGACGGTTGAGCCAGCCAGCAACACAGGCTCCAGTTCAGCGACAGGGGTGATGGAACCAAGCCGTCCAACCTGAAAAACAACTGCATTCAACACTGTTCTGGCCTGCTGCGCAGGATATTTGTAAGCAATTGCCCATCGAGGGCTCTTGGCCGTTGCGCCAAGTTTATCCCAAAAGGTGACGGCATCAAGCTTCAGCACGACACCATCAGTCTCATAAGGAAGATTCCATCGCTCTTCTGACCAGTATGCTATATAATCACTGATACCTTGCAGATCATGGCATAACAGGTAATGGTTTCCTGTAGAAAAGCCCAACTCTTCGAGGAGTTTGAGTCTCCTGAAGTGCGGTGTCGATTCATCCCTGATGCCTTTCAGATAATAGGCAACAAAGCTCATGTTACGTCGGGCAACTTCCGCAGAGTCCTGTAGCTTCAAGGCACCGGCTGTGGCGTTGCGGGGGTTGGCAAAGCGATCCTCCTCCGGGCGACTCTCGTTCAATTGCTCAAAATCCTCCTTGCGCATGAACACTTCACCTCGCACTTCAACATCTCCGGGAAAATCTATTTTCAGGGGTACCGTTGGAATGGTTTTGATGTTGGCGGTGATATCATCACCCTGAACGCCATCGCCTCGCGTAGCGCCACGCACCAGAAGCCCGTCTCGATAGAGCAGACTGATGGCTACACCGTCAAATTTCAGCTCAGCCACCATCTCCTGCCCATCAACCCCTTCAAGGGCAAGCAGCTTTTTCACCCGGTTGTAAAACTCCGCCACCTCGGCAAGCGAGTAGGTGTTGGAGAGACTGAGCATCGGCTCGCGATGGCTCACCGACTGAAACTCTTTGGTAATCGTCCCTCCCACCCGCTGCGACGGACTGTCGGGTGTCAGCAGATCGGGAAACTGCCGCTCCAGCACAATCAGTTGTTCGAGCAGTCTGTCGAACTCGACATCAGAGAGCTCCGGTTTTGCCTCGATATAGTAGAGATGGTTATGTCGCTCTATCTCATGCCGAAGTTGCGCTGCCCGTTCGGCAGCATGAATGATATCGGTCATCACTGAAAATATTATCTGACTGATGAAAGTGCCCAGCCAGCAAGATTTTTAAAAAATCCCAGGGAACCCTGCACTCCAAGTTTCTCCCATGTTGCCGTCACTACTTTGGGATAACGCCACGCTACCCGAAGCATTACCAGCGCCAGCTCTTCAATCTTCATCTCATCACGGAACATCGCCTGACGATAGCGTTGTGGAAGATCATCAAGCACGTGCATTACCTCATTCATCAGATCGTTCACAAAATTTGGTTCATCCGTGGAGTTGTTGAAACACATATACTTCATGAGATTAGCCATGGAGGCCACATTGGGCTCGTAGGCATTGATCTTTTCAAGATGCTGTTTCGTCAACTTGTTGTCACAGAGTGCAGTCTCAAGATCGGCAGTCAGATGGTGAAGATTTCGAACCATCGACCCGAAGCCACAGAAGGTGAGAGGAGAGCCAAGTGAGGCTGCATCGCCAAACAAAATAATGTGATCATCAGCAACCTCCCTGGTACGAACGAAGCCATCATGGCAATAAGCTGGAATAATGCCGTAGACAGGGCGGTGAAGAACAAAATTTTTTCCCGGCTTTTTATACTCGGAGAGCGTTTCGAAGTAAGTTTCGAAAAGCGAGAGCAACGATTTGTCGTTCAGGGAATCAGCTTCATCATAAAAGAAAAGATAGGTGATATACTTTGTGCCTTCAGCAGGAAATCCCTCCCAGATAAGCTGTCGTCCCTTTCCGGGGGTAATGTCTGCAGGCCTGGTTGTTGCAAGAATTTCACCAGTATCAAAATCAACATCCTCAAAACCGCTCGCCACCGTGCCAACCGTCGGGCAGAGGTGGGTGTGTGGCCGGCCATGATTGAGCTGCATGGCGACTGGTGAGAGTATCCCCATCACATCAACGAGCACCCGTGTTTTACAATACAGAAGTCGCCCCTGCCGATCAACCATCTTGACCACAATATGGTCGTCAAACTGATAGCAACGGAGAAAAGTATAACCGGCAAGTATTTCGCTTCCTGGCACTGCCTCAATCTTCTCTTGTACCAGACCAAGAAGTTTGTCGGTATCAACAGCACAATCAAGCACGTTATCCATAACAAGCCTCTTTTGCCGCCCGTCATGCTGGTAGAATTCAACCCAGCCGTTCTTGTACTGGCGAACAATCACTGAGTCAATTTCAGCTTCCGTCAAAAGTCCGAGAGCCGAAAGTCTGAGTAACTCATAACGCGAAATATTCCAGTCCCTGGTCGACTTTGCAGGTCGCTGACGGTCAAAAATCATTACCTTCCGGCCATACTTCCCGGCCATCACCGCAGCATGGAGAAGACTGAGTGTCCCTCCTGCATAAACCAGATCATACTCACCGCTGATAACCGTATCTGCGGGAAGATCGCTGGAGGGGAAAATCACCCTCTGGACCGGCTGTTTCAATTGCTCCCAGTACTTATCCAGCTCACTGATTCGCTGAAGATGCTGCTCTCCATGCTCTACCAGTGAAAATGCGCGGTAAAGATGGGGTTTGCTCTGCCTGATGCTTTCAAGTAACAATGACATAGAGGTAAAGAATTGTGCTCATTCGGTAGTATCTCTCAGACTGGCTCTTCCGCCTTTTCCCGCAACGGTCGATCACTCTCCACCTGGCCATCCACAATGTGAATTCGCCGCCCTGCCCGATTGGCAAACACCTCATCGTGGGTAACAACAATAATGGTCTGATTCATCTCCCGGTTAAAGCGGTCAAAGAGCTGGTAGACAATATTTCCGGATCGCGAATCAAGATTACCGGTAGGCTCGTCACCAAGCAGAATTTTTGGTTCATTGGCAATGGCGCGAGCAATGGCAACACGCTGCTGCTGACCACCCGACAACTGGCTTGGCTTGTTGTCGTATTTGTTCTGCATGTCAACCATATCAAGCAGCTTCACCGCCCGCTCTTTGATCTCCTTGCGGGTTCGCCGACCATTGATCATCATCGGCATACTGACATTCTCAACAGCGCTGAACTCGGGCAGCAAAAAATGAAACTGATAGATGAACCCGATTTTTTCGTTTCGGATACGGTTCATCTCCGTCTCATTTTTTTCAGTAAGATCATCGCCATCAAGCCACACCTTGCCAGCGGTTGGCTTGTCAAGCCCCCCCATAAGGTAGAGTAACGTGGATTTACCAGAACCGGAAGGCCCAGTGATGGTAACAAACTCACCCGCTTTTATCTCCAGTGAAAGATTGGGAATGATCGTCTGGCGAATAGCCTTGGAGAGGCCAAGCTCCTTGCGAATATGTTCAAGCCTGAGAATGGTTTCAGCCATGAGTCGCCACACCTCTTCGTTCTGGTTAATTCCTTGTTGTGCCATTGCCTTCATGCAAGAGAAACAACTGCACATTATGGCCTATTATAAGAAAAAAGGGGCGAAAGAGGGAGAGGTTTGTTTGTGGAGAGCAGTGTTGTTATTTTAATGCAACATTGTCAAGCAAAAACAGGGAGTCGCAGGTATGCATGTCGCCGATGCTTTATTGTCGCCGGTTGTAGCAGGAGCATTCTGGGCGGTAAGCGCGTCGCTGATCGGCTTTTCTGCACAACAAGTATCATTGGAGGAGGACGGCTCAAAAACACCACTCATGGGTGTGCTCGGAGCCTTTGTTTTTGCTGCTCAAATGATCAACTTCACCATCCCCGGCACAGGCTCCAGCGGGCATCTCGGTGGCGGGCTTCTTTTGACCATCTTGCTCGGTCCACACCGGGCCTTTCTTGCGCTTGCTTCAGTACTTGTTATCCAGTCCCTGTTTTTTGCCGATGGCGGGCTTCTGGCGCTTGGCTGCAATTTGTTCAACCTGGCCTTTATTCCTGCATTTATTGCGTTTCCATTCATCTATCGAGTTTTTGCCGGAAATTCTGCATCTCCGGTCAGACGCGCCACAGGCAGCATGGCAGCGGCCATAGCAGCTCTTTTGACGGGAGCGTTGTGTGTCGTGCTCGAAACCACCCTGTCAGGCATCACCGAACTGCCATTCAGCTCCTTTCTGCTTTTCATGCTGCCGATTCACCTGGCGATTGGTATCGTTGAGGGTCTGGTCACCCTTGCGGTAGTATCGTTTGTCATGAAAACTGAACCGGCTCTGCTTGCCACACAACCTGCATCATCAAAACCTCGTTTTATCCCTCTCCTGTTTACGCTTGCCGCTTTGATTGGGGGAGGTGTCGTCTCCTCCTTTTCGTCATCCCTGCCCGACGGTCTGGAATGGGCAATGGCCAGGGTGAGCCAACAGGAAAAAGTATACGGCAGAGGCGATAACGTCCATGATCTCTTCGCTTCCCTGCAGGCTCGCACAGCTTTTTTGCCTGATTATTCATTCAAAATATCTGATAAGGCGGTAGAAAAAACAGCAACATCCGCCTCCTCTCTCAATTCTGGCACAAGCGTTTCCGGAATCATTGGAAGCCTCCTGGTGCTGCTGCTTGCCGGATCGGCAGGTTTTGTGCTGAGAAAAGGCTCACCTTACGGCCAAAGAGGCATCGCAAATTCCGGGGCAAAGTGAAAGATATCAACATCCTGACCCCAAGAGGCCAAACTTTGACACCATTTCTTTCGATCAGCGACCATACCGCGCTTATCCTGTCGGCTATGTTTCTGCTTTTTGTGCTTTCGGTACCGAAATACAATATACCGGCAGTGATCAGCTATGCCTCTTTTCCCCTTCTTTTGATAACTGCAGCAGATCTTCCTGTCAAGCCACTCCTGCATCGTCTTCTCCTTCTCTCCCCTTTTGTGCTTATTATGGCAGCCGCAAACCCCTGGCTTGACCGTCGGCCATTTCTTGATCTTTTTGGAATAACGGTGAGCGGAGGAGTGATTTCAGGCCTGGTTCTTGTCCTTAAAACAATGGTTGCCATGACCGCCCTGCAGTTGCTCACCCATCTTGTCCCCTTCAATCGTCTTGCTTTTGCCCTGAAAGGAGTTGGCGTGCCTGAACTCTTTGTCACGCAACTGCTTCTGGTTTACCGCTACAGCTTTCTTCTGGCTGAGGAGGCTCGCTCTATGAAGAAGGCACGGGATATGCGTTCGTTTGGCGGTAAAGGCAAAGGTCTTTTCACGACAGCAAAACTGATTGGCTCACTCCTGATCAGAACAACATCCAGAGCTGAAAAAATTTACATGGCAATGACTGCAAGGGGCTTTCATAGCGGATTTGTTGAAAAAAAAGCCACCCCTCTTTTTACGGGAGTGGACATTGCCTCTTTGGTTGTCTCGTTTCTCGGCTTTCTGGTTGTACGCATGGTATTTATTCACTGAGACCGGAGGATTCTCCTTGATCATTGCAAAAGAGGTAAGCTTTTTCTACCCTGATGGCACAAAAGCACTTGATAATGTTTCACTGACCATTCATACCAGTGAATCGGCTGGTATCGTGGGGGCAAACGGTGCGGGAAAATCGACACTCCTCAACCATCTGAATGGCTATTTTTTGCCTCATTCCGGCAAAATCAGTATTGCAGGCATGGAGGTCAAGAAACAAAATATTGAAACAATCCGTCAGCAGGTTGGACTTGTGTTTCAGAACCCTGACGACCAGCTTTTTACCGCACGTCTCTTTGATGATGTGGTCTTTGGCCCGCTTAATCAGGGTATGAAAAGGGAGTGTATTGATGCTGAGGCAGAGAAACTTCTCAGGAGTCTTGGACTCTGGGAACTGCGAGACAAACCGCCCTCTCATCTTTCGCAAGGGCAAAAAAGGTTTGCCGCCTTTGCTACGGTATTGATCATGAAGCCGCCCCTCCTGGTGATGGACGAACCAACCTCGGATCTCGACCCCCGAAACAGAAGAAAGCTGATCAATCTCGTCAATACACTCCAATCAACAAAAATAACAGTTTCGCATGACCTTGATTTTATCTGGGATACTTGTGACAGGGTCTTTATTATGGCGGAAGGGAAAATGACTGCCCATGGAGCGACCAAAGAGATTCTCAGCAACAGAGAACTCCTCGAAGCAAACGGTCTTGAACTCCCGCTCCGTCTGCAAGGCTGAACTTTGAACCCTGTGCAAGCTTTTTACCCCAAGAGGGTTATAAATGCTCAAAAAAAAGTTACTTCGTCACCTGTTCCGAAACCAGCCAAAATTTTACCGACATCTTTTCACTTCAGGTTTTGGCATTATTTTCATGATTTACAGGGGTATGTTTTTACTGTCCGGAAGTGATACTGTGGAACAAATTCTTTTGATATATCGCTACCACGCTGATTGTTGCAACTCATGTAACCCGGCAATCCAACGATAAACAGCAAATCGAACCGGCAATTGAAATGCTGGAACTTTTCAGGCGCAAAGCTTCTCTTGCTTGAAAAGGATCCTGTTGCTGCATATATTCTGTCTATAAAAGACAGAATTATACCAATTACATTTCCTGGAGCAAAACCGAAATACTTCTGATATGGCAGCATCCGGAGTAGATCTTTTTGAGCAATGGGGAGAAAGGCAAAAAAATGCCAGTAATCTTCAAAACGGCTATCCGGATCGTCCTGCTTTATCTTTTTCAACGATTGCCCAACACCTCACGCACCGCAGGCCCCGACAAGCGGCTGCGCCCTCCTGAAAGAGGATGAACCCTGATCTGCGTGGTAATACGCTCCTTGAGCGCCGGAACATGGGAGATGATGCCTATGATCTTCCCGTTCTGCTGAAGTGCCGCAAGGGTCTGCAGGGCGGTATCAAGGGCATCCTCATCAAGGGTGCCGAACCCTTCGTCAAGAAAGAGTGAATCAATCCGGACATTCCGGCTCGACATCTGCGACAGCCCGAGGGCCAGCGCAAGGCTCACAATGAAGCTCTCTCCTCCCGAGAGATTGAGGGTGGAACGCATCTCACCCGCCTGATAGTTGTCGATCACATTGAGGCCAAGGGGATGGTCGGATGAGCGGACGAGGAGATAGCGATCGCTCATGTTGACCAGTTGGCGGTTGGCGTGGCCAATCATGATGTCGAAGGTGAGCCCCTGGGCAAAATTGCGATACCGCTTTCCGTCGGCTGATCCGATAAGCTCATTGAGGGTTGTCCAGCGTGTACACTCAACCTGTTGGGCAGCAAGAGCACCTGTTTTTTCACGTAACAGAGCGGCGGCACTCTCGTGCGCAAAGAGTTGATGCTTCAGCACTTCAATGGCGGATCGGAGTGTGGCGCAACTGATTGAGAGCTGTTCGATCTCCCCCTCCAACTCTTCAGGCGATTGCCTGGTAAGCGCCAACTGTTGCTCGTTCATCAGCTTGCTCTGGCGTTCGCTCTGCAGGGTTTCAAGCTCAAGACGGCGTGCCGCCAGCCGCTTTGCCCGATCTTCAAGCTTTTCCAGCGCATCCCGATCCAGCCGTGCCGCAAGAAAGCGTTCGAGACTCTCAAAGCCGACGGCAGCCAGCTCCCGGGTGAGCTGCGCCTGCTTCTCTGTGATCATCAGTGCCCTCCCACCGGATGAGGTGGCAACCATTTCAAGGCGTGCCGAGAGATCACCAATCTGCTGCGACGCTTTGTCACGGCTGCTTCGGGCATCCTCAAGCGACGCTTCTTCAGCTTTTACTCGCTTAGCAAGAGAGCGCTCCACCTCATCCGGTTTTTGTGCTCCAAAGAGTTGCTGCCGTTGCTCCTGAAGAGCTGCAAAGGTTGTTTGAGCGGCGAGGGAGAGTCGCTCCCTCTCGCCAAGCTCCACGTTTTTCGCCACACGAAGCTCATGCTGAGCCTTGAGGCTGCTCTCCAGTGCAGCGATCTGCTGCAGTGCCAGGGTTTTGCGATCAATGGCACGTTGCCACTCGTCAGCGCGCAAGTGCAGCACCAGCAGAACATCACCCCATGCGCTCTCCTCTCCTGTGAGAATGTTGTACACTGCAAGCTGCCTCCGGAGACTCTCGTGCAGAGCCATCCGCCGCTCTCTGCTGTTGTTGAAGGACTCCTCTCCCCTTTTCACCTCCGCTGCGGCGCTCTTCCGGCGAAAGGCATCCCCATCCTCACGTCGTTCCGTTTCGGCCAACTGCTGAAGCAATCGCTGCACCTCCCCCTCTGCAAGCTTCTGCGCGGTGTCAAGTTGCTCAGCACTGGCAAGCCTCCCGGCACACTCTGCCGCCTGACTGCGGGCAAGCGCAAGGCTCTGCATTGCCTGTTCCTGGCTCAGCTCTTCGTCAATCCCAAGCTCTTTTGCAAGGTTGCATACCAAGCCATGCTCATCGGCCAGTGCTCTCTTTTCGGAAAGGATCTGTCGTTCACCGTGCTCCCGGTCGCTTGCCGCTTTGGCCATCTCAAGCCTCAGGGTCGTGATCTTGCCAGCACTCTCCTGCAGCACCAGCCTGGCAAGGCGAAGGGTATCGTCATCACCTGTTGTTTCAGGACTCTCCTCAGCCCAGGGGTGATGAAGCGAGCCGCAGAGAGGGCAGGGCGAGCCATCAAGCAGCAGCGTGCGCTCCTTCTCCAGTGAGAGAATTTTAGAGAGCAGCTCCGCCTGATGCTCAAGCCCTTCAACGATCTGCGCCTCTTTTTGCTGAAGCAGAGTAACGCACTCAATCTCCAGGGTTGTGCGAGAGAGAGCTGCATCAATATCCACAAGAGTCTGCTCTGACACGACAAGACGCTCTCCGATTTGAGCGGCATTGGAAACTCGTGTGGCAAAAGCATCAAGTAATCTGGTGCGCTCCAGCAAACGCTCTCTCTCCTGACGTAGTTGGGGAATATCCACTCCGGCAAGATGATGGGCAAGTTGTTCCGAAAGCTCTTCGAGTCGGGCACGGGATACTTCAAGAGCAGCCCGCGATGCTGTTGCCTCCTGTTGCGCCTTGCGGTGAAGCATCTCGACATCTGCAAGCTCTTGTTGCCTCAGCTCCAGTATGGCTTTTGCCTCCTGTTCACCCTGCTGCGCTTCAAGATGCTGCTCCACGACAGCTTCAAGACCACTCAGCGAAACGAGGAGAGTGCGGTCGCTCTCATGTTGATCCAGATAGCTCTCCGACTCCTCAACCTTTTTCCTCTCCTGCTGCAGTTCAGCCTCAATGCGGCTCATCTGCCTCTCCAGAGTTGCTCTCTGTTCGCGAAGCAGCCTCACCGCATCCTCCTGCTCCCGACACTGCTCAAGCTTGACTGATATCTGCACATCAAGTGCCCTCACGTCGCGAAGAACAACAGAGAGTGTTTTCTCCTCCTCTTTCACCTGCAGCAGCTTCTGCACCGCATCCTGGAAGGACTCTCTCCGTTTGGCAAACGCTTGTTGTGCATCCTCCAGGGTGCTCTCCAGCACGCTTTTTTCGTGCAGCTCCCGCTTTTGAAGCTCCTGAAGCTGACAGAGGGTTGTGTGTGCGGGTTCAAAGGCTGCCGCACGGCGGGCCAGCTCCATCCGTTGACGATCGGCAGTGAAACGCTCCTCAAAGCTCTTCAGTTCATCGAAACTTCCCTTCATTCCCTCAAGTTCACCCTGCATGGCTGAAATCTGCCTGAGCCAGCGAAAAGCGGTTTGTGCCTGATGCTGCCTGCTGCAGATGTCGGCCTCACCCCTCTGTTTTGCACCCAACTCCGCCTCTACGGCAGCAACGCTCTCTGCATCAAGCAACTGAATACCGGAACACTCATCCCTGAGTGCTTTCAGCTTCTGCTGTTCAAAACGGTGGCGCTCATGCACCTTCATGGAGATCAGGGAGTAAATCTCTGTGCCGGTGATCTGCTCAAGCACCGGTGCCCGATCGTCATCACGAGCCTGGAGAAAAGCGGCAAATCCACCCTGGGCCAGCAGCATTGAGCGGGTAAATTGTTCAAAATCCATGCCCGTTCGTTGTACCACGGCGGCAAGGGTATCCTGCAATTTTGATTCAAGAATTTTGCCGCTCACATCGTCAGCAATCTCATGTTTCTGGCTCTGCAACTCCCCGCCCGGTTGCTTGCGGGAGCGATGCTGTGACCAGTGGCATCGGTATCGTCCCTTCAGGGTTTCAAACACCACCTCCGAAAAACACTCTCCGCTCCGGCGCGACATGATTTCGTTGCCGCTCTTGGTGATTCTGCCGAGACGTGGTGTTTGACCGTAAAGCGCCAGCGAAAGGGCATCAAGAACGGTGCTCTTTCCGGAACCGGTGGGTCCGGTAATGGCAAATATCCCCTCCACAGCGTACTCTGGAGCTGTAAAATCAATGAGCCATTCACCCACGAGAGAGTTCAGGTTTTTAAACCGTAACGAGAGTATTTTCATAGGGGTTGCCTCTGCAAGGGGGGGAGGGCGGAGAGTGGTTCGTCATGTTCATGAAGGGAAAGCACGATCTCCTGGTAGGCCTGTACAAGAGCCGACCGTTGGGTATCGGGCACCTTTCCTGCGTTGAGACAGCGCTCGAAAACATCAAGCTCTCCAAGCTCATCCAGTGATTCATGCTCCGAAAGCTGCTGCTTGAGAATAGCAACTGTTCGTCTGTTCTTTATCCGGCGGATTTCAAGCCTCGTCCCTTCTACCACCTCTTCCAGAAGCGCACCCAGGTTGCCTGCCAGCTCAGTGCCAGTGTATTCGATCTCAAGCCAGGCGCAGCTCCCCTCTGCCTTGAGTTGGAGCATACGGGAGGTGATGGTTTCGATATCGCCACTGATGCGCTCAAGCGGCTGAAACCGTGGCACCGCAATCTCACGGATCTTCCGCTCACCATCGGCAAACTCCACAAGCAGCACCTGTTTCTGCTGACCTGCCTCACCAAACCCCATCGGCAGTGGCGAACCGCAGTAGCGCAGGTGCTCCTCACCCCCCACCCTTTGAGGCACGTGCAGATGGCCGAGAGCAAGGTAGTCGATACCGGTCGGAAAAATTGAACGACTCACACGGGCCAGCGAGCCGATATAAAGCTCGCGCACTCCGTCGCCATCTGTCGTTATGCCTCCTGCCGTAAAGAGATGGCCCATGGCAATCATCGGCACGGAAGTGCCCTCCTGCTGTCGCAAAAGCTCTCCTGCCTGGCACACCTTTTGGTAATGGAGTTCAACACCTTCAACGAGCTTGCGACTCTTGTCGTCCACGCTCTCTCCAGCCTCCACGCTTCTGATGTCGCGGTCGCGCAGATGCGGCACGGCGCAGATGACGGCCTCCAGTTTTCCCTGTCGGTCGCGAAGTGCCACCACCTCCCCGGACACGTTGTCACTCACCGAACCAACCACGTGCACATCAAGTGCCCGCAGAAGTGCTTTTGGAGCATCGAGAAACGAGGCCGAGTCATGGTTTCCGGAGGTGATTACCATAGAGCGGCAAGGGGTGTAACAAGCAACCCGGTGGAGAAAACCATAGTACAGCTCCTGTGCCCGATTGCCGGGCATGCTGGTATCGAACAGATCACCTGCAACAAGAAGGACATCAACCCTCTCCTGCTCAATCAACTCGACAAGCCAATCCAGAAAAGCGGAAAATTCACTGTAACGGTTTCTGCCGTAAAGCGTATGGCCCAAATGCCAGTCGGAGGTGTGGAGAAAGTTCATAAAGATTATATCCGTTAGTACCCCAGTTTTTTGTCGCCCATGGCAGGCCGGGTGATTCCCTCTGCCTGAGGAAGCGGGAAAGTTACAAATTAATTTGATCGACAACTGGGTGCAGCCTCAATCTTCAGAGAGCACAACTCATCATTGAATGTTGCACAACCAGATTATGCCGGAGGCAGACAATAGTTAAAAATTGTATGATTTTTGAATCATGGAAAGATTTTAATACCGTTTTTACAGTATCATGCGCAATGATTCCGTGAAGATTTTCTTATTTTTTATCTGAATTACACCTGTTCACGTCGGAGAATATGCATACCGAAAAGCTTTCGACCTTTTACCGTAAGGAGATACCCGGCTTGCTGGTCACCGGAGTACCTTTTCAGCCCTGCCAGCTACTAAAACAGGAGAAACATCATGGCTACCAATAAAAAAGCTTTGTGTGTCGGAATCAACAAGTTCAAAAACTATCCTGCCGCCGCATTACAGGGTTGCGTGAACGATGCCAACGACATGTCTGCATTGTTGCAGAAACTCCTTGGTTTTCAGGCAGCCGACATCACCGTGCTGACTGATGCCAAAGCGACAAAAGCAAAGATCATCAGTACACTGAATGCAATGGTTGATGGTGCAAAAGCTGGCAAATTCAATTATCTGGTTTTCAGCATGTCAAGCCATGGCACCCAGGTGCCAGACCTGAGCGGTGACGAACCTGATCGTGCTGATGAAGCCTTTTGCCCTCATGACCTTGCCCAAAGCGGGAGCCAGTGGGATACCAGCCACATCATCCTTGATGATGAACTGAGCGATCTTTTTGCTCAATTGCCCCCGAATGTGCTTCTGGAGGTATACCTCGATACCTGCCACAGTGGCACAGGGCTAAAGTCCATTGACATGCTGCTCGATCGCCGCCCCCGCTACCTCCCCCCTCCCTCTCTGGAAGCATTTCAGGAGGTTGAGAGCAAACGGTCACGCGGGCTGCGTCACGGACTGCAGGAAAAGGGTATCGTGCATCACATTCTATGGGCAGCCTGCCGTTCCGACCAGACCAGCGCTGATGCCAATATCTCCGGCGGCTGGCATGGAGCATTCACCTACTATTTCTGCAAAGAGATGAATGACAGCAAGAATTCCCTCTCACGAACAGATCTGCTGGCCAAAGTTCGCGCCGACCTCAAGGCGGGCCACTATACCCAGACTCCGCAACTTGAGTCAGATGCTACAAATCGTAAATTGACAATCGGGTGATGCTCGTACCGCTTTCAATCGATGCAACAGTTGAATCTTGGGGTCAGTCGGACATTGCTGGCGGCTGACCCTTACTCTTTCCCGTTTTTTTTTCTAAATTCCCCTCAGTTGAAACAGGCTCCAGAGAGCTGCTTCAGAAACATGTCTGCTGTTTATTATTATTTTTTCAGTTCACGTAAACCATAGTAAATCTTTTTTGGTCTCATCCGACAAACGATAATTACTGCTATTATGTATTTCGATCCCCTGTATTTTGTTTTTGCCATGCCTCCCATGCTGCTTGGGTTGTGGGCCCAGTTCAAGGTTAAATCAGCATTTAAAAAATATTCGCAGGTACGCACCCAGAGCGGCATGAATGGTGCTGAGGCTGCCCGTCGTATTCTTCAGCGCGGTGGCCTTGGCAATGTCACGATTGAGAGTACTGACGGGATGCTCTCAGACCATTATGATCCGGGCCAGAAGGTGCTGCGGCTCAGTGAAGAGGTCTACACTCTGCCAAGCATTGCCTCGGTTGGTGTAGCGGCCCATGAAGCTGGCCATGCGCTGCAGGATAAAGCGGGGTATGCTCCGCTGCAGTTGCGCTCCATTATGGTGCCAGCCGTCTCCATAGGGAGCAATCTCGGCCCCATTATCTTTATGGCCGGCATGTTTCTCGCCGGAACACTCGGCACAACCCTTGCATGGGCCGGTATTATCCTTTTTGGGGGAACGGCACTCTTTGCGCTGGTGACACTCCCTGTTGAATTTGATGCAAGCCGTCGGGCAAAAGAGCTGCTGGTGTCGCAGGGAATTGTTTCGAGCGCCGAAATGCAAGGGGTCAATGCTGTGTTAAATGCTGCGGCTCTCACATACGTGGCTGCTGCCGCCCAGGCGATTATGCAGTTGGTCTATTTTCTATCAATCATGAACCGCAGGGACTCATAGTATGCAGAAAAGCTTACGGAAGAAACCGTTGTCACTCCTCTTGAAGGAGGTACACAGCGAAAACAGACTGAACAGGATTCTCGGGCCAGTTGCCCTCACCAGTCTTGGGGTCGGCGCAATTATCGGGACTGGCATCTTTGTGTTGATTGGTGTCGCCGCCCACGACAAGGCAGGTCCGGCAGTGACACTCTCCTTTGCCGTTGCAGGGATGGCCTGTATTTTTGCAGCCCTCTGCTATTCAGAGTTTGCTTCAATGGTCCCGGTTGCCGGCTCAGCCTACACTTATGCTTATGCAACACTTGGTGAACTGATGGCATGGATTATAGGCTGGGATCTGATTCTTGAGTATGCAGTGGCTTCAGCAACCGTTGCTCATGGATGGTCAAAGTATTTTCAGGACTTTATAGGGATTTTTGGCCTTGGTGTGCCTCTCCTTTTTTCCAATGCGCCGTTTGACTTTGATCCTACAAGCGGGCTTTTAAGCTCAACCGGTGCATGGTTTGATCTTCCTGCCGTGCTTATCACCTTTGCTGTTACTGTGGTGCTTGTCAAGGGCATCAAGGAGAGCGCCAACTTCAATGCTGGTATGGTCATTGTGAAGGTTGCCATCGTCCTGCTGGTTATTGTGCTGGGAGCAATGTATGTGAAACCGGCAAACTGGATCCCTTTTGCGCCGTTTGGATTTTCAGGACTCAGCCTTTTTGGACACACAGTGCTTGGTGAACCTGGCGCAGGAGGCACACCGGTTGGTGTTCTTGCCGGAGCTGCCATGATTTTCTTTGCCTATATCGGTTTTGACTCCATCTCCACCCATGCCGAGGAGGCAAAAAATCCACAACGGGATATTCCCATTGCCCTGATCGGCTCCCTTGTGGTGTGTACCATTCTTTATATCGCTGTGGCTGCTGTTATCACCGGTATGGTGCCGTACAACAAGATTAACATCGATGCTCCGGTCTCCAATGCCTTTATGCAGGTTGGTATCGGCTGGGCGCAGTTTATTATTTCGCTTGGAGCCATCACCGGTATCACCTCCGTGCTGCTGGTGATGATGTTGAGCCAGCCCAGGGTTTTTCTCGCTATGGCACGTGACGGACTGCTCCCGAAATCTTTTTTTGGGGCGATTCATGAAAAGTTCAGGACTCCCTGGAAATCAACCATTCTGACCGGTATTTTTGTAGCAATTCTGGGAGGCATGCTTCCGTTGCGCCTGCTGGCTGAACTGGTCAATATCGGCACCCTCTTCGCCTTTGTGGTGGTCTGCCTGGCCGTGCTGATCATGCGAAAAACACACCCTGATGCCAACAGACCTTTCAGGGCTCCCCTGGTTCCTTTTGTGCCCATTGCTGGTATTCTCACCTGTCTGATGCTGATGTTTTCGCTGCCTGTTGAAAACTGGATCAGGCTCTTTGTCTGGCTCTTGATCGGAATGGTGATTTACTTTTTTTATGGCCGCAAACATAGCGCGCTCAACACCTACCAGGAAGAGGCATGATCATGATGAATGCTATCCGCAATGAGATGGCTGGAACCTGCGCTAAAAACAAGTCATGCTGATTACCTTTGAAGGAATAGACGGGGCAGGAAAATCCACCCAGATAGCAAAGCTGGTTCATTTCCTGACGAACGAGGGGGTTGATGTGCTTACGCTCCGTGAACCAGGAGGAACTCCCGCCGCTGAAAAAATCCGCGCCATTCTGTTGGATAACGCTCACAAGGTCACTCCGGTTGGTGAACTGCTTCTCTTTTCCGCAAGCAGGGCTGAGCTGGTCCAGGAGGTTATCAAACCGGCCCTTCAAGAGGGAAAAACGGTCATCCTTGACCGTTTTTTTGACTCTACCACTGCCTATCAAGGGTATGGACGCGGCATTGATCTTGTTCTTCTGCAATCAGTTATCTCTATTGCAACCTGCGGTATCACCCCCGACATCACCTTTTATCTTGATCTTGCACCGGAGGAGGCACTCAAACGAAAATTTGCCAAAAGCTCCATTCCGCTTGCATTTGAAAGGGAGGAGCTTGATCGAATGGAGCGCTCTGGAGTTGAGTTTTACCAAAAGGTTCGGCATGGATACCTTGAGATTCTTCGCCAAAACCCCGACCGATTTGTCTCTTTTGATGCGCTTCAGCCCGTGGGCACCCTTCATCAGCAGATCACCGCAACACTCAAAGAGCGCTCCCTGTTTTAAGAGTTTTCCTTCGAGAAGTCGAGACTGCGCTGTACCGAAACTTTTTTCTCTGCTTCTTTTGTTTTTTGATAAAATTTTCTAATAGTTTTTGAAAGATTTTCCTTAAATTGGGTGACTCATTACGCTACTTCCCACTCACTTACCAGTGACGCATGCACGAAAGCATTCTTAAAGAACGCAACCTGAGTACTTCGCATACGTTAATTACGTTGCAGGATATCAGGACGCTGAAAGAACTCTATCAGCTCAAAGCGGAGACACGAGAACTGAGATTGCCCATCGTCAAAAATATTATCAAGCAGAGAGTTGTCGGGCAATCCAGTGTGGAATCGCTTAAAAATGCCCTCTATTCACTGCAGACTATTTACATTGACGACGATACAGGCCAACGCCTTCTTCGCCTTGATGATACGCGGCAGATTGCCGTCGATCTTACTTATGAAATTCGGGAGTTACAAAAAGATATCTACTACCTGGAATATGGCGAAGACAAGTTTATTGATTACCTGGCCAAGTTCATTCCTGATTTCAGAAGCTACATCAACCAGGGTGTGAATATGCTGAAAAACAAGCATTTTCATGCTTTTATAACTGATCGAGACGGGACGACCAATAACTATTGTGGTCGTTATCGCTCTTCCGTTCAGCCGATCTATAATTCTGTCTTTCTTACCCGCTTTGCCAAGCACCGCTGCAATTATCCTCTTATTATCACCTCAGCTCCCCTGAAAGATTTTGGTATCCTGAATGTCTCCATCAACCCGGCCAACACCTTTATCTACGCAGGCTCAAAGGGCAGAGAGTTTATTGATCTCAACGAAGAGTTCCACAGCTTCCCGATTGAGGAGAAAAAAGAGGAGCTGATACATCTGTTGAATGAAAGAATGCTGGTACTCCTTCAGGAGCAGGATTTTGAAAAATTCAACTTTATTGGCTCCGCTCTCCAGATAAAATTTGGCCAGACAACCGTTGCCCGTCAGGATATTACCCACTCCATCAGAGATGATGAATCGTCGGCTTTTCTGGAAAAGGTGAAGAGTGTGGTGTGTGAAATAGACCCAAGTGGCCGGAACTTCAGAATTGAGGATACCGGACTTGACATTGAAATTATCTTGACCATTGACGGAAATTCTGACGACGCACCAATCAAGGATTTTGATAAAGGTGACGGACTCGCTTTTATGGTGAGCGAACTTGGTATGGCTTCTTCAAAAGGGCCAACACTGGTCTGTGGCGACACTCCCTCCGACATTCCCATGCTGGATAAAGCGGTTGAGATGTTTGAGGATGTCTGGGCAGTCTTTGTAACAAGAGATGAAGCACTGAAAAAGCAGGTTGAGGAGATCTGTCCGAACAGCTTCACGGTGCCTTATCCCGACGTTCTTCTGACCATTCTTGGTCTTCTTTCCCTGTAATTATGATGTGCATTACGATAACCATTTAACTACCGGCATGAGCAATACTTTCAAAGGGGCAATCTTCGATCTCGACGGAGTCATCACGGGTACTGCAAAGGTTCACAGTCTGGCCTGGGAATCGATGTTCAACTACTTTCTGAAAAATTATGCGGAGTCAAACAAGGAGACTTACCTTCCGTTTGATCCTGCTCATGACTATCACAAGTATGTGGATGGCAAACCACGGATGGAGGGTGTCAAGAGTTTTCTTGCATCAAGAGATATTGATCTGCCCTTTGGAGAGTCGGATGATGAGCCAGAAAAAGAGACCATCTGTGGTCTTGGAAATCGGAAGAACAGCCTTTTTACCGATATTCTTATCAAAGAGGGGCCTGAGGTCTATACCACAACCGTTGATCTTATCCATGAACTGATCAAGAAGGGAGTCAGAATTGGTATCGCTTCGTCCAGCAGAAACTGTCAGCTTATTCTCAAACTTTCGAAACTGGAACATCTTTTTGAGACTCGTGTTGATGGAGAGGTCTCCATTCAGCTTGGCCTCAAGGGCAAGCCGAACCCTGACATTTTTGTTGTAGCGGCAAAAAACCTGGGTCTTGAGCCTCATGAATGTGTGGTTGTCGAAGATGCCATTTCTGGAGTGCAGGCTGGCTCCAGAGGAAACTTCGGACTTGTGCTGGGCATTGCCCGCGACATTGAGGGGGCGAAACTGAGGGAAAACGGTGCAGATATTGTTGTCGGTGACCTTGGTGAAATCACTCTTGCTGATATTCAGAACTGGTTCACCAGTGGTCTTGAATTTGAGGGATGGAACCAAACCTATACCGATTATGCTGTCAGGGAAGAGAAACTTCGGGAAACATTGACGGCTGTTGGCAATGGTTACCTGGGGGTCAGAGGCGCTTATGAAGGTTCCTCATGTTCTGCACATCACTACCCGGGAACCTACCTTGCCGGTATCTTTAATCGAGTCCCCTCTCTGGTGCATGATCAGACGGTCTACAATAACGACTTTGTCAATACACCGAACTGGCTCCCGATTGAGTTCAGGATTGGTGGCGGGGAATTCATCAGCCCTCTTGAGCAAAAGATTCTCAGTTACCGCCAGAATCTGAATTTCCACAATGGTCTTATGGATCGCGATATTGTCATTCAGGATAATCTCGGAAGAATTACAAGTATCAGCTCCCGCCGTTTTGCCAGTATGGATGATCCCCATCGCTGTGCCATGAAGTTTACTCTCAAACCGGTCAACTACAGCGCAACGATCGAATTCCGCAGCAGCATCGACGGAAGGGTGCAGAACAAGAATGTCGCCCGCTACAGTGAGCTGGCGAGCGATCATCTGGAACATGTGGAGAGTTTCAGTGAAGATGATATCCTCATGCTGCATGTCCGCACCAATACATCACACTACGATATTGTTACTGGCATCAAGACAAGGATTCTCTGTCATGGAAAACCTGCCTCGGTTCAGCGGTCAGTCATCCAGGAGGATCGCATGATCAGCGAGCTCTTCACGCTGCCTCTGAATCCACGCAAGGGTGTCACTCTGGAAAAACTTGCCTCTTTTCACACATCCCTTGATGCAAAGAGTTCAAATCCGGTCAAAGCTGCGCGTCTCTCACTGGAGAGTGAGGACTCTTTTGACTCACTGTTCAAAGCAAATGCGCATGCCTGGGAGGCAATCTGGAAAAAGGCTGATATGGTCATTGAAGGTGATCGTGTCAGCCAAAAGCTGCTCAGGTTCCACACCTATCACATGATGTGTACTGCCTCCCCTCACAATCCCGCTATTGATGCCGGAATGCCGGCTCGAGGTCTGAATGGCGAGGCTTATCGTGGCCATATTTTCTGGGATGAGATCTTTATCCTTCCCTTCTTTAACCGTCATTTTCCGGAGATTGCCAGGGCGCTGCTTATGTACCGCTACAACAGGCTTGGCGCCGCAAGAGAGTATGCCCGGAACCATGGTTACAAAGGGGCCATGTACCCATGGCAGACCGCTGATGATGGCGTTGAAGATACACAGGTGATCCATTTCAATCCAAAAAGTGGGAGCTGGGGCCCTGACCTCAGCAGTTTGCAGCGTCACGTCTCCATCGCTGTCTTTTATAACACCTGGCGCTATATCTACGATACCGATGATACACCGTTCCTCAATGAGTATGGTGCTGAACTGATGTTTGAAATTGCCCGTTTCTGGGCATCAATTGCCACCTTCTCCCCGGAGAGCGGCAAGTACCACATTGAAGGTGTCATGGGGCCTGATGAATTTCATGAATCCCTTCCGGGAAGTGGCAGGGAGGGGCTGAAAGATAACTCCTACACCAATATCATGTCAGTCTGGCTCTTCGACAAGGCGGCTGAGATTGGTGAAAAGATGGATCCTCTGACCCTGAAGCGCATTGTTTCAAAGATAGATCTTGACCTCAAAGAGTTTAAACAGTGGCGCGAAATCAGTAGCAATCTCAATATTCTCATTGATGAGGATGGCATCCTGGAGCAGTTTGACGGCTACAACACTCTGAAAGAGCTTGATTGGGCACACTACCATTCGCTCTATGGCAATATCCACCGGATGGACAGAATCCTGAAAGCAGAGGGTGATTCGCCGGATGAATACAAGGTTGCCAAACAGCCTGATGTGCTGATGACCTTCTATACCCTCTCTCCCGGGGAGGTGGCCGAACTGCTCACCAGAGTTGGCTACAAGGTTCCTGACGATATGACGCTGGTCAGAAACAACTACGCCTATTATGAACCGCGTACCAGTCACGGGTCAACCTTGAGCAAGGTGGTGCACAGCATTATATCAAGCTACCTCTCTGACGGGCATGAAATGGCCTGGAAATGGTTCTCCGAAGCGCTGAAAAGCGATATCAAGGATACCCAGGGCGGAACAACGCAGGAGGGTATTCATTGTGGAGTGATGGCTGGTACCCTTGATACGGTGACCCGATATTTTGCCGGTATCTCTTTCTATAATGAAAAAATCAATGTACACCCAAATCTTCCCGCACAGTGGAAAAAGCTTTCGCTTGGTGTCTGCTTCAGAAAGAACCGCTATGAGATCACCATTGAAAAGAATGATATCACCGTGACTCTCGTTGAATCTGAGGGAGTTGAAGCACCAGCCTGTGTTGCAGGGGTCCATCTCACCCTGGCTAAAGGCGTTCCCTATCATTCAGCATCAGTCTGAAGATGACTTATGGGGCGGAATTGATGTCCGCCCTTTATTCCTTTTACTCTGTAACATTTTGTTACCTCTTTGTTGACTTATTGTAGATACTATGCGCCTTTCCAACTTTCGATATACCCTCCCAAAAACAAAGATAGCCGATGTGCCAACCTCGCCGCGAGAGAAGTGCAAGATGATTGTGCTGAACCGGCGAAAAAAGGATATAGAACACAAAATTTTCGACGAGATAGTCTCCTATTTCAAAAAAGGTGATCTGCTGGTGCTGAACAACAGTCGGGTGTTCCCTGCTAAAATATTTGGTCAAAAGGAGAAGACTGATGCAAAAATTGAGGTTTTTCTGCTCCGGGTGCTCAACAAAGAGGCTGGATTGTGGGATGTGCTGGTTGACCCTGCCCGAAAGGTGAGAGTTGGCAACAAAATCTATTTTGAAGAGGATGTTGTTGCCGAAGTTGTTGATAACACCACCTCGCGCGGGAGAACGATACGCTTTTTAAATCCTGATATTGATGTCTTCAGCCTGGTTGAGAGAATTGGCAAGATTCCTCTTCCCCCCTACTTTGGCCGTCCATCACGTGAATCTGACAAGGAGTACTACCAGACAGCCTACGCCACTGAAACCGGTGCCGTTGTTGCTCCAATGGCAGGCCTGCATTTTACCATGCCTGTGCTGCAGAAAATTCAGAAGATTGGAGTAAAAATATTGCCGATCACGTTGCATCCCAGCTTGAGCTCCTTTAACGCCATTGAGGTGGAGGATGTCTCCAAGCATAAAATGGATTCCGAGTATTTCAATATTCCCTATCAGACAGCCATGGAGGTCAATGAGACCAAGGTTAATAAAAGTGGTCGTGTAATTGCTGTGGGCACAACGACTCTCCGCGCACTTGAAGCCAATGCCACGGTTGACGGAAAAATCAAGTTCGGAAAGGGTTGGACCGACAAGTTTATCTATCCTCCCTACCAGTTTAAGGTGGTCGATGCGCTCCTGACCAATTTTCAGCAGCCTGAAACAACGCTCCTGATGGCAGTCAGTGCCTTTGCAGAGCACCGCCTTCTTATGGAGGCCTATAAAATCGCCCTGAAAGAGGAGTACCAGTTTCTCGCCTACGGTGATGCCATGTTTATCCATTAATTTCACAATCGATGAATACCATAGCCATTATAGCCGCAAGCGGAATTGGCAAGCGGATGCAGCTCAAGGATGGAATGAGTAAGCAGATGCTTGAAATTGGAGGCTTTCCGGTGATCTATCACACCCTGAAGGCATTTCAAAATGCCAGGAGCGTCAGCGCCATCTACATTGCCACCAAAGAGGAGAACAGGGCAACTCTTGAGGATATGGCTGCCGCATCCGGATTCAGCAAGCTGAAAGCCATTATTGAGGGTGGCAAAGAGCGGCAGGATTCGGTGAAGAACTGCATCAAGGCGATTGAGGAGGAGCGGCATCTTTCCGGTATTGAAGCAAATACCATTCTTGTTCATGATGGTGCCCGGCCATTCATTCAGCCCGATGAGATTGACAGAATATCGCATCTCTCCCTTCTTTTCGGGGCCTGTGTTCCAGCCACAAGACCAAAAGACACCATCAAATATCTTGGAAGCGATCCTGAGTTTTTTGGTGAAACTCTTGAGCGGAGTCAACTGCTCCAGGTGCAAACCCCTCAAGGGTTCAGAAGTGAGCTTGTGGTGCAGGCGCACGAACAGGCTGAACTTGAAGGGTGGTATGCCACCGATGATGCGGCTCTGGTTGAGCGTTTTTTTCCGGAACAGCTCATCAAGATTTTTGAAACCGGCTACCATAATATCAAAATTACCACCCCGGAGGATATTCCCGTTGCAGAGGCAATCTACCAGCAGAGAATGTCGCTGCAGGGATAATTTTGACAAGTCAACATTCGGTTTGTTTATTCCTGAAGCCTGTCGTATATTCTCACCGCATCTTAAAAGGGTGAGGTAGCTCAGTTGGTTAGAGCACAGGATTCATAACCCTGAGGTCGAGGGTTCAACTCCCTCTCTCACCACCATTCACAAGCGGGTGTAACTCAGTTGGTAGAGTGTTTGCTTCCCAAGCAAAATGTCGCGAGTTCGAATCTCGTCACCCGCTCCACTTCAGTGGAGCATGCTTGTAACTCCTTTGACCTGTTGCCTTAAATGACTCCTG
>CAIOLC010000071.1 GCA_903859055.1 uncultured Chlorobiaceae bacterium | reverse complement strand
TCACTCTTTTCTTTAATTGCGCTTGTTCGTATTGCCTTCTTTTCTCACACGTCGCCTCTTTGGGACGACTTGGGGCTGAAAAAGAATTCTTACTCTTTCCCTTGTCTTGGTCCTGTTTATGGTGGTACCTGCGGTGTTTCTATTCAGGATCAGCTCTGGTTTGCCATGCTTTGGGGAATCAAGGGGCTCTCTGCTGTCGCATGGTATATTGATGGAGCATGGATCGCATCAATGATGTATGGTGTTCCTGCTGCTGATGCCAAGTCATGGGATTCAGTGGCGCATCTTGCTCACCACTATACCTCCGGTATCTTCTATTACTTCTGGACAGAGACGGTGAATATTTTCTCGAGTTCTCATCTTTCAACAATTCTGATGATTGGCCATCTTACCTGGTTTATCAGTTTTGCCGTTTGGTTTGAGGATCGCGGTTCACGTCTTGAGGGCGCGGATATTCAGACGAGAACGGTTCGCTGGCTGGGAAAAAAGTTTCTCAATCGCGATGTCAACTTCCGCTTTCCCGTTCTGACGATTTCAGATTCGAAGATGGCAGGCACATTTATGTACTTTGGTGGTGTGTTTATGCTGGTGTTCCTCTTCCTTGGTAATGGGTTCTATGAGACGGACAGTCCACTTCCTCCTCAGGTTACTGACGCTGCGGTATCAGGTCAGGTTTTGTTGACCCAGGTTGTAGACTATCTTGTGAAGTTGATCGCTTGACACATTATCCAGGTTTGAGAGGGTCGGGATCCTCTCAAACCTGGAGTTTTGCTTTTACAGTTTATCATGTAATTAAAGAGGAGGGTTTTTATGGCCGATCCTGTAGTTAAGTCAGATATATCGTCATCATCATTAGCCAAGGATTCCCAGAAACAGACTGGAAAACTTCGGCTTGATCCCATTAATATCAATCTTGGGAGAACAGGTCTTCCGCAGGAGTCACGTCTTCCTTTCCAAAAAGAGGCTAAATTAGCTCCGAGTCCGGCTCCGGCGGTTCCGAAGGCAGCCGCTGCTGCAAAGCCGGCAGTGGGAGCGAAGCTAGTGGCTGGTGCTAAACCCGCAGCCACTGTATCGAAACCTGAAGCCAGCGCAAAGCCTGCCGCACCGGCCGCCAAGGGTGCACCTGTAGCCAAAGCCGCTCCGGCCGCTAATGGTTCACCTGCGGCCAAAGCCGCTCCATCCGCCAAAGGTGCTCCTGTGGCCAGTGCCGCTCCGACCGCCAAGGGTGCTCCTGTAGCCAAAGCTGCTCCAGCCGCCAAGGGTGCTCCTGTGGCCAAAGCCGCTCCAGCCGCCAAGGGTACTCCTGTGGCCAAAGCCGCTCCACCCGCCAAAGGTGCTCCTGTGGCCAGCGCCGCTCCGACCGCCAAAGGTGCTCCTGTAGCCAAAGTCGCTCCACCTGTGGCCCCAGCAGCTCCTGCCGCGCTGAAAAAGGCAGCTCCAAGGGAAAAAGATCACTTTTTTATTATTGAAAACCTCTGTGTTGGTTGTGGACTCTGTCTCGACAAGTGCCCACCAAAGGTCAAAGCTATCGGTTACAAGTTTTATGGTGATGTTCAGGAGGGAGGGTTCAGGGCTTACATTGATCAGGATGCCTGCATCTCGTGCGCCTCATGTTTTAATGCTGGAGAGTGTCCTGCTGCAGCACTTGTCAAAGTACATCCCGATGGCGAGGTTCTTGACTATGTTTATACACCACCCGAACGCCTTGATTTTGACCTGAGATTTCTTCACAGGTTTCACAGAGAGGTGCGCTAACAGGGCTGTTGCCAGTTCACTCTTTTAAAAAGCATTGCTTTCTTGAGGCAATGCTTTTTTTTTGAATATCGCAAAAACTCATGCAGGAACACCACAGCGAAACTCCTTGGCAATCTCACAAAGAAAATTGCGGACAAAAAGTGATGAGCGCGCAGACTCTTGTTATTATTCCCACCTTCAACGAAGCTGAGAATATTGGCCGTCTCCTTGGCGAACTTGCTGAACGGTATCAATCAACGTTAGATATTCTTGTTATTGATGATAACTCTCCCGATGGCACTGCAGATATCGTCCGCGCCATGCAGGGAAGTATAAAGTCGCTTTACCTGCTGAGCCGTGAGAGAAAAATGGGACTTGGGACAGCCTATATTACTGGTTTCCGGTATGCTTTACAGCATGGTTATCGCTATATCATAGAGATGGATGCCGATTATTCTCACGATCCTGCTGTTGTACAAACCTTTCTTGACTCCATGGCCGGAGTGGATCTGCTTATTGGTTCTCGATACATGAACAATACGGTTAATGTCGTCAACTGGCCACTTGGCCGATTAATACTGTCCAAAATGGCAAGCATCTATACCCGTCTGGTCACTGGAATGCCTGTTGATGATCCGACAAGTGGTTTCAAATGCTTCAGAGCTGAAGTGTTGCAATCGCTGGGTCTTGAAAGAATAAACTCCCAGGGCTATTCGTTTCAGATAGAGATGAATTTTAGAGTATGGAAAAAAGGGTTCACCATCAGGGAGACTCCAATCATCTTTGTTGATCGTACCGTAGGGAGGTCGAAAATGAGCAGAAGAAATATTCGTGAAGCGATCTGGATAGTGTGGTGGCTTACCATAAAAGCGTTTTTAGGATTTCTATGAACCGAAGCACCAGATCAAAAAATCTTCTGTTCCGCACAACAGAAAGGGCACAACAAGGGCAGGCTCTTATAGTTTATCTATTCGCTCGATAAGAGAGGTGCGTTCAGGGCGGAGTGAAGGGTTTTTGTGTGTTCCGCCTATTTCTCCTTGCACCCATGAGTAGAAGGAGAAAGTATCAGGGGGGGATTGCTGAAAAATCAGGTGGACAATAAAGGACTCGAACCTTTGACCTCTCGCGTGTGAGGCGAACGCTCTAACCAACTGAGCTAATTGTCCATAATTTCGAGTTGTAGTATAGGCTTTGAGAGTCATTTTTGCAACGAGGGAGACAGTTATTTTTATAATTTCAAGAAAACAGGGCATGAAAAGAGAGAAACGGGTAGCCGAGTCGAAAATGCAGAGGCGCAGCTTTTATAAAAAGGGAGCACCCCGTTCAAGAATAACCGGGTTGCTGGTACTCTTTTCACTTCTCTGCACGAATACCCTGGTTGCCAGTGACACTCTCGAAAATGCCGGCAATATTCTCCAGGTGGTGCTGCCAGTTAGCGGAGCAGGTTTAGCGATTGCCAGGAATGACAGGGTGGGCCTTCTGCAGCTTGCAAAATCAGGTGCACTGACGCTTGGTTTAACTTTTGCGATGAAGTATTCCATTCCTGCTATAAGGCCGGATGGAGGAGAGCACTCATTTCCATCTGGACACACCTCCATCTCGTTCTCATCAGCAGAGTTCATCCGTGAACGATATGGCTGGAATTATGGTTTTCCTGCTTATGTCGTTGCTTCATTTGTGGGGTACAGTCGCATCGAAGCAAAACGCCACTATGTTCGTGATGTCTTGGCCGGAGCTTTTATTGGTATAGGCAGTTCTCTTTTATTGACTGAGCCATATAAGGATTGGAAGATTCAACCTCAAGTTACCGCCTCTTCCTATGGGCTCTCTCTTGCTCATGTTTGGTAGCACTTTTGCATGCTTGTTGCATTGCTGCTTTTTTTTATTGATATTATCATCTAATACTATGAAATATAATCAATTGACTTCTGAAGAAGAGCGAGTTATCCAGCACAAAGGTACTGAAATGCCGGGTAGCGGTCAATATTATCTTAACAAGGATGATGGGCTCTATCTTTGTCGTCGATGCGATGCGCCACTTTTCAACTCCTCTGATAAATTCGACTCAGGCACAGGTTGGCCCAGTTTCGATGATGCAATTTCAGGAGCGGTCAGGCAGATTCCTGATGCTGATGGACGACGCACGGAGATTGTTTGTGGTCGATGTGGTGCGCATCTTGGTCATGTTTTTTTCAGGGAGGAGCTGACAGAGAAAAATGTTCGCCACTGTGTGAATTCACTTTCCCTGAGTTTTTTACCGCAGACAATATCCACCGGTGTAACACAAAAGGCGATTTTTGCAGGGGGGTGTTTCTGGGGGGTTGAGTACCACTTCAGTAAAGTTAAAGGGGTTCTTTCTGCCGAATCGGGCTATACAGGTGGTCTCGTTGACCATCCGACGTATAAACAGGTATGCAGCGGTAAGACAGGACATGCCGAAGCGGTAGAGATCGAGTTTGATCCAGCTCTTGTGAGTTATGAAACACTTGCAAAGCTCTTTTTTGAGATTCATGATCCGACTCAGGTAAACCGTCAGGGGCCAGACATTGGCACGCAATATCGTTCGGCTGTTTTTTATGCTGATGGCGAGCAGAGGAAGATTGCTGAAAAATTGATTGGGGAGTTAAAGAGCAATGGATATCATGTTGTGACAACTCTTGAAAAGGCTGGAAGATTCTGGGAAGCTGAGCCATACCATCAGGAGTACTATGCCAAAACCGGCCATCAGCCCTATTGCCATATTTATCATAAACGTTTTTAAGTTTGGGATGAAGTTGTTTCAGAACTCTTTTATGTTTGGCACGTTGCCTTCACTCGTTGTGCCATCGAGACTGGTTCTTGCAGGGAAGAGGACTTCGTATACCGCACATTCAAAAGAGAGCGGTTTGCTCATTCACATCGTCACCAACCTCTCCAGGGTATGATCAGCGGATACGACCTTGTTAGTGTGTGGCGTGAGTACAAAAAGCTGGAGAGTGGTCAGGTGGCGGTGGATATGAATATTGGTGATTTCAGGGGGTATGTGGCAGGGGTGTGTGATGTCTGTAATCGCTGGTTATTTACAACCCCGGAGGGGACTAACCAGGGGCAGGTTTGTGCTGTTGTGGGAAAGTGGCTTGAGGAGCATCCTCAACGGTGGCATGAACCGGCTATGCCGCTGGTGATTCAGTCGCTTCAGGAGGCCTTTCCCTATTACCACAAAAAACGGAGAAAAAAACGGGTTATTTTTCTCTTTGCGGACAAACCGCCATCTTCATAGTTGCGGTTCAGTAATTGAGCGTGATGCTGTCCGCCGCACGCTGGTAGATGTAGGTTTTCGGCTCTTCTATTTTTGTAACGGTAAAGAGCTTTGACGCTCTCTCCCAGAGGTCGGTATCTTCAGCATATTCAAGATCTCTGAATCCGTCAAGAGCGAAGAACGTCTCTCTTTTTCCGAAGATGGTACCGCAAAGAATACACTCCCGAATATCGATAAGCCTGTCAAGATTGTAACAGTCTTTTACAAAGGTCTCTTGATCGCAATGAAACCCGCCACAGAGCAGTGCGACATCAGGCAGTGCTTCCATCAGCGTCATTCTTGATTCAAGATGGGTCTCAAGATAGTGGTCGTCACTGTCGAGAAAAGTGATATGGTGACCAAATGAGGCCTGAATTCCCGCATTTCGTGACAAGGCAGCTTTCCGGTTCTTGTGTTTCATATACCGGATATTGGAAAAACGGTCAAGAAATGGAGCGATGATCTCAAAGCTCTTGTCTGAACTGCCATCATCAACCACAAGAAGTTCCCAGTTGACAAATGTCTGTGCGATGACGCTCTGCACGGCCTTTTCAAGAGAGGAGGCCCGGTTAAAGGTGGGCAGAATGACAGAAATATCCGGTTTGTAGCTGAATCTCATGGTTTTCCTGCCCTTATGGCAAAAGCACAGACCAGCATTCCTGCAACCAGAAAGTTCTGGGCAATGGCGTTATAGCGCACATCCATTTTTGCCGGTGATTTTACCAGAGAAAACTGTAACAGAAATTGTGGAAGAATGAGTGCGCCAACGACAATACCATAAGTGGAT
>CAIOLC010000070.1 GCA_903859055.1 uncultured Chlorobiaceae bacterium | reverse complement strand
TGCCCTTGCGCAGAAACTCTTCAAGATGTGCGGTCTTGAAGTCAAAGTCGTGCTTGTCGGTGTTCGGATGAAACCGCAGCTCCTTGAGGGTGGTGGTCTTCTGCTTTTTCTTGAGATCCTTGTCCCTCTTGTCCATCTTGTAGAGCAGCCTGCCGAGGTTGTCGAACTTGCAAACCGGAGGTTCGGCGTTTGGCTGTACTTCAATCAGATCCTGATTCCGCTCTTCGGCTACCCGCTTGGCGTCAATGGTGTTCATCACCTCCTGTGTTCCGTCCGGAAAGATAATACGGACTTGCGGAACACGAATTTGCTCATTGACTCGATAGGTGAGTTTTGGCTTTTGAGTCGTAACCTTTTGTTTCTTCATGCGTTCAGGTTTGGTTTAGATAGTCAGGTTCTTCCGGTGATCTCTTGTTTGAGCTTGTCGATCAGTCCACTGACGCTGAAGCGCCCCTCATCACCAAGGCGATGACGGCGCAGCGAAACTTCGCTGCTCTCCTGCTCTTTCTGTCCAATAACAATCATACAGGGGATCTTGCTGATTTCGGCGTCACGAATTTTCTTGCCGATTTTTTCACTTCTGGTGTCAAGTTCGGCGCGGATTCCTGCTTCGAGGAGCGCCTGGTGTACGCTTTTTGCATAGTCGTGAACATCTTCGGCAATCGGGAGCACCACAGCCTGCACCGGCGCGAGCCAGAGCGGGAAGTTCCCGGCGGTGTGCTCGATAAGAACGCCGATAAAGCGCTCCATGGAGCCGAATGGGGCACGATGAATCACAACAGGGCGATGTTTCTGGCCGTCGCTGCCCGTGTAGGTGAGGTCGAACCGTTCCGGCATCACATAGTCAACCTGGACGGTGCCGAGCTGCCACTTTCTGCCGAGAGCGTCACGCACAATAAAATCAATTTTCGGCCCATAAAAGCTTGCTTCGCCAACGCCGATAAAGTAGTCGATGCCCATGCGGTCGGCAGCCTCTTTGACATCCTTCTCCGCCTGCTCCCACACCTCGGCAGTACCGCCGTACTTCGCCTGGTTTTCGGGGTCGTGCATCGAAAGGCGGGTCTGCACCTCTGAAAAGCCGAGGGTTCCAAAGACAAACTGTGTCAACTCAATGGCGCTGCAGATCTCGTCAACAAGCTGGTCGGGGCGGCAGTAGATGTGCGAGTCGTCCTGCGTGAAGCCCCTCGCGCGGACCAGTCCGTTCAGCTCACCCGACTGCTCGTGGCGGTACACAGTCCCGAACTCCGTTAAGCGAAGCGGCAGATCGCGGTAGCTCCGCATCTTTGAGCTGTAGATGAGGTGGTGGTGCGGGCAGTTCATCGGTTTGAGAAGATACTGCTCCTGCTTTCCCTCTTCATCATGATAGGTGAGCGGCGGAAACTGCGAATCGCTGTAGTAGGGATAGTGACCCGAACGCTTGTAGAGTTCAATGTTGCCGATATGTGGTGTATAGACCGGCAGATAGCCACGCTTGCGCTGCTCCTCCTTGAGGAAGGCTTCAAGCTCGTTGCGGATAATGGCCCCTTTCGGCAGCCAGATCGGCAGACCGCTGCCAACCTCCGGCGAGAGCATGAAAAGCTCCAGTTCAGCACCGAGTTTACGGTGATCCCGACGTTTGGCCTCTTCCAGTCGGGCAACATGCTCTTTCAGCAGCTTTTCCGAGGGGAAGGTGATGCCGTAGATGCGCTGCATATTCTCCCGTGCCGAATCTCCACGCCAGTAGGAGGAGGAGATGTTGGTGAGGAGAACCGCCTTCACTTTGCTGGTTGATGGCAGGTGCGGCCCGATGCAGAGGTCGGTAAAACCATCCTGATGGTAGAGCGAAACCCTCTCAACACTCTTCAGGGTATCTTCAAGTATCTCAACCTTGTAGGGGTCGTTCCTGACGCTCTTGAAAAACTCTATGGCATCGATGCGGCTCATCTCTTCGCGCCGGATCTGTATATCGCGCTTGCTGATCTCCAGCATCCTCTCTTCGATCTTGCGGAGATCCTCTTCGCGGAAACGGTGCTCAGAGGCGACATCGTAGTAGAACCCCTGTTCGATGGAGGGACCTGCGCCGAATTTGCTGCCGGGGTAAAGCTCCTCAATCGCCTGGGCCATAAGGTGGCTTGAGCTGTGCCAGAAGATATTCGGCCCGTCGGGGGAGCTGAAGGTGATAATTTCTATTGCCGCATTGGCGGTATTGGGGGTCATGGGGGTGTTGAGGTCAATCGCAACACCATTAACCTTGATCGCCAGGGCATCCTGGGCAAGTTTGCGTCCGATAGAGAGCGCAACATCATTGCCGGTTGAGCCGGTGGGAAATGTTTTAACACTCCCGTCCGGAAGGGTAAGGGCTATTACAGCCAGTGGTTCCTGATTGTCAGACATTCTTTTTTCTGTCGTTTCGCTTCACGGGAAGAGCAGAAGCCCAATCCATGAAAATATCAATGCAGCCTCTTTACGTTAGTACTGTCGGGCCGGGGGGGCTGTTTCACTCTCTAAATTTCATTATGAGTGGTTTCCCCGGATCCGTAATGTGGACTTGGACGATACGCAAAAAAACAAACTCTTCCAAATCAGGTGACTCTTTGCAGAAGCTCCGGCGTGACGCACTCTTTCCCCTGTTTCAGGGTGAGCAGCTCCGCTTTTCGTTTTAGCTCACGTCCGTAGGAGATCTGGCTGATGAAGGGGGCCTTTTTCACCATCTCGTTCAACAGGGCATTGGCTTCGCTGCTCCAGGCAACCTTCTGCGCAGGCTCCTCCACGGCGGTGCGGCGGTTGAGTGGAAGGAAGTTGAAGAGCATGTCGTACAGGGAGTTGACAATCTCCTGCAAGAGATAGATGGCTCCGCTGTGGCCCATGAAGGGGGTGCCGAGCGCACGGCGCACGATGGGGCCGGGGAAGCCTGCCGGAATGAATCGGCTTTTCGAGTCAAGTTCGGCCAGATAGATTTTATCGACAATTCTGCCGAAGAGGAACTGCGGCTGTTTCTGCTGAATCTCCTCCCGGATGAGGGTGTTGTCGGCCTTGGCGGTATCGTGGCTGAAGAGGCACTGCATCCCCATCTCTCCCGCCAGAAAGGTTTCAAGCCCGAGGGCATAGGTTTTGGCGGCGGTGGCACCGAACCGGATGGTCGGGAACCACTCCGCCTGCGGCCCGCGCCAGAGATCCCAGAGCGGCTTGAGGGTGGTGCGTTTCTCCTTCTGCAAAAAGGCTTCGGCCTCCTGCTCCCGCTTCAGCAGTCGGCCAAGGTCGTGAATGAAGTTTTTGGTTTCGCCAATGCCGAAGGGGGCCTGCAGCACCGGACGGCCAAGTTGTTCAGCCAGGGCGTGTCCGAATTCGTGGTACATCACCACCAGAACGTCGGAGTTTTTCAGGTCGGCAACGTCGTGCAGCGAGCTTTCAAAGGGGTAGACATGCAGCAGCTCTCCTCCCACTCCTGCAATGAGCCGCTTGATCTCTGCCAGATCAGAGGGGCTGTTGAAGCAGCCGTAGGTGGGGCCGATAATCGAGACCGTGCCGGGCTTTATGGAGGTGGGGCTATTGTCGCCAAACGTCTCATTCAGCCACACCAGAGCGCGGTCGCGTCCCTGCCACTCATCTTCGCCAAGGGAGTTTGAGGGGAAGAAGCGGACATCGGGGTACTTCATCGTCAGCATCCGCTCGTGGTCGCTGCCGATCATCTCGCTCTCGGCGCTGGAGACCAGAATCAGTTGCCGCCCCGGCGCCTGAAGCTTTTCAATGGTCTCCCTCACAATCTCCGAGCTGCCTGAGGAGGCGATCTCCTTTTCAGTGAGGCTGGTCGGGGTAAAGTTCTCCAGATAGGGTACGGCATCGGTATAGTCAATGACCGCCACCCCCACCAGGTTGTAGCAGCCTACCGGCGCATCGGCAATGACGTGGACATCAACCAGTGAACAGAAGGTGTTGACTGCCGCCCAGTAGGCGCTTGCGGTTGATTCGTCCCGAATGGTTTTTCCCATAATGATAATGCTATGATGTTCAGCGGGAGTGCCCCTGCAGCGACACTGGCAGAACTCCCCGAGGTTTCAGTGCTCCCCGCAACACCTCGACCGCCAACTCCTCACAATCTTCAGTGGGCGAGTAGGTGCAGAGGTAGCTGCTTATTTCAGGAAAATAGTTGATGATATACGGAGTACCAAGCGACAGGAGTATCAGCGGGCTCTCTTTCGGCACAATCCCGACGAGAGAGTGAATGAACTGCTGCTGTTGGGCGGAAAGTTTCAGGGCACCGGAGCTGCTCAGTGACTGACTGTAGGAGGTGACGAGCACCGCTTTTGCCGTTTTCGCCAGCTCAGTAGCGTTGGCATAGGTAAGCGAATCGGTGCCGGGGTTGATTCTGATATGATTGACGGTATAAAACTTGTCGAGCTGCCTGATGTACTCCTTGCCGGTCTCATTGTTTATTTTGTCCTGCACCAGAATATTCAGGATCTCCTCGGATGGTTTGAGAGGTAGTGCGTGGTTAGTGTCGCTCACCAGCGTGATGGCGCGTGATGCAATTCTTCTCGATAGATGCTGATGGGTGGGAGGGCTCACCTCTCTCTTGACCTGCTTCAGATCGGCAGTTTTTCGCCTCTCTATCTCCAGCCACGCCTTTGCCTGAAGGATTCTGCGCACGGAGTTGTCAATCTGCTCCATCGCAATCTCCCCCTTTTCAACCGCCTTGACCACAGCGCTATGGGTCAGCTCAGGATCGGGAGAGAAGAGCAGCAGATCATTGCCCGCCTGCACCGCCTTGACCGAGATTTCGGCAACGTTCTGGCCGTTGTAGAGCGCCTTCATGTTGAGGGCATCGGTAATAATCAACCCCTGAAAACCAAGCTCCTTGCGAAGCAGATCGGTCACAATGAGTTTGGAAAGGGAGGCGGGCTCCATGCTGCCGGTCAATTTCGGTACGGCGAGGTGACCCACCATGACGCTGATGACCCCCCGTTCAATGGCCGCCCTGAAGGGTTGCAGCTCATAGGCATCAAGCTGCGTTCGGTCTGCCTGAAGCACCGGCAGTAAAAAATGGCTGTCCACCGACACATCGCCGTGGCCGGGGAAGTGCTTTGCCGTTGCGATGATACCGTTCGACTGGAGCCCCTTGATGATGGCGTTCGACATGGCGATGGTCTGCGGCACGCTGTCGCCAAATGAGCGGGTGTTGATAACGGGGTTAAGCGGATTGATGTTCAAGTCAACCGTCGGGGCATAGTTCTGCTGCATCCCGATCATGGTCGCCTCTTCGGCAATTGCCTCCGCCATCTCCTCGGCAAGCTCCGGATCCTGCGTGGCCGCCACCGCCATATTCGGCGGAAACTCGGTGGCTCCGCTGAGGCGCATGGCCACCCCCCGCTCCATATCCGAGCTTATCAGAAGAGGATGGGGCGCAATCGACTGAAAATGGTTGATATAGGTAGCTGCGGTGAGCGCGTCGCCCTTGAGCAGCATGATGCCTCCAACCTTGCCCTCCTGTACCTGACGACTCAGGAGTTGGTACTCCTTGTGCTGGGTGTTGATCGTATGCGGCTCAATTTGTGCGATCAGCATCTGCCCCACCTTTTCCGGCAGACTCATCCCCTGCAGTTGCTCTTCAATGCGCGAATCCTTGCGGCTGAAGATCTGCTGGGCGCACCATTTTTCAGTACCCAGTTTTGCATGAGCCAGCACGGGCACGGAGAGCAGGAGGAGAGAGAGCGATAAGAGCAGCCTCAGGGCTCTTCCCCCCATCATGAGCAGCAGAGGTTGAGCTGCCTTGAGGCAGGAGCCTTGCGCAGAGACGTTGCGGGAAGGATGCTCTCAAGAGGGAGTTCAGGACAATCGTTTCCGTAGAGGCTGTATCCCTTGCATCCCTCGCAGGAACGATCAAAAATATGTTTTTCTCTCATGACCTTTGGTGTGAATCTCGTTATATTATTATCTATAAATCAGTTAATACCTTATTGGTGAATTGCCAACCACTTGTGCTGACCTATTCGCAAGCTTTTTCTAAAACCAGATATGCCGCTGCTTACGGCGGGGAGGTTGATTTCACTCTTCTCTTGACAGGAACTTTACAAAGGTTTCAATATTTTCTTTTTTTATCTTGAGGACAAGCAAAGAGGGTTAAGATAAAGAAAGTATACTATTTGACAGGTTGAATTATTTTTCTTTACTGAAAGAGTGCTCATTCTGGGGGATAACATAACGTATTGATTGATTTCTCTCCTGAAGATGGGGTGCAGCTCACAATCAAAGGAAAACAACGGAGCTATTTAAGGTGACTTATGCTGAAAGCTGAATTATTTGAAGTTGTCGCCAATGGTGAGAACTCCGGGGTGGAATTTAAACGGGATGTTGAGGTGCTGCCGGTTGCAGGAACCTCATTAGCCACTCTTGACAAAAGCAGGCTTTCTTATTATCTGCAAGATATTATCAAGGATCCTGAGATACCACAAACCGATGGGGAATGGATAGAACGCTTGCTTGGTCTTGGGTTGATGGCTGATGATGGTATGGGAAACAGGGTCTGCTCAATAGCAGGATTACTTTGCTTTGGCATAAAGCCCCGCCGTTTTCTCCCTCAGGCAGGATTGCGGGTTATGGCTTTTCAGGGGAATGATAAAGAGTATCAGGCGCTGCTTGATGTGGTGCTTGATGCACCGTTGGTCGGGCGATGGCAACGCTCTG
>CAIOLC010000069.1 GCA_903859055.1 uncultured Chlorobiaceae bacterium | reverse complement strand
TTTATTGCTTCATCCACGTAGTGAGTTACCATGATCATGGTGATTTTTTCAAGCCGCCATAATCTATCGAGCTCTTTTTGCATGTGCATTCTCGTCAAGGCATCAAGGGAACCAAGTGGCTCATCCAAAAGAAGTAGTTCCGGCTTATTTGCCAATGCTCTGGCAATGGCTGCCCTTTGAGCCATACCGCCTGAAAGTTGTGAAGGATACGCTGTCTCAAATCCACCAAGACCGACCAGTTTCAAATGTTCGTCAACAATCTGCTTTCTCTGTTTCTTGTTTATTTTCTCCAAACCAAAAGCAATATTCTCCGCAACTGTAAGCCAGGGTAGAAGACGATGGTCCTGAAAAACTATTCCCCGATTTGTGCATGGCCCCTCAATTCGTTCAGAATCAAGAAGCGCATCACCCTGGTAATTGGTTTCAAGACCCAGTACAATACGCAGCAATGTTGTTTTACCACAACCGCTCGAACCGATAATTGAGACAAATTCTCCGGGAGGAATTGTCAGGTTTATATCTTTCAAAACCTGCAGTGGTTTTTTATCAACAATAAAACTTTTGCTGAGGTTTTTTATTTCAAGTGTCCCTTTCTCTATTGTCATTCTCTCTCCATGAATTTAAAATCGTTGGTGGAAAACATTTCCGCCTTGAGTTCCTTTTCCGAATTGCTCAACAATTTTGGTCATTAAAAAACCAATAAAGCCAACCGTTATAATACCTACAATCACAAGCTCCATCTGGAACTTATCGCGACCAACCAAAATAAGCCGCCCTACCCCAAACTGTGTCGCCATGAGCAACTCGGCTGCAACCAGCAACTCCCATGACATAGCCAAACTCAAGGAAATACCCGTAACAATTGATGGTAATGCAGCAGGCAAAATAATTCGCCTGATTCGATTAAAACCCTTAAACCCATAAACAGCACCGAGTTCTTCATAACTCCGTGGAACACTTCTCACTCCTGAAAATGTGTTCAACGCTGCCGGAAAAAAAGCTGCTATGGCTATTATCAGGTATCTGGGTGTTTCATTCAAGCCAAACCACATGACAATCAAGGGTATCCAGCCAATAATCGGTACTTGACGAACAAGATGTAAAAAGGGGGCAAATATTTTTTCTGCTGTTTTGGACAATCCCATAAGCAATCCAAGAAAAAAACCTGACAAAACCCCAATCACCAGACCAACCATCACCCGACCAAGGCTGAACGTAATATCAAAAACAAACCTTTCTGCTGTAAAAAGCCAAAGAAAAGTCGATAATATTTTATTTGGTTTTGGCAGAATATGAGAAGAGATGTAGCCGTTAACGGTTATATATTGCCAGATAATAAGTAGCAATACTGGAAGTATGAAACTTGCAATATTTGAATATATTCCCTTTTTGAAATACTTCAGCATCACAAAGCCCCTCCCTCAAAAGAAAGCTGCCAACGTAAAACATGCTTTTCTATTATCCCCAGGATATAGTTCATCAAAAAACCAATGAAACCAATAACAACCAGTCCGGCCATAACAACATCTATCTGAAATAATTGACGACCCCAGGTCATCATGTAACCAAGACCATCTTCAGATCCAAACAGCTCTGCTCCAACCAAAAACATCCATAATATTCCAAAACTCAGTCGGACGCCAGTAATAATTGAGGGCATCGCGCTTGGAATTATAATTTTTGCAAGATAACGGTAACTCTTGTAATCGAACACTTGAGCAAGCTCACGATATATTTTTGGAACACCGCTTACTCCTTGATACGTGTTATAGAGAATTGGAAAAAATGCACCGATTGACAGGAATACAACTTTTGTAAGCTCCCCAATTCCAAACAATAATATGATCATTGGCATCCAGGCAAAAAGCGGAACATGTTTACATGCCTTAATCAATGGACCGATAAATCTGTCAACAAATGATGATATTCCCATGAAAACCCCAAGTATCAATCCGGCAGATCCTCCAATTAAAAAACCAGTTACGACCCGTTTCGAACTTGCAATAATATTGACCGTAAGATCACCAGAATGAGCCAGATCCCGAAGAGTTTTAACCAGGGTGACCGGTGGAATAAGAAGTAGTTCTGAAAAAAGTTGCAGAGACACAGCAATCTGCCAAAGAACCAAAACAAAAAGGGGCACTATTAATGCAAGAAGCATGTCCTTCAAGTCAATTCCTGAAAAATTTCTTTTACTCATAAAATTATACCTGTTGTGTTAACTGACGCTTCAGACTATCTCTCTCTATTCAGCCAATAATCTCAAGCAAGCTTTACTAATTACAATATCAAACTAACCTGTATCTCTATGCAAAACTGAAACCAGAGCGCCACAAAAAACATAAAGCATTTTTCAGTTTCATTGCAGCGCTATAGTTCATCCTATTGGATTATCTTCGATTACTTCCAGTAGTTTTCGAGCCCAAGTTCTTTCAATGCTGCTTCTGAAAAACTTTTGTCTGCCCATTTTTCTACATCAAGCTTGTTTCGGATGTATCCGTTTGCATAGCAGAAATCAGCCTTGGCCTGATAATGATCGATAGCCTCTTTATCAAGACGAGGATTCCACTTAACCTTAAGATCATGTGTCAGATAATCTTTTTTTGCATCCTTATAAACACCGCCGGTTTTACCTGATATTCTCAAATACTCTGCAGTGTTTTGTGGTTGTGAAAGCCAATAAGCAGCCTGAATATTGACCTTGACAATCCGTTTGACAATATCAGGATATTTTTGGGCAAACGCTTCTGTAACAAGCAAGCCATCTCGACCGCGCAGAGACTGAGGATCTTTATTGGACTCATAGAGAATTTTGGCAAGCCCTTGATCAACTAACGAGAGACTACCACCGACAACGGCATCAATGCTTCCTGCAACAAAAGCAGCAGTAGCATCAGATCCTTTCAGATTCAGCACTTTTACATCCTTCTCAGTCAATCCATTAACCACAAGGATTTTTGCAAACCAGAGTTGAGCCCAAGTACCTTTTGCGACACCAATTCTTAACCCTTTCAACTGCTTTACAGAGGTAATGTTCGACTCAGGGTGAACAATGATGCGGGAGTTGTCTCCCCTGACACCGACCAGAATCCATCTTGTTTTCAACCCGCCTGCCCTGCCAACAATATTCGGGAAATCACCAAATCCGGCTATATCAAGCAGTCCTGATGCAAAAGCCTCATTCAAACCTGGCCCTGTAGATGCAAGAAATGTTTTCTCAATTCGAATACCATCTTTGGCAAACTCTTTTTCCAGAAGATTTTTATCATTGATAACACCACCTACACCACCGGTAAATGGCCTACCCAAACCGTTTCCATTAAAACCATAGCGAATAACTTTAGGCTTATCTTCCGCATGCGAAACAACGGTTACACCCATAAGCAAAAGAACTGCTACAGGTAATATTTTTATCCATTTCATCATTTTGTTATCTCCATTATTTTGTTAAGATTCTCAGAATGAGTATTGAAACTGCACAACCAAATCATTCTGCTTGAGATTTGTGCTCAGTTTATCTGTTAAACTGTAGTTAATTGCGAGTTTTGTCGTTTCGGCAAAGAAAACGTTCAAACCATAAGTTACGATAGTGGTGTGATCGTTATCGACACTCGTGTTTGGATCCCAGCGATCAAAGCGGACAAACGGCTCATAAGTCTTCGGCCACCAGTCGTCGCTTCGTGACTGACTCTTGAAATTCGGAAGAAACTGCTCTCCGAAACTGTAAAAAAGAGTCAGGGTATATCCTTGACTTTGCGTCGTAGTCTTCACAGCCGACGCTGTGCTATTGGAAAAATTCTCATCCCTGCCAACAGCATATTCTGCAGTAAATCCGATAGGAGCTGACACATAGGAGATATCCTGGCCATACCTGAATTTTGAACCCCTTCCCTTTAAACCGGCAGCGTTTGTAATATCTACGTCTCCCGGCTTATAGAAGGAGCTTCCAAATGACAATCCTTTATAGGGAGAGTAGAAGCCAACCGGAGCATTGAACACTATCCTGCCGAGAATATCCCTGCTCGTATCAGTATCAGGTAAATTGGCTCCCGCTCCATTATAGACACCGAGATAGTATTCTATCAACGGAACGCGATAGCCAAAACCCAAATCTACTGTCGGGAACAGATCACCTTTCAACTGAAGACCGATATCCCTCGGGGAGAGGTTTAATCCGCTCCCACCGGCAAAAGTCGCTCCATTGATCACCGGCTGCTTCTCCTCTGTTGAAGCTGCTTCAAGACCAAAAAGCCTTTTCTGCTGTCCGAACTGAAGGGTCAATGTAGGGAGTTCCTGATCACGTGTCGGAAGGAGTGAATACTGAATGTAGGCATCTTGAGGCACTGTATTACTTGTAGCAGTAGATGTCGCACTTGCCGAAAATCCCGCAACGTAATTCAAATCACGACCATAATCATAGTCTTTCTTCAGGTTTCCCTTGAAGGAGACACTCACTGAACTCGGAGCAAAACCGCTCTTATACTCTCCTGGTTTGTTAGTATACTGGACTGCAGAATACTTGCTCGAAGTGGAACCGCTTATCTTCAATGAGCGTGTTGTTGCAGCAACATTTTTATCAAGCTGTCTGGCCAGCTTGTCACTTAACACCGCCAGCTCTCCCCTCACACCCTCCAGGTCCGCCTGCGATACTGGCTGCTCAATTGCTGGTGCTTCAGCTTGTGACACATTATCCACAACCTCTTTATCTGGTATCTCTTCAGCCTGAAGACTTACGTTCCCCATCAACAAAATACCAAGAACAATTAATGATAGTTTTCTTGTTTTCATATAAGCCCCACTCTACATTATTTGATTCAAATGAAATAATTTTTAAATGAAAAAGCCGATCCTCTGACAATAAGAATCGGCTTCCCTATAGATTTGCTCTGAATAATCAAGATCTACATGAGAACGATATTTTTAATGTCAGAATGTTTCGTACGACAACAACTGCAACAAGACAACAGGTATGACATAAGACAAATTTTATATGAATTAAACT
>CAIOLC010000068.1 GCA_903859055.1 uncultured Chlorobiaceae bacterium | reverse complement strand
TTCGGCAAGAAAAGCCTGGAAGGAAGTTTTGCGTTTTTTATCTCTGCGTTATGGATCATTACCGTAGTACCGGGTCTCAATGTGTTCGTCGGTATTGCCATGTCGATTGCCGCAACCATAACAGAGGCGTTTATGGTGCGTATCGGCGACTTCAAAATTGATGACAATCTTTCGATACCGCTGGTCAGCGCAAGCGTCGGTGTACTCTGCACCTTCCTCTTTCAATAAGCGTCATCACCACCACTCTACTTTTTCATGCAGACCACTCTCACCAATTCAGCCGAAAAGGCCGCAGCAATTCTCAACTCGGGCGGAGTTGTGGCCTTTCCAACTGAAACCGTTTACGGCCTTGGAGCCGGAATCTGCCATCCTCAGGCAATCAAACAGATTTTTCAGGCAAAGGGGCGTCCGGGAGATAACCCTCTCATTGTTCATATTTACAGTGTCGAGCAACTCGCTGATGTGGCCGATGAGATTAATTCAGATGCACAAAAGCTGATTGAACTCTTTTTCCCGGGGCCGCTGACGCTGGTCCTGAAAAAAAATCGGTGTGTGCCCGATACCGTCACCGCAGGCCTGCAAACCGTTGGAATCCGATGCCCGGTCAATCCAATCGCCCGGGAGTTTCTCCGCCTCTCTCACTGCCCGGTAGCAGCCCCCTCGGCAAATCTTTCGGGTCTACCCAGTGCCACCAGTTGGGAGGCAGTCTATGAGGATCTTGACGGCAAAATTGACTGCGTGCTGTGTGGCACCCCAAGCGCTATCGGACTGGAGTCCACCATTGTTGACTGTTTCGGGCCAAATCCTCTCCTGCTGAGAGCTGGTGCTATAACCCTGGAACAATTACAGGCCATTGTTCCAGCCATTACAACACCGGCAGCCACCGATAAAGGGGCTCCCCCGAAAAGCCCCGGGCTGAAGTACCCGCATTATGCCCCCAAGGCTGCCATTATCCTTTGCCATGCTCACGAAAAGATGATTATAGGAGAAGCACCGTCAGCCTATATCGGCCTTTCGGCACCTCCACAGGGTATTGCACTGATCAAGATCTGCGAAAGTCTCGAAGAGTATGGCAGGGAGCTCTTCAGCTTTTTCCGCCGCTGTGATACCGAAGGCATTCATGTTATCTACTGCGAACTACCATCATATCAGGGACTTGGCAGAGCAATCCGTGACCGGCTGACAAGAGCTGCCAATAAAGAGAACAACGCCTTATGAGCTCAGAACGAGAGCATACAGCCAAGATGGAATGAACCGGGCGCATTGGTTGCCCGCTCATCATTGCCACTGCTGTACACCAAACGATCATCGTACCAGGTTGTTTCAAATCGCGCACCGAGTTTCATCTGTTTCATCACCTGCCATGTTGCTAAAAGAAAAAGTGACTTGCCACGCCCGTCATACACTCCAAGACTTGAGGTCAAGGGAAGATCATCTTCATAGGCATAGATCGCCGCATCGTAATCGGTGGTGTTGAAAAGCGTGAAACGCCCTTTCAAGCCATAGCTCCCGGCATTGTACCCAACCTGCTGGTACACCATACTTCCATTAAAGAGTTGATCTCCGGCAAGATATTTTTTGACCACATGTTTCACCTCTCCCCTGCTTCTCAAGCGGACGTGAGCGGACACTGCCAGATCGCAATCAAGTTGAAGACGATTGGTAACGAGAGGAAGTGGCATCCAGAGAGCAAGAGTTGAAGTGCCCTGATTTTTTTGCTCCTCCTTATATTTGTGCTGAAGCTGAAGGCTCCACGCCAACCATGAAAATTGTTTCCAGTTCATGAAAAGTCGCGCATCATTGCCGTCAGAGGGATATGGGCAGTGGCTGCCCAACACCGGAAAGGTGAACTGGTCATAATAGGCACCAACCTGAAGCCGATCGTTTACCTTTGCATTCACACCAACGTAATATCCCTCTTCATTCGAGGCTCCATCTCCCCTTTCGGCAAAGGCTCCCGCAAAAGGTGAAAAATAATGAACCCCGTAAACTCTTCTTGCTACAACTCCGCTGATGCCTGGCAAAACTTCGCATTCAGCTCCGGCAATCCATGAAACATCTTTTGGGTGCTCTGAAAATGCCATCTCGGTAAAAAGGCTTGCCTTGCCCGTAGAGAGCTCTGTCTCTATACCGTAAAGCGTGCCAGCAGAGATGCTGCTCAAGGCAGCTTCAGGATCAAGCGCATCATAAGGGTTTGGATAGTTGAAGGAGAGCACGCTTGCCCCTGCTCTGCCACTGAAGAGAGCTGCCTGATAATGATAGAGGAGACTGGCCCCCCTGACCGTTTCAGTAACATTATCTTTCCGCCCAATCTCTAACTCGGTACGATGATAACCGGATGTGCCAAAACTGGTTATCATCCCTGAATTATTGATAACAGCATCAAGATGGCTGGCAGAATAAAACGCCGTAACATCAAATGGATCAAGCTTCACTGTTGTGGCGATACCTTGAAAAAAACCGGATTCAGAGCTGGAGGTGTAAGGCAATAACTGCTTTGAAGAGAGCCGGACGCCCGCAGAGGGATCGCTCCCTTTGGAAAGGAAGCGCCCCTGACCAAGAAGCAGCCCCTGACCAAAATTCAGCTTATAGTTTCCAAGCACACCACTTTTAAGATACCCAAGATCATAACAATGAAAGCTCAGTGAGGTAAAATCGGCAATATCCGGCTCTCCGATATCCTTTTCCTGAATCAGGCTGGCCGACACATGGGGCACAGAAAACTCGGCACGATGGTACAGTTTAAAGTTCTCTCCGCTATATTTTCCGTTCAGAATACCTTTTCGCGGAGTGGTCTCCAGAAAGAGACGACTGTAGAGCGAACCCTCCATCTCTACCCTCTTTGTGAGAGCAGATTTTCGGAGCCGGGGCTCTTTTTTATAACGGATATAAGGGGTAATATTTGCCGCTTTCTCCTTGCCGATAATGGTTTGAAGCACCTGGAGAGAGTAAATTGGCCCTCTCTCCCTTCGATACCGAAGAAGAGCCTGGGCATCGGAAGCGTTGAGCCAGGGTAACTGCCGGAGCTCCTCTGCGCCAGCCTCATTAAGGGGGATTTTATTTTTTTTCAACTCTTCCGTCAACTCAATCAACCGCTCAATATTTGCGGAGGACTCAGCATTATCAAGAAGAGCCTGGACACTCTCCTCTTCATTGTTTTCTGCCCTGATCACAGAAGAGGAAAAAAAAGAGGGTACCATGAAAATCAAAAAAAACGTCATGAGTGACATAAAATCATGACGTTTCAACAACAAGAGGGTGTGACTCATAGCCTTAAGGGTTTTGTTCATTGACAAAACCGGCTGACAGCTTATGGGCTCTCCGTTAACTTGTAGAGCTCCTGAACCTCGTTGCGGCTCAGGTATCGCCATTCGCCCCGCCGGAGCTCTCCGGCCAGGAGACCTGCATAGGCAACTCTCTCCAGCCGTTTCACCTCAAAGCCGAGGGTTTCGAACATTCTTCTCACCTGGTGGTTCTTTCCTTCGTGAATGCTCACCAGCACCTGCATCCCTTCATCAAGTATTTTTGCCCTGCAGGGGCTGACTTTTTCCCCGGTATCCTTCAAACGCATACCTCCTGTCAGTTGAGCCAGAAGATTTGGCGTAAACTTTTCTGATAGCTCCGCAATATACTCTTTTTTCACATTTGACGAAGGATGCATTAATTTATGGGCAAGAGTTCCGTCATTCGTCAATAAAATAACGCCTGTGGTTTTACGGTCGAGTCGTCCTACAGGAAAAACACGCTCCTTGACATCAATAAAATCAAGCACCATTTCTCGCTGCTTTTCATCACTGTTCGTTGTAATAACGTTCCTTGGTTTGTTGAAGAGGATATACACCTTGCGATGCTCTGGCTGGGCAAAACGCTCTCCGTCAACAATAACTTCGTCACGAGAGGGGCTGACCTTAATTCCCGGAGTCGTAATTACCTGACCATTCACCATAACTCGCCCATCAAGAACCAGTTGATCAGCCGCCCTTCGTGATGCGATACCGCATGATGCCAGATAGCGGTTAATTCTGACCTCATCCTCTTTATTGCCCTGTTTCATTGGTTTCAATCGTTTCGTCCTGATTATTATCCGATAAAGCTGCCACGCTACCCTCCGATCGGGCAAGATACTCCTGCTCTTCCTGCTCCTGAAGAATCTCCTTTATCTCGCGAAGTTTTGGAAGCTCTTTTAATGATGAGAGGTGAAAAAGATCAAGAAATTCAGAAGTGGTGCCATATTGGAGGGGTTTGCCGGGAGAATCCCTGCGTCCACGAACCTCTATAAAGCCCCGAAGCAAAAGGCGGTCAAGAGCATAATCCGGACTGACACCTCGAACTTGCTGAATCTCCCCCCGTGTCACTGGCTGCTGGTAGGCAATAACAGCAAGAACTTCAAGAAGTGTTGGCGAAAGCCTTTTGCGAACTTTCGGGGCAAGAAGTTTTTTAAGGAGATCACTGAATTCAGCTCGCGCAAGAAAACGGTACCCCCCGGCAAGACGATGAATCTGGAAGCTTCTGCCTGTCGCAACATACTCTGCATTCAGTGCGTCAACAATACCCTGAAGCTGGCGAGAATCAAGCTCTCTACCCGTAACAAGCCTGATGGTCTGAAGGGTAACTGCCTCTTCTGAAGCAAAAACAAGGGCCTCAACCTGCTGTTGCAATGATACATCACGCATCGTTATTTTTTTCGCGCCGTCGAAAAATTGTGATCGAGAGTCATCTCCTCCTCAAAACTACACCAGAGTTCCTGACAAGGGAAATTGCATTCATAGAGAGCTTTGCCCACAATGACCGAATCAACACCATAAGGACGAAGTTCATGAAGCTTTTTTAAATCTTCGATATTGGTCACGCCACCCGAAGCGGTAATTTTCATGCCAGCCATTTCTGCAAATCTTCGGGTGCTCTCATACCCGAACCCCTGCATCATGCCATCACAGGAGATATCGGTATAAATCACCCGCTCTATTCCCATCTCCTTCATCTGCAATGCCAGATCGTAATCTTTCAATTGAGTGCTCTCCGTCCACCCTTTGATCTTCGGAATACCGTTTTCAGCATCAATACCAACAACAATCTGTGATGAGCGGTATATTTTCAAGAGCTCTTCAATCAGCTTGGGGTTCGTCACGGCTGCAGAGCCAATGACAACCCGTCCAACTCCAATATCAAGATATCTTTTGACGGCATCAACCGAGCGTATACCGCCGCCCACCTGTACAGGAATATCGAGGAGAGTTACAATTTCCCTGATCTTTTCAAAATTGACCATCTCTCCAGTAAGCGCAGCATCCAGGTCTACAATATGGAGCATCTTGGCATTCTGCTTTCGCCAGATAATGGCCATATCAGAGGGGTTATCAAGGTATATCTTTTTCTGGCTGAAATCACCTCTCGTCAGCCGGACACACTTCCCCTCCTTGATGTCAATAGCAGGAATAATCAACATGATAAATAAATAACAAAAAACGGTTTTAACATCCGGCAAAATTTTTGAGAACCTGCAGCCCTGCATCGGAACTCTTTTCAGGATGAAACTGAACAGCAAAAATACCATTTTTTTCAATGGCCGAGCAAAAGTTTTTTCCGGCAAACCAGGTTGTTGCGGCAACAGCATCTGCCGCTTCCGGCTCACAGTAGTAGGAGTGTACAAAATAAAAAAATGAGTGGTCTGGAATTCCCCTGAGCAAGAGGCACTCCTTCTGCTGGTCAACAGAGTTCCATCCTATCTGAGGAATTTTATCGGTGTCACTTTTAAAATGGCGCACCTTTCCAGGAATCAGATCCATCCCTTTCCATGCACCCATCTCCACACTGTCTGTCAGTAACAACTGCATACCAAGACATATTCCAAGGAGTTGCCCTCCCTTATCCACGTGCTCCAGTATCGCTTCGGTAAAACCCGAGCCATTGAGAGACTCAATAGCCTGCCCGAACGCGCCAACTCCGGGAAGAATCACTTTTGTGTAACCGGTCAGCTTCGACGGATCGCTGCTGACAACAGCCTTGACACCAAGATACTCGAACGCCTTAACCACCGAACGAAGATTCCCTGCGCCATAATCGGCAATAAAAACCATGGGATAAACTTTAGGAATGCATGAGATCAATTGTAAAAAGTTACCAACAGCCTGCGCCTCACTTTTATCGTCAATTTTTTATTTGACGATAATTTACTTATCATGGTAAGTTTTCGCCTTACCATAAAATCCAGCGAGTCTCCATCATCATACGAAATCGAAGAACCAATGTATAAAATTGTTTCCGCACAATTTTTAGCTGAAAATATCAAAAAAATTGAAATTGAGGCTCCTCGTATTGCCAAAAAGAGAAAAGCTGGTCAATTTGTCATGATCAGAGTTGGCCAGACCGGCGAACGTGTTCCATTGACCATTGCAGGCTCTGATCCAGAAAAAGGGACAATCACCATTATTGTTCAGGGAATGGGTAAATCAACAAAGGAGTTAAACGGGAAGGAGGCTGGCGACACCATCAATGACATTGTCGGTCCACTTGGAGCACCATCACACATTGAGAACTTTGGCACGGCGGTGAGCATCGGTGGAGGAGTTGGCGCTGCAATCGCCTATCCAACCGCTGTGGCTTTGAAAGAGGCTGGCAACTACGTGATTACCATTAACGGTGCCCGTTCCAAAGAGCTTGTTATCCTTGAGAATGAGATGAGTGTTGTCAGTGATGAAGCCTATATCACCACGGATGATGGTTCTTATGGTTTTCATGGCTTTGTCACCCAGAAGCTTCAGGAACTGATTGACTCCGGTAAAAAAATTGACTATGTGCTTGCAATCGGACCAATCCCGATGATGAAAGCTATTGCCGAGGTTACCCGCCCGTACAATATCCAGACCGTGGTCAGTCTGAACCCGATTATGGTTGATGGCACCGGTATGTGCGGAGGGTGCAGGGTGACGGTCAACAACGAAATCAAATTTGCCTGCGTTGACGGGCCTGAGTTTGATGCACACCAGGTCGACTTTAAAAATCTGACCGACCGCAACAGGATCTATCTGTCTGAAGAGAAACAATCGGCAGAAGCCTATGCCCACAAATGCAACCTCCAGAAGCAGGTATAAGCAACTCCTGGCATTAAAACGCCATCATCATAACGTTTATGCCCTCCTTGTTTGTGGGCAGAGCTTTTTTCGCACAAATCAACTCTCTTTTTTTAAAGACAGATCACTATGGAGCAACAATCGATAACGACCAAAGAGCGCCTCGCCATACCTCGCCAGGTCATGCCTGCACAGGAGCCGAACGTCAGGAACAAAAATTTCAGAGAGGTCAACCTGGGCTATACGCCCGAACTGGCACAGAAGGAGGCGTTGCGATGTATACAGTGTAAAGAGCCTGCCTGTATCAAGGGTTGCCCGGTCAACATCAAAATTGACCAGTTTATCAAGATGATTGCTGATGGCAATTTTCTTGGCGCTGCGAAAAAAATCAAGGAGGATAATGTTCTTCCGGCAGTCTGCGGAAGGGTCTGTCCCCAGGAAGATCAATGTGAAAAAGTGTGCGTGCTGACAAAAAAACGCGACTCGGTTGCTATCGGTAACCTTGAACGATTTGCGGCTGACTATGAACGAGAATCCGGAAATATTGACCTGCCCGTTGTACAGGCATCGACAGGCAAAAAAGTTGCCATCATCGGCAGTGGCCCTGCTGGCCTGAGCTGTGCCAATGACCTCGCCCAACTTGGCCATTCAGTGACCGTTTTTGAGGCACTGCATGAACTAGGGGGGGTTCTGATGTACGGCATTCCAGAATTCCGTCTTCCAAAAGCCATTGTGCAAACTGAAATTGAGGGGATGAAAAAGCTTGGCATCACCTTTGTGCCCAATGCTGTTGCCGGACGCTCTGTCACCGTTGATGAACTTCTCGAAGAGGAGGGTTTTGATGCTCTCTTTATTGGGGTCGGTGCTGGCCTACCCTGGTTTATGGGCATTCCTGGGGAGAATCTGGTTGGTGTCTACTCGGCCAATGAGTTTTTAACCAGGGTAAACCTGATGAAATCATACGATTTTCCACAAAGTGATACTCCGGTATTCAACTGCGCGGGCAAAAATGTGGCTGTCTTTGGCGGAGGAAATACCGCCATGGATGCTGTCCGTACCGCCAAACGACTTGGCGCCGAACACGCCTATATTATTTACCGTCGTTCTGAAGCGGAGATGCCCGCTCGAAAAGAGGAGGTTCATCACGCACAGGAGGAGGGAGTGGAATTCCTCATGCTCATGAATCCGCTGGAATTTTTAGGAAATGATCAACAGTGGCTTACTGGCGCAAAATGTCTCAAAATGGAGCTTGGGGAGCCGGACGATTCTGGAAGACGCCGTCCTGTACCCATCAAAGATTCCGAGTTTGTTCTCCCGATTGACATGGCCGTCATCTCCATCGGCAATGGCTCAAACCCGCTTATCAAGCAGACAACTCCTGATATCAACGTCAGCAAACGCGATACCATTGTTGTTGATATCAACACCATGGCCACCTCAAAGGAAAATGTCTATGCCGGTGGAGACATTGTAACCGGTGGTGCGACAGTTATTCTGGCTATGGGCGCAGGACGAACTGCCGCTGCGGCCATTCACGAGACGCTGACTGGCAAGAAGGGCAAATAAGCAGAGCCACAAGCCACCAACTGATGGCTTGTGGCTGAGAACAAGAAAAAGAGGCCGGTTTACCCTGTGAAAGGTGTAAACCGGCCTCTTTTTTTGCAATCCTTTCAGCCCAATGGCCAAGATTTTTCACTCAGCCATTGCACTGCATACTTTCGACCTCAGAAAGCACTGAACATAACAAACGTGGTCTTCTGGTCACCCGCTCCGGCAGGAAGTGCTGCTTTGGCATCTGCTCCATAAGAGTAGAAGCTGTGATTCAACTGGAACGTGACATTCTTGGCGACATGATAGTTTCCGCCCAAGGTAAAGGCATTTTCAGAATCACTGCCACCAAGTCCATTATTAGCAGCCCTGTAACCCAATCCAACAGAGAACTTCGATGGAACAAGTCCCAGTTCTGTAGCAATGGCAAATGCCGTCTTGCTGTTAGGCTCTGCGTTGAACAGATTGCCGGTTGCACCCGCACCAGCAGCGCTGCCATAAGAGAGATAAACACCAAGAGGGTAATCACCATACTTGCCTTGCGCCTGCGCGTCAAGAGCCCATGCATCAATACTATTCAACGTCGGAGCCGCACCAATATCAGTCTTGGAGTCACCTTTCCAAAGCTGGAAGCCGGCAGCAACATCAAAATTGTGAATCTTGTCAGGAATAACGACACCCCTCACATAGCTCATAAATTTGCGCGGCGCAGCGGTTGCGAAGCCGACAACGTAAGGAGTATAACTTAAATAACCGTACTTGTGGAACGCCACCACAGTAACACCTGTCGCAGCATTGTCGGCATCTTTTCTGAGATACTGCTGGGCAGATGTCTCATCAATATGCTCAAAAGGACGGGCATACTCAACAGCACCTGTGCTCAAAAGCTCAAATCCATAAGCAGGCCCCTGGGCATCTGTGATGAATGGTATGACACTGACGGTATAATCCTTGTCCACAGGGAAGACAAAAGGCATCTTGAAACCAGTCAAAGCAGCCGTGCCGCCAAGGGAGATTTCAGCCTGGAAACCAATATTTTTTCCAACCCTTCCACCGAGGTAAAGAATGGCCTCATCAGGCACCTGCAACTCGCCCATGTTGAGTGGATCTGCGTTGTCGGTACCATTGGTCTTCTGAAACCTGAACTTGGAAACAAGCGAAGCATTAAGCGATGTTGGCAGTGAGAGGTTGGTATCCTCAATCGTATACTGTTTTCCCTTCTGGGAGTATCCGTTTGACTTGAATGCCCGTCCAAATGGGGTGAGCTGCGGGTACCTCTGGAAGTGGCAAGCCGTACAGGACATTCCTACCTGCCTTGCATAGGCAGGAACCGCTGCACCCTCTTTCGGTGCCGTCACTGCCATGATCCCGATACAACTTGCTGCTAAAAGAATATTTTTTCTGACACTCATAACGCTCTCCTTTGTTTTGCTCGTCATTATTTAAATAAATTGTGATGAACTATAACCAATAAGTATGTAATCAACTTCCAAATAAACCAAAACAATTACCAAAAACAACAGGCAGCAGAAAAAACCGGCTCCCGTGTCATCAGCACAGGTAACCCTCCAACCCGCCTCCCTTGGCAAACAATCAACTTAATGAGTCAAACACTGATCGACCATATAGGCTACGGCATTAGCACTTTCGGCTACGGTCAGAGTTTCAAGACCACCCTTTGACGGCATGTTATTAAAACCATCAGTTGCGTGCTTCACCAAAACCTCCATTCCATTGGCAATTCTTGGCTTCCATGCCGCAATATCGCAAAACACCGGTGCCTCCATGACTCCGCTGCTATGGCAGGCCGCACATGTATTTTCGTATACTTTCTTTCCCTGAACAAGATCATACTTGGCACGCAGCTCGGCTCTTGCAGGCTCTGGAGCCGCATTGAGAAGCTGGGGGGCTGTACAGAAAAACGCGACTACCAAAGCAGATACCTGAAATGAGGTCTTCATATAACTTTCCCGTTTACATGGATGATTATGACTTAAGATGATATCCCTGTTTGCGTCTCCACCGCCTTGTCAGCAGGTGGTACCGATAGAACTTCCTGATAAGTTTTTTAACAACCTATCCAACCAGTAAACGCGTCCAAAAGTAAGAAATTTTACAGAGAGCAACAAAATTTCTTTTTAGACTTTTTTAAGAACTCAACACGAGTACTGCAAAACGGCTCCTGAAAAAAAGTATTTTACGTCAAATCATCGCCTTATCCTGCTTTTCGGTCAGGTACTTCCAGTATTTCATCGGCATGTTTGATTTTTGCAATCCCGGGTTTTTACGGTCTGGAAGTGCAATGGTTTTGAAAAATGTCTGCCATAGAAGCTGCACTCTCTTTTCATCCTCAGAGAGAGCTGGAAGAATAAACTGATCAATTGTACCGAACTGAAGCTTACCATTACCCCACTGTGCTGCCGTGCAACGCTTCACATCATAAAGAAACCAGTTTTGTGCTCTCAGTCTGGTTCGAAACCAGGAGGCAAGCGGTTGAATAATGTTATGGTCAGGCTCCATTTTGGCAAGATATGCACCATCCTGAAGCTCTTCAAACCTGAGAAGCCCTTTCATACGATGCAGCTCTCGCCCGGCTCTCTTTGCAATGGAGACGATATCCCGCACCGCCGGGTGCGTCAGGTAACCGTTAACCCTGTCACCATGAGCAAAAGCAAGCGAAACATAGCTGAGCAGGCTGCTCTCCATCCCCCTCTGCTCGGCCAGCATGAACAGGTAGATAGTAGAAGCCGCATCAGGAGCACGCAGGCGAAGACGCTGAAAAAGCGATTCGGCCTTGGCAGTATTGGTGTTGATAAAGAAGCCCTCATCAAACAGGGTCAACCCCTGCTCTGCAAGCAGAACTTTTTCAGGTTCAGCCTCCTCTTCAAGAATCCATGAAATTGCCGAAAAGAGAGCCTCCGACGTGCCATCGTAGAGATATCGCTTCATGGTTGTGAGAGGTAAAGACCCGGAAGAACAAGCTGTCGGGAATGTTGTACAACGATAGGTTCGCCAGGAAGAAGTTGCTGACGGATAAATGCTGGAGTCCGGTCAAGCTTGTCAAACGTCCGACCCGAACTGGTAATAAAGTATTTCGCCCGTTTCATCACCACACCAATTTTTTTCATCCCTTCCGGGGTAATCGCCGAAAAACGACGAGCCGCAATAATGCGTTTGGCAGAGGTAACACCAATACCAGGAACACGCAACAACGTGGCATAGTCGGCACGGTTGATCTCAACAGGAAAAAATTCCGGATGACGAAGAGCCCATGCCGTTTTGGGATCAAAGGTTTCATCCAGAAAGGGAAGATCGTCAGAAAGTATCTCTTCGGCTGAAAAGCCGTAAAAGCGCAGAAGCCAATCGGCCTGGTAGAGACGATGCTCGCGCAGAAGAGGGGGAGATGCAAGAACAGGAAGACGATTATCATCACTGACCGGCACATAAGCCGAGTAGTAAACCCGCTTGAGATTCATTTTTTTATACAACCCCTGAGAGAGACGCAGAATCTGAAAATCATTTTCGGGACTGGCACCAATAATCATCTGGGTACTCTGACCCGCAGGGGCAAACCGTGGTGCCTTGCGGTTCACGTGACGCTCAACCAGACTTGAGGCTATCTCCCGACCAATAAGTGCCATAGGCTCCAGAATAGCCGCTCTCTCTTTTTGGGGGGCAAGTCGCTGAAGGGAGGCTTGTGACGGAAGCTCTATATTGACACTGATGCGATCGGCATACAGTCCAGCTTTCCGAACAAGTTCACTGCTGCACCCGGGAATGATTTTCAGATGAATATAGCCACCAAACTGCTCTTCCCTTCTCAAGGCCTCCACAACCCTGACCATACGTTCCATGGTAACATCGGGACTCTGCAACACGGCAGAACTTAAAAAAAGCCCCTCGATGTAGTTGCGGCGATAGAACCCAAGGGTAAGATCGACAACCTCCCGTGCCGTAAATGAAGCTCGCTGAACAAAATTGGAGCAGCGATTGACACAATAGGCGCAGTCGTATCGGCAATCATTAGAGAGCAGAATTTTCAGCAGAGAGATGCAGCGACCATCATCGGCCCATGAGTGGCAGATTCCGCTCTGAGAGGCATTTCCATGACTACAGGAAGAGGATTCACGCTTGCTCCCGCTTGAAGCACAGGAGGCATCGTAACGGGCGGCACCTGACAGGATCTGTAATTTTTCCAATGTATTCATGGACAAAATATACAGAACAGAATGGATTAAACATGCGGGTAAGAGAGTCGGCGTAGCGGGATTCGAACCCACGACCCCTTCCACCCCAAGGAAGTGCGCTACCAGGCTGCGCTATACGCCGAAGTACTTGGAAAAAGGTAGTGATTATAAAAAAAACTCTCGACTCTTTAGTAATCTTTTTTCAGGAATAAAATTCTTTCTCTCCATTTTCTAAACCCCGTTCACCCTCATCTTCTTCCTTGATGGGTAGTTATCCACATTTACCCTGTTAATAACCAGAAAACAGCAGATCATTGAAACTGTGAAGCACAAAAAAGAGCAATAAGCGAAAAATTTGCCATAAAACTTCTAAATATATCAACTTAAAAGACAACAGCTCCACAAGAAAAGAGGCATTCAGAAAAAAATTAATCAGGCATCAATCGATGTGTCAACAAGTTATCAACAATCTGCAAACACTTTTGAACAACCTACCTCCGACCAAGCCGGTGCTTCAGATACTCAAGTACTGGTGGCATAAGAGAAACCAGAATAATTGCAAAGATCAGCAACTTGAAGTTCTGCTGCACAAAAGGCAGTTGCCCAAAGAGATAGCCACTGTAGTTGAAAAGGCCAACCCAAAGCAAGGCACCCACAATATTAAATGCAATAAAATTACGATAGGCCATGGCGCCAATACCGGCAACAAACGGAGCAAATGTTCTGATAATTGGCACAAAGCGGGCGATGATGATGGTCTTGCCTCCATATTTTGCAAAAAAGGCATTGGTCTTGACAAGATGCTCTGTATGAAAAAAACGGGAATTCTCGTACTGAAATACCTTGGGGCCAAGCTTGTGACCAATCTGGTAGTTAAGAGTATCACCCAGCACCGCCGCAACAAAAAAGAGGAGAAAAAGCAGATGTGGATCAAGCGAAGAGCCTGGCATGGAGGCTAATGATCCTGCTGCAAAAAGAAGTGAATCTCCCGGCAGAAACGGTGTAACAACCAATCCTGTTTCACAAAAAATGATGACAAACAGAATGCCATAAAGCCAGAGACCATATTCCGAAGCCAGAAGCTGAAGATGTTTGTCGATATGGAGAATAAACTCCACAAGAAAAGAGAGGGGTGCCAGCAGGGTATTACTCATGATGAGTGAAGGTTAAAAATTCTCTTTGCCTTGTCAGGGAGACAATGTAGCAATTGAGCAACAGAGTCGCAAAACCTCCTCTCTTCCCCAAGGTTCTGGAAGACTGAAGAAAAGTTATTATATGTTTTATATTGTTCCCATAGTTTCAGCAAGAAACCCATTCAGAAATTTCTCATGAGTTATTTAGCCTTACCCCGCTGCAAGCTCTTTTATGAAGATACGGCAGAGAGCGATCCTTCAGGACGAAAAAAGCCGGCAATACTGTTTGTCAATGGTTGGGCAATATCATCCCGTTACTGGAAGCCGGTGGTTCAGGCGCTCTCGACTGAGTATCGCTGTATCACTTATGATCAGAGTGGCACTGGAAAAACAATCATCAAAGGATATGCTCCAACTTACACGATTCAGGGATTTTCTGATGAGGCAAGCGGGCTGATTGAACATCTCGGACTCAACAGTTCAAGAAAGTTGCATATCGTTGGCCACTCAATGGGAGGAATGGTCGCCACCGAACTCTGCCTTCGATATCCCGGAGCCCTGATTTCGGCCACCATCATTGCCTGTGGAATTTTTGAAGAGACCTTCATGACCTCATTCGGCCTGATGATGCTTGGTGGATTGATTGATCTCTCCCTCAATTTTCGCACTATTTTTTTGGCGGAACCATTACGGAGCATGTTTATCAAACGGGCGGCCACAAAAGAGATTTCGCGAGAATATCAGGAGGTGCTGATTGAGGACTTTACCCAATCTGACAAGGCCGCGACAAATGCTGTTGGTCGATTTTCGATTGACCGGGAGGTGCTGAGAGCGTATACCCGACATGTGCTCGCTATCGCCTCTCCCCTGCTCTGCTGTGTTGGAATGGCTGATAACACGATTCCGCCTGAAGGCACTGTTACCCTCTATGAAAGACGAAAAACCATCTCATCAGCGCCGACCAACCTGGCAAAATTCATGGAACTTGGTCACCTGCCCATGCTCGAAGAGACTGCTCAATTTGCCGGTGAACTGATCAAGCATTTTAAATTTGCAGAGCACTATTACAGCTCTCAACCTTAAGAATTCAGCACTACTGTGAGGAAAATATTATTTACGAAAACGCAACTCTTTCTCTTTGCATCACTCATTGCCCTGACGCTGGTAACGTCGGCGGATGGCTATGCAGCGAAAACTTTTATGGGGCTCCCAAGCCTTGAAGAGCTTGAGAATCCCAATCCTGACCTGGCCTCTCTTGTCTATTCTGAGGATGGAGTGCTCCTGCATAAATTTTTTCTGAAAAACCGCACCTTTATTCCCCTGAAATCAATTCCACGCTCTACCCGATACGCGCTCATTGCGACGGAAGATCTGGCCTTTTATAGCCACTGGGGTGTTGATGTTCGACGGCTGGTGCTGGCCATGGGAGAAAATGTTATCAAAATGCGCAGTCGCTGGCAAGGGGCAAGCACCATCACCCAGCAGCTTGCAAAAAACCTTTATCTCACCCAGGAACGTACTGTTCTGAGAAAAATAAAGGAGTTTGCAACGGCTATTGAGCTGGAAAAAACCTATACGAAAGATGAAATTCTGGCGCTCTATCTCAATACCGTCTATTTTGGCTCAGGAGCTTATGGAGTAGAGGCGGCAGCGCATACCTATTTTGGCAAACCGGCATATCTTTTGACCTTGCCTGAGAGCGCCACACTTATTGCAACACTGAAAAACCCGACCGCCTACAATCCTGCAAGAAACCCGACAAGTGCCATCAGCAGAAGAAATCTTATTCTCTCTCTGATGGAAAAAGCTGAATTCATAACGCCAAAGCAGGCCGCCGCAGCCAAAAAAAGTCCGCTGGTGCTGAAATACACACCGGTCAGCCATCAGGGAGTGGCTCCCTATTTTACCGAATATGTGCGACAAACGGTCAAGCCAGCTACAATGCTTGGTAATGTTGATCTTTACCGTGATGGGCTGACGATTCATACAACACTCGACAGCCGTATGCAGCAGTATGCCCAGCAGGCTGCCGCAGAACATCTTGCTGAATTGCAGGCATCATTTGACCGTGCCTGGAGATGGCCGGAGTCGCTGAAAAACCAGATCATCATGGAGAGTGAGCGGTTTAAAGAGCTGAAGGATAATGGTTTTTCGGATCAACAGGCCATGGCACGACTCAAGGCCGACAAAGTGTGGCTGAACGATCTTCTGCAGGAGAAGACAAGAATTCAGGTGGCACTGGTGGCTATCGACCCCACAAACGGCCATGTGAAGGCCTGGGTTGGAGGCAACCGATTCTCCTCTGATGACTATAAATACCAGTTCGACCATGTCTGGCAGGCAAAACGGCAGCCGGGTTCCACCTTCAAGCCTTTTGTCTATACCACAGCTATCGACAAAGGACTTCCGGCAAACTTTCAGGTGCTTGATCAGCCCCTTGCCCTCAATAGTGGTAACGGCATCTGGTCGCCAAGGAACTCCGATGGCTCTTCGGGCGGCATGACCACCCTCCGCACCGCATTAAGCCGTTCACTGAACCAGGTCACCGTACGGCTTGCCTACGAGCACCTGACAACAGCCGAAATTATCAGCTATGCAAGAAAAATGGGGATCTCCTCTCCCATGCCCTCGAACCTCTCAATAGCACTTGGAACAGCAGAGGTGAGCCCGCTTGAACTTGCAGGAGCCTTTTCAACGTTTGCCAACAACGGCTTCTGGAATGAGCCAATATCTATTCTGAAGGTAGAGGACAAACATAGTCGCATCCTGTCAGAATACACCCCGAACCGGCTTTTTGCCATCGACTCAACGACCAACTTTGTCATGGTCTCCATGCTGAAAGATGTCATTAACAGGGGTACCGGTGTCGCAGTCCGCGCTCGTTATGGCTTTAATGGAGAGGCTGCCGGAAAAACAGGAACCACCCAGAGCATGAGGGATGCCTGGTTTGCCGGATTTACCCCGCAGCTTGTCGCGGTGGTCTGGACCGGATTTGATGACGAGCGCATCAAGTTCACCTCTATGGAGTACGGTCAGGGAGCACGGGCTGCACTGCCGGTATGGGCTGGATTTATGAAGCGCTGTTACAACGACAAATCGCTGAAACTGGAAAACAAATATTTCCATATTCCTGAAACCGTCATTGCCGTACCAATGTCGGGCCAGACCAACACCCCTTCTGACCTTTTGGGAAGTGATGTCTACATTGAGTATTACACTCCGAAGGGCTTTCAATACTACCAGACCCATGCCACACCATCCCCGGATGTTATACCCGCGCCTGCAGAGGAAAACAACAAGAGCACCAGCAGCGCTCCCAAACCACAAAGTCCAGCTCCTGCAGCCGCGTCAAAGCCGAAGCTGAAGCCAAAACAGGAGAAGCTCCCCTGAGACCCTGACCATATAACCCACAACTTTCATTTTTATGCAATCGGTATTAGTTTTGGATTTCGGTTCACAATACACCCAGTTGATCGCTCGGCGAATCCGTGAGCTGGGTATCTATTCAGAGATTCTTCCCTATAACACCACACCCGAAACAATCAGGGAACACCATCCCAAAGCAATTATTCTCTCTGGTGGCCCCACCAGTGTCTATGACGAATCGGCCATCCTGCCTGATGGCGGCATCTTTTCGCTTGGCATTCCGATACTGGGGATCTGTTACGGCCTTCAGGCAATTGCCAACCATTTTGGAGGTGAAGTAGCCCCGTCATCAAAGCATGAGTTCGGACGCTCTAAAATTCTTGTTGCCCGTGATGGCGACAAGGAGAGTCTGCTTTTTCACACTATTCCCGATTCAGATGTCTGGATGAGCCATGGCGACAAGGTGGTACGGCTTCCTGAAGGGTTCAGGGCAACTGCCAGCAGCGAAAACTCTGAAATCTGCGCCTTTGAAAGCTGCGGCAGCAAAGCCGCTCTGAAAGTGTATGGCCTGCAGTTTCACCCTGAAGTACAGCACACCCTCTACGGCAAACAACTCTTCTCTAACTTTCTGCTCGATATTGCCGGCATCACGCCCGACTGGTCATCGAAAAGTTTTATCGACCACCAGATTGAAGAGATTCGAAACAAAGCGGGCAAAGAGACAGTTATCTGCGGCATCAGCGGAGGAGTTGACTCGACCGTTGCGGCTGTTCTGGTAGGCAAGGCGCTCGGCAAACAACTGCACTGTGTCTTTGTCGATAATGGCCTGCTGCGAAAAAATGAGGCTGAAAAGGTGATGAGCTTTCTCTCGACGCTCGGGCTCAGGGTCTCTCTGGTTGATGCTTCCGATCTCTTCCTGAAACGGCTGAAAAATGTTGCTTCACCTGAAAAAAAGCGCAAAATCATTGGAAAAACCTTTATCCAGGTCTTTGAAGAGCAGATGGCTCATGAGAAGTTTCTGGTACAGGGCACTCTCTATCCCGATGTTATTGAAAGTGTCAGCATCAAAGGGCCATCAGCGACCATCAAATCGCACCACAATGTTGGCGGTCTGCCAAAACGGATGAAGCTGAAGCTGATTGAGCCCCTTCGTGAACTGTTCAAGGATGAAGTGCGTGCAGTAGGCCGCGAACTCGGCATTGCCGAAGATATTCTGATGCGCCACCCCTTTCCAGGCCCCGGCCTTGCCGTCAGAGTGCTTGGTTCTGTCAACAAAGAGAGGCTTGAAGTGTTGCGGGAAGCTGACCAAATCTATATCGAAGAGCTGAAATCCAGCGGTCTTTACAGCCAGGTCTGGCAGGCGTTTGCGGTGCTGCTTCCTGTCCAGTCGGTAGGCGTTATGGGCGACAAGCGCACCTACGAAAACGTGCTGGCACTGCGGGCAGTCGAGTCAACCGACGGCATGACTGCCGATTGGGCACCCTTGCCACACGATTTTCTTGCCCGAGTCTCAAACAGGATTATCAACGAAGTTCGCGGAATTAACCGGGTGGCTTACGACATTTCCTCGAAGCCACCGGCAACGATTGAGTGGGAGTGAGCGTGAACTCAAAAATTATTCCATGATCCATAATATTGTGAAAGAAAAAGCAACAGATGCCGATCGGGAATTTATTTGACAACGTTGCGCCCCCCTCTTCTGGTGAGTGCTTTGAATCTCTTCTGTCGTTCAAGAACCTCGTCATTGAACGCATCGTGAGTTCTTCAAAAGTCGCGCCAACCGAGTATGTGCAATCACAGGAGGAATGGGTAGTGCTTCTTCAAGGGAACGCCCAGCTCGTCGTTGAAGGAGAGACGGTAACCTTGTGCTCAGGCGACTATCTTTTTTTGCCCGCAGGCACACCCCACACGGTTCAGAGTGTTTCCGAAGGTGCGGTGTGGCTCGCCATTCATCTGCATGAGCAAGCGCCTTTGTGATGATCAAGAATTATTTTATACGTTATAGCGGCCTGCGGGAACAAAAATTTTGGAACCACAGAGCCCGCGTTTCAAAAAAAAGGGTATTGCGCCTGCGTGATATCATATCGGCAGTGCCATGCAATCGCTAAATATCCTGATTGTCGATGATGAAACCAATATCCGTAAAACACTGACGGTTTTTATGGAATCGCGCTCCCATCACGTCAAAGCATTCAGTAACAATCGGTTAAAACATTTTTTCTGGGTGGCGCAAGAGATTTTCGTGAACGCAGCATTTTTCACCAACTCGCACTTTCCGCTTTTCTTGCATGGGTGGGGCTCGGTTCAGACGGCCTCTCCTCATCCTGTTATGGACCAGCAGAAGCATTCAAGGCTCTTCAGGGACATCCTACACTCGGAATTTTTGTAGCCATAGGAACAGGAATCACCATTCTGATTATCTCAGCAAGTTATTCTCATATCATTGAACTCTTTCCGCATGGTGGAGGAGGTTATCTCGTGGCCAGCAAACTGCTCTCGCCCAAAATGGGAGTTATTTCAGGCAGCGCTTTACTTATTGATTACATCCTGACCATAACCATCTCGATTGCCCCCGGTGCGGATGCTATTTTCAGCTTTCTCCCTGTCAGCCTGATTGGCTATAAACTCTGGTTTGCGGTGTTCGGGGTTGCTGTGCTGCTTCTTTTGAACCTCAGGGGAATCAAGGAGGCTGTTATGCCTCTTGTGCCCGTTTTCCTGCTTTTCGTGGTAACTCACCTTATTCTTCAAGAGGTACTCCCTGAACGGAAAAAAGGCAAAGGAAAAGCTGATTCTCGTACGGGGCGACCAGGCATGAATCAATGGGCCATCTTGGTAATGGGTGTTGTTCGACTGGTACGCAATATTGAAACAAGAACTTGAATAAATGGTGAACAGTGAAGGGTGAAAAAATAAATTTTGATGTAGCTTTATTATGGAAAAACTGAAAATGCGCTCGCCAAACTTGACTGACGGCAATATTGCCCGCATTAGAGAGCTGTTTCCCGGCTGTGTCACGGAAATTAAGGATGAAGGTGGAAGGATGAAGGCGAAAAAGAAGTTCGAAGTACTTTTTGTCGATGAGAATGCTCTGATTGCCTGCTTCGATACCGGCGTGAGCGAGGAGCTGGTCAAAGAGCTGGCACAGTACAAGCCTTTGCGCGTTGTGTTCCGTGATACTGGCTTTACATCTGATACGGTCAAAATCAACGTGGATCAAATCTTCAAGCAGTTGTCTCCAGGAACTGAAGTGAAATCAATCTGAGGAGACGATGATGGCTGATGAAATGACAATCGGCGCCACTCTCTTTGATCGAGTTGTCCAGATTCTTGAACAGGCTCGCTCCAATGTGGTGCAGTCAGTCAATACCAATATGGTCACGGCTGATTGGCTG
>CAIOLC010000067.1 GCA_903859055.1 uncultured Chlorobiaceae bacterium | reverse complement strand
ATACAAAGGCGGCATCACCAAATACTGGGTCTATGTTCTGAAACATCTTCACATCACCGGGGCCATGGTTCAAACCTGATGCCAGAGCGGTTTATGACCACTCCGGCAGAGCAAAGGTAACCTGGCAAAAACGTGCCCCACGACCGGGGTTGACCGATGGTGTGGACTCTTTCAACTTAATTGTTTCACCCACAACCCATATAGAGGTTAAAAGGAAAATCATTGGGGCATAATGTGCATAATGTGTTCCCCCCCCCCCGCCGCCGCGTCTAACTCATCGTCTGTCAACTCGCTTTGCACCTCTTTAACCTCTGCTTCGGTAACCTGAAATCCTGCCTCCCTGGCCGCAGCAAGCCTTGCATCAACACCCTCAATTGCCAAGATGCGATCCCTGAATGCCTCGTCTGACTTCATCTTCTCGATGAACGCTCTTGCTTGATCTAATGACATGATATCCCCTTGTTTGAGTTTTATAAGACGTTACTTCATGCTTGAATACTTTCCTTTCTGACAATAAAGTACCCTTGGACAGGAAGAGAATCAAGTCATTAATTATCATTTTTTTGGCACAACCGCCAGAAGCCGAGTGCTGTATTTAATAATCACAATTCCCTTGAACAACTCAACTCGGCACTGTTTCTGTGAAGTTTTTGTGAGGATTCTTATTTGCCGTTACCGCCGCCACCAAGCACACATCAATCAACCATAAAACTCTTGCTGGATTATTGGATGACGAAGGGATGATGCCAGATATCCGTTTTGTTGTTGCAAGAGTGACAAAGTCGTCCGTAAATATACGGTAAAGTAGCCCTCCTCTTCTTTCCAGTTCCTTCATGAGCTTGGTTGTAACGAAAAAAAGAATCTTCACAAAAACGGTGCCGAGTTGAGCAGTTCAAGAAGATTGTGGCGATTTTATACATCACTCGGCTTCTGGCGGTTGTGCTAAAAAATGATAATTAATGACTTGATTCGATTGCTGTCCAAGGGTACTTTATTGTCAGAAAGGAAAGTATTCAAGCATGAAGTAACGTCTTATAAAACTCAAACAAGGAGATAGTATGTCATTAGATTCAGCAAAAGCATTCATCGAAAAGATGAAGTCGGACGCAGCAATTCAAAGAGCGTGTTCTGGCAATTGAGGATGTTAAGGGGCGGCTCTCCCTTGCCAGCAGTGTGGGGTTCGATTGTACTGAAGAGGAGATAAAGAAGGTGTCGGCGGAGTTAAATGACGATGAGCTGGATGAAGTGGCTGGGGGGTATTTTTATGCCGAACCAGGCAATTTTAGTTGCAAATAAAACTGATCGCATGCTCACGCCTAGTAACCAAGTCCGAGTAATATAAAACAGTTTTTCAACGGTTAACAAAAGGAAAAATATGCTTTGGTCAAGCTACAACACCCTCTTTCAGTCTCCGCGATTCGGTGGTTTTCTCTACAACGCCCTCACCAACACGCTTCTTGAACTCGACCATGCCCATTATGAGGCCATGGAACTTTTTCGTGACCACAATGTTGAGCCTGATGCAGCCAGAGAGAGCGATTTTCTGACACTGTTGCGCCATAACAAGGTGATGGTCGAGAGTGGTGAAGAGAGCAGGTTACTCCTTGCCCGCCAGTACCAGCGGCACTCACTCTGTTTCGACACATCCCGGCTTGGCTTGACTCTCTGCCCGACCCTGCAGTGCAACTTTCGCTGTCCCTACTGCTTTGAGCACAGCCAGAGTGACTCCAACGCCATGTCGCCCGAAAGCGTCGAGCGGCTGATCAGCTTCATCAAAAGTTACAAGGATATTCGTCATCTCTCCATTGCCTGGTACGGCGGAGAGCCTCTTCTTGCCTTTGACATCATTTGTGACATTACCGAAAAGATCAAGGCGTTGGGTGTTGATTTTGAGGGAGCAGGCATGGTGACCAACGGCTATCTGCTCGACAGCGAAAAGATTGCCCGCCTCAACGACCTCAAGATCAACTCTATCCAGATTACACTTGATGGCCCGGAGGAGGTGCACGACACACGCCGGGTGCTTGCCGGAGGTGGGCCAACCTTTCAGCGCATTCTTGCAAACGTGGATGCACTCATGAACTCGAACTATGAGGGCACCTGCGCTATCCGGGTTAATATCGACAAAACCAACCAGGATCAGTTCTTTGCCCTGCGTGCAGCGCTGCGGGAGCGATTCAAGGGGAAAAAACTCACGGTTTATGCAGGCCATGTTAATACGAGCATTGATCACCACTACGATCATAATTGCAGCCTCGACCTGCAGGAGTGGACAGAGTTCACCTTCAACACACACCGCCAGGGTGGCCACCAGGCCAGAGGAGGCTTTTATCCATCAGGCAATCTCGACAGTATCTGTGTAGCCACAACCCATCAAGGTTTTGTGGTCGGCCCTGAGGGCGAACTCTATCAATGCTGGGAGGATGTGGGCAAGCCTGATATGGTTATCGGTACGGTTCATGAAGAAGAGCCCATCACCAACCCGGCACTGCAAGCGAGCTACTCTATCGGCACTGATGCCTACAATGACCCTGACTGCCGGGAGTGCCATGTTCTTCCCATCTGCGGCGGCGGGTGCGCCAACAAGCGGTTGCGGGCAAAACAGTTTGGCGAAAAGGGGGTGGAGTTTTGTTCTCCTTTCAGGGATAATCTCACCCACCACCTCGAAGCCTATATCGACGCTTTCAGAAGCAAGGAGATTTGCGCCTCGGTGCTCAGCGCGGGGAGTGAAAACAAGGAAACCCGTGGGTATCGGGATATTTCACCGGAGAAAAAGAGAGCTGGTGAAGAGGGTCGGCCAGCCATTACGGCCATAGCGCAGGAGGCGTGAGCGATGGCTGGCACAATGCGATCCTGCTTGTGATTGTTGAGGTACTGGCAGGCTAAAACAGCATGGCTTCGCCTGCATTTTGAGGGTGATTCCGTTTGTGCCAGAGCAGCTTTTTCAGACAGACCGGAAGAGTTAACGGCAAAAGAGTGGCAGCGTCTTTCCACTGCTGCCCTGCTCAGCTCTCGCTCATTTGCAGCAACCGTTGCTTTGAGATCGGCAATTATCTTTTGCTGTTCTTTTCTTGTCAGTCTGCTCTTTTTCTCAGGTGGTTTTGTGATGACGGTAAGAGGGGCGAGATGACCCCGCCCCTGCAGGGTGCCAGCTTGCCGCATGTGAAAACTGAGGATACGGACGCATTAGTATGTAACGGGACGTAGACGAATGATTTGTTTTTGATATTAGTGGAGATTTCGGCTATTTTTGGCAACGTATCCGATAACAACAACAATGAACGGGGAGGGTATGGAAAAAACGACAGCTTGGTTAAACGCAAGAATTGCAGGGGAACCCTTTCACCGGAACGCCGTCGGGAAGGGCATGAGGAAGGCACTCACAACTCCACCAGAGAGTCTCGCCTCGATAACAATTGAAGGGGAAGTTTTCAATTGTTTGCAAGAGGATGGATGGGTTATGATAACACACCCGAAATGGTCAATTATGGGTGTTGGTGAGGATGTAGAAGCTGCCAGAAAAGATTTAAGGGACACCGCTTCAATTGTCGTTTCCGATTACGTCGATGAAGAAGATTTAAATTTGACATCTGAAGCGATCAAATTAAAAGCATTTCTCATTAAATATCTCGGCTGACGTGAATTTTAAAACATCCAGGATCAAATCAGCGTTGGTGAAAAAAGGTTTTGTCGAGACAAGCGGCGCCAATCATGACAAATACATCTACTACACACAGGAAGGGAAAAAAACATCAGTGTTTACTTTTTTTTCAAGAGGTTCTTCGCTCAAAGAATACGGTGAGAGCTTGCTTGGGCCCATGCGATTACAGCTTAAAATCAACAAGGATCAATTCAGCGGGTTAATCAATTGTCCATTATCGCAAAACAACTATGAAGATATCTTGAAAAGTCAAGGCATAGTTTAAAATCAGAGAAATCGCCTTAAAGCAAATCAGTGTTTGAACCCTTGAGGCTATCCAGAGAATCTGATCACGCCAGCCGCCTACTACGATTCAATCAACCATCGGAAGCTCCTTTCATTACTTCCCTTGGCGGGGGCGGATGAAGGGTTGCTCGAACTGGTCAGCGATTACCTCTCTCTTCCGGATACAGGGGGGACAGGAAAAGGGATGGTTGCAGGGGGGGCGATCAGTCCGCTGCTCGGCGCCCTATATCTGCACCCGCTGGACGAAGCCATGCTGGAATGGGAACGCAAGGGCCGGATTCTCTACCGCCGGTTTATGGACGATTTTGTCATTCTGGCCTCATCAAGGCATGCCTTGCGAAAAGCCGTTCGGAAAGTCCATGAGGTGCTGTCCGACTTAATGCTTGCCCTGCATCCGGTGAAGCGCTTCATCGGTCGAACAGTGAAAAGCTTTGACTTCCTTGGTTACCAAATCCATCCAAACCGCAAGCTCCGTCCTTCGGCGGTAAGCCTGCATCGCCTGACGGAACGTGCTCGCCGGCTTTATGAGCGAGAAGCCTCAATCCAGAGACTTTGGCAGTACGTCATCCGATGGCACCGCTGGCTCCATGGCGGTTTGGATGGTATGGTATCATACAAAGGCGGCATCACCAAATACTGGGTCTATGTTCTGAAACATCTTCACATCACCGGGGCCACGGTTCAACCCTGATGCCGGGGCGGTTTATGACCACTCCGGCAGAGCAAAGGTAACCTGGCAATAACGAGCCCCACGACCGGGGTTGACCGAAGGTGTGGACTCTTTCAACAAACTAACACCGACCCAGTCAAACGGACACAATGGGAAAGAACACAATACACCGCACCACCCGCGACCGCGTCTAACTCATCGTCTGTCAACTCGCTTTGCACCTCTTTAATTTCTGCTTCGGTAACCTGAAATCCTGCGTCCCTGGCCGCAGCAAGCCTTGCATCAATACCTTCAATTGCTGTGATGCGATCCCTGAATGCCTCGTCCGACTTCATCTTCT
>CAIOLC010000066.1 GCA_903859055.1 uncultured Chlorobiaceae bacterium | reverse complement strand
CATAGATGTCAGCTTCGCGATCTCCTACACTGACAACTGTTGTATCTGGACATGCAGCGGCAGTCGCTGTTGCCGCTTTAAAACTGATTAGCCATTTGTTGCTTTCCTTCTCTTCTATAGGGAGCTTATGGCGTTTAGCCTTTTTGCCGAACTCTGCAGGATCGCGTGCCCAACATTGGGCAGCAAGAAGCCCCAGAGGGGTGCCATCGGTATTAACCGCCAGGGTGCCGTGTAGCATCAGGCCAGCTACGCCGGCTGGAATGTTGGTTATAGGACCGAGTCCTTCAGTCGCAGGATGCGTACCGTAGTTCAGACTGGTAGTATCCTGTATGGCCAGCACCACTTTTTCTTTGGCGACACGTTTGGTCGTTGCTTCAACATGTGGTTCAAGCAGATTCTGCAACGTAGCATTCTCATGATCAAAAAAACGATAGGCGGCCTTGGTCTTAGAGCGACTGCCACAGGTTTGCGGGATATTCGCCTGGGGATGAGCATAGCGATCTCGCCCCAAACTGATTAAACGCTGTACCAAACGAGTATCTCCCAAAGAGGCATTACCCCATTCCTCCTCAGCCCAATCGCTTGAGCGGGATACTTCCTCTTTGATTGAACCGCCAAGCAGTTCCCGCCACCTTCGATGGAGCGGATATACGTACATCTCCTTGGGTGGTAACGCTTCAGCATGCTTGCTGTCCTGTCTGCCTCGACCCGCAGTCGTGCCGACATGAATCCAGTTGGCAGCACGGTAGCTGGTCCCGGTGAAGCGATTTTGTTCAACAAAAGTTTCTACCATCAAAGGCTCTTTTCCATAACGACTCTGCCAGTCATGCGGCAAGCGATGTAAAACTTTCCCCAAAACATGGGAGGCAAGATGGGGAACCCGAACGTCAGGATGAATGAAAAAACGGCTATTACCGATTACTCGATCCAGATTGGCAAGCCGGTCTTGCTCATTCCAGCCTATATACTGATCACGAGCGGACACTCGAAAAGCTGCCGGACTGAATGCGAGAGCACCCAACCAACCATGCACCGAACTATGTACCAGATAGCGTAGCCCTGCACAAAAAAGGCGGTCGCCCAGATAATGCAGCTTCATAAGAGACTTCCAGGTTTGGGCCTCGTTGCTCAAACGATTATCAACCATGACCAAGGTTACGCTCCCCAGCTCTTGAAGAGAACAGGCGATGGGAGAACAAACAAATTCTTGCTGCGTAACTCGGCGAGTAAAAGCCACATTCTGCACAGCATCCGGCATTCGCAGGATACCGGCCTTATGCAAACTGGATAGTGCTTTACGGCAACTCATATCTTTAAAACGTCCATCAGGGTGACGCCAAGCCAACAATTCGCACACCCGTCTGGATAAAGAGCGCCGACTTATATCAGGAGTCTCGTCCACCAGTCGCTGAATATGCTCCACTGTTCCGGGTGAAAATGTCTGGCCACATATGATCATGGCAAAACTGTACAACAAAACCTCTACGGTGTCCAGCAAAATTTATGGGACACGATCAGGGCTCTGCCGGGGGACCCCAATAGTTTGACAGTTCCTGAAATATGTAGAAGCCTCCGTAACGTGAACCGCTCGAAGAACACGAAAAGGAGGCTTCAATGGACGACAAACAAAGTTTATGTCACACGAAATGGGATTGCAAGTACCACATAGTATGGATCCCAAAATGTCGCCGCAAGGTTCTGTTTGGTAGGATACGGAAATACCTTGGCGACCTGTTACACAGTCTTGCCAGGCAGAAAGAGTGCAAGATACTGGAAGGGCACCTTCAACCTGATCACATTCACATATTGATATCGATCCCACCAAAATACTCCGTTGCACAGGTGATCGGGTTCATCAAGGGTAAAAGCGCCATCTATATTGCCCGAATGTACCTTGGTCAGAAGAAAAACTATTCCGGCATGCACTTTTGGGCACGCGGGTACTATGTCTCAACCGTTGGCGCAGAT
>CAIOLC010000065.1 GCA_903859055.1 uncultured Chlorobiaceae bacterium | reverse complement strand
TGTATCTTGGGTTCGAAAACTTCGGGAATATTAAGCGTTACAGTATGCTGCATAGCTGTTATCCATTATTTGGTTACTATTGATAGAATTTAATCGATAGGGAAACATATTCCTCGGAGCTCAGCTTTTTTGCCATTGCTCAAATTCACTGAGCGACATAATTGGCGGATTTTTAAAGACATCCTTAAGAACAAGCAGGTCGTTATCACCAGTCACCAAAGCATCCGCCTTGCCACCTGCGGCTAACGTTAATAATATTTGATCTGCTTTGTCTCGAATTACAGGTAAGTCAAGTGGCACATCAAGCGAAGTGACCGTTTCAGCGTAAGGCAGAAAATCAGCCAGTAAGAACAATCGCTCCGTTTTTGTGAGCTTGAATTTTGGATAGGCCAACACTTTCAAAAGTTCATTAGCCGTTTCCTTGCTGACTAACGGGATGATAGCCCCGGACTGCCAGCTATAGCGCAACCATGCCATCTTTTGGCGTGAAAATATCAATGCGGAAATAATGCAGTTCGTATCAAGCACTATGCGATAGCTCACGGCTGACTTTTTCTTGCCCATTGTATTGCATCAAGAACATCCTGATCATTAATACCCAAAGCTTCTAATTTGGCACGCACTGCTTCTGCTTGCTGCATACGCACAGGTGTAAGCATGATGCGACCATTCTCAACTTCCACGTCAAAGTAATCCGTTTCAGGAATTGAGGTTATAATAGATTTTGGCAAGGTCAACTGATTCTTGCTGGTAAGTTTGGCTAACATGGCATGCACATCAAAAATAGTAATGAAGTAAGAATATCTTACCAAGAAAAATATTGTTTACCAAATAATGTTTCGACTACATGGTTTTCTCGGCCCCCTGAAAGAGAAAGGCAATGCTTTTTTATATTGGCCGAAAAATTATTCAAAAATAGCCAGTATTAACAAAAGTGCGGGAGGTGTCGGTGCAAATATTTTTAACAGGGATCGGTTGCGTAGGAAAATCAACCATCGGCGCAATAATGGCCGACTTGCTCGGGATAAAGTTTTTTGATCTCGATGTGGAAGTTGAAGCCTTTTTTCAAACCAGTATTGAGCGTCTGCAGGGCAGATTTTTTAACATGCACGGGTATCGTATCGAAGCAGCAAAAGCTCTGACTCATTTACTTAATCGTCCTGAGAGCAGGGAGAGTGTTATTGCATTGCCGCCAAGTGGTTTGATGGGAGGATACCTGAAGGCCTTGAAGAAGAGCAGTGGCATCAAGGTGGCCATTACCGACGAGCCGGTAAATATTGTCGAGAGGCTCAAGTTTTACGATATCGATTCCATTCCGATCGAGAAAGAGTTGTCACCCAAAGAGAAGAAATTGTATCTGAGTGAGATAAAGCGTGATATGAGTTACTTTGGCAAAACGTACAAGCGGGCAGACCTGCAGGTTGATATATCGGGTCTGGATCCAGTTCAGGCTGCTCGTAAAATCATTGAGATGATCAAGTTACAGCCAGATCTCGACCACCTTCCCTCCGGCACTGTCGGTGTTACTCGGTCTGAAGAATGTGATAGCGGAGAGGCTGTCTGAAACGAAGACCGGCGATCTTTGATGTGGGAGAGAGGTCAGGCATCAAGCACAGAAGACTGTTTTGTGGCTCTATGTCACGATGGCGACAACGGCATTGGCGGCATGCTGAACAACGCGAAAGTGTGTGTTGCTTTGCCTTTGATTGGGGGAATATTTTGTATTTTCATCTCTACAATTTAACAGAACAAGAGGTGCAATGGGAAATCTTTCTGCAATATATAAGCGACTCTCTACCGGTGCGTTAGAAGGTGATGAGCTTGACTCCTACTATGTTGATGCGTTTGAGGGACGTGGCGATAACCCTGTTATGTCGCTTAAAAGACGGTTGCTCGACAATCCGGGTGGAAAGCTGCAAATTCTCTTTTCCGGTTATCGGGGTTGCGGAAAAAGCACCGAACTTAATAAACTGCAACAGGAGATCAGCAACGACTTCATGGTGCTGAATTTTTCGATACGCGAAGAGCTTGACCTGGTGAATCTCAACTATGTAGAACTCTTTGTGATGACCATTGAAAAGCTTTTTGATGTTGTTGCTGAGTACAACATCAGCATTAATCCGCAGTTGTTCAAAAGTGTCTCTGAATGGAGCCGCACGGTTGAAATAGAGAAAATCAGGGCGTTGACCGGAGAGGCTTCGCTTGAAGCTGGTCTTGAGGCGGAGGTGAGTGTGCCGCTCTTTGCCCGTTTTTTTGGTAAAATGCGCACGGCAGCAAATGCGAGTGCTTCAACAAAAAAAACCATCATCGAGAGCATCGAACCCCGGTTATCGGATCTTCTTGGCCATTGCAACGATCTTGTCCGTGAGGTCAAGAGCAAATTGCCGGAGATTGGCAAGAAAGGCCTCATTATTATTCTTGAAGATCTCGACAAGCTGAGCATAGAGAAATCGGAGGAGCTTTTTTTTAATCACAGCTACCTTCTCGGCAGTCTGCAAACCCATGTTATCTTTACCTTTCCGGTCTCTTTGTGCTACCATTCCAAATCGACGGTTATTACGGGTGATTTTGATCAGGTTTTTCAGTTGCCGATGGTCAAGGTGCATGACAAGCAGGGTAAGCCCTATCCCCCGGGGCGTGAGGTCTTGCGTCGCATCATAACGCGCAGAATTGGAACAGAGTGCTTTGAACCACCTGAACTGGTTTATCACTTTATCGATATCAGTGGCGGTTGCCTGCGTGACCTGTTCACCATGATTCGTGATGCCGCCGACAATGCGCTTAATCATGGACGAACCAGAATCACCCAGGCTGATTATACCAAAAGTTTTTTCAAACTTCGGAGCAGTTACCAAAACACCATTGCTGAAAAGCGGGTGAATAATGAGGTTGTCACCTCAGTTGCGGAGTATTATGAGGCGCTGACAGAGCTGGCCTTGAGCGAAACCAAAACGGTTGATAATACCGGTGTTACCCTTGACTTGCGCTATAGCCTCTGTATTCTTGGTTACAACGATGTCGTGTGGTGTGATGTTCATCCGGTTGTCCGGAGTATTTTGCAGGAACGTAAATTGATACCATGAGCGGTATGAACGCAGAACCGAATGAGTATGCTGAAAACAGCAAGAATGCCGAGCGTTTTTTTTTGAAAACCAGTCGGGGCGCGTTTTTATTTGCTGTTACCAACGATGAGTTTGTACAGCAAGATTTCAATAAAGCACTTCGGTTTCGCCTGCTGGGGAGTGGTAAAACCATCCATATCCACGACTGGCTCAAGGATGGTGAGGGGCTCTATCCTGCGGAGCAGTTGCGACGTATCAAAATAAAATATCCTGATACCGCTGGCCTTATCCTGACTGGTCTTGATGCCGCCCTTGAACACGATCCGAATTTTTTCGTCCAGCTCAATTTTGGCCGTGAAGCTCTCTCTTCGCTTGGTATTCCTCTGCTGTTCTGGCTCAGCAGCACTTCATTGCATCGCATCAGCTTTGAGGCTATTGATCTCTACAGTCAGCGGGCAGGCACGAACCTCTTTTTTAATGATGAAACAACGGATGCCGATCAGGCGACTTTTGATGATGCAGAGCCTGAAACGTTGCAAGCCCAGGAAAATTTGCGCCCCGTTGAAGCTCGCCTGAAGCTGTTGCAGCAGCAGCTTGATGAAGCTGAAAAACAGCGGCGCGACCCGGTTGATATTGCCAATGAGATTGTGCTTGAACTTCTTCGACTCTCCATCAGGATACCGGGAACGATGGCCTCGGTGCAATTGCTGATGGATCGATATTATCATCAGTTTGATCTGGAGCGAGCTGAACACTGCTCTCTTGTTGCCGAGCTCTTCAGCTTTCTGGGGGAGGCTGAAAAAGCTCGATTGCTCCGTGAAAAAGCGGTAGAGATAAAGGCTCTGAAAAACTATCGAGAGCTGGATCGCACCAATCCGCAAAGTTACCGGCCAAATGTTGCCGAAACGCTTGGCAAGCTTGCGGGTTTGCAAGTGGCACTGAACGATTTTTCCTCAGCCGGGCGTGGCTATCGGGAGGCACTGGAAATTTACAGGGAGCTTGCCCGAAGCAAATCGTCGGCCTTTCTGTCGGATGTTGCCGCAACGCTGGGCAACTTGGCGCAGGTGGATGCTGCCCAAAACGATTTCACCTCTGCTGAAAAAGGGTATCAGGAAGCGCTGAGCCTCTATCGCGAGCTTGCCAAGGCCAACCCTTCGACCTATTTGCCTTATGTGGCGGCAACCCTCAACAACCTTGCGAAGATACAGTCAACCATGAATGAGTCAACAGCAGCCCTTCAAGGCTATCAAGAGGCTCTGAAAATAACGGGAGAGCTTGCCAGTGCGGTTACCTGGCTGCATGTTTCGGACTTCCACCTGACTGATGGTGCTCCTTACGACCAGGAGGTTATTCTTCGTTCCCTTGTCGAATCGGTCAAGAGGTTCAGGCAAGAGGGTCATGCGCCCGACCTGATTTTTGCAACCGGTGATATTGCAAAGAACGGCAAAGCAAGAGAGTATGAGCAGGCAACGCAATTTTTCGATGCCCTGCTCAAAGCCGCCGGGCTTGGCAAAGAGCGTTTGTTCATTGTGCCCGGCAACCATGATGTTGACCGCAAAATGGGGAAGGGGCTTCTTCGAACGCTTGAGAGCAATGAAGATGCTGACGAGTACTTCGACCCCGAAACGCCGCCCCCTCACCTGACCTTTAAATTTCAGGCTTTTTCGGCATGGTTCAATGGCTATTTCAGCGGTATCAGGTCGTTCCCAGCCGACACGACCTGCAGTTTGCCTGAAGTTGTCTCCGTCAGAAATTGCAGGGTGGCCATTCTGCCCCTCAACAGCGCTCTTTTCTCTCTTGGTGACGATGATTATCAGAAACTCTTCATAGGCCGACGTTGCCTTGATAAAGCCAAAAAGCAGTTGCAGGTGCTTGAATCCGACGTGAAGATTGCCCTGCTGCACCATCCTCTCGACTGGCTAAGTCAGGTTGAACGGTCAAACATCAGGTCAACTTTGGGCAACCTGGTTGATCTGCTGCTGCATGGCCACTGCCATGAAACCGATACAGAGAGCATTGTTTCTGCGAATGGCGGATACCTGAAGCTTGCCGCTGGTGCTGCCTGGCAGACAAGGCAGTGGCCAAATCGTGCACTTTACGCCACTTACTATGGAAATCAGGTAACCATTTTTCCCATTCGCTACGAAGATACCACGGTCGAAAAGTGGACGCTTGATCCCGGTATCTTACCCTCGCCCTCATATACCCGGAGTTTCACGATACCGGGACGTATGCCGCAGGGTTCAGCGGATGCAAGGGAGAGTATCGCGGATGATAACGATGCAGTTGAAAGCTATCAGACCGCTCTCAGGGAGGATCTGGGCAAAATCAGCCTGCTTGGCACCCATGCTCTTGAGAATATTCCTGTAGGGTTAACCGAAACCTTTGTCTCTCTGCACATCTCCGAAACCTGGCGGAGCGACCGGCGGTTTAACGATGCCAACCTCCCCCATGAGGCACTCAAGGAGGAGCAGATCCGCACTCCCGAAGAGGTGATGCGGCTGGTTTTTGCGAAGAAACGCCTCTTACTGGTTATTGGCGACCCCGGTTCCGGCAAAACTACGCTGCTCAAACATTATGCACTGACCTGCCTCAAAAAAGAGGGGTATAAAAAACTTGGCTTTACGGAAGCGGTTCTCCCCTTTTTTCTCCCGCTGCGAGAACTGATAGAGCAAGGCTCAACCTTTGCTCCGCTCTCCCGCCAACTCTTTGCCTGGTCTGAAACTCACTTTCTGGATATTGAGGAGAGCCGCTTTGCCGAGTGGCTTAAAAACCGCAAAACACTCATTCTTTTTGACGGCCTTGATGAAATCAGCGATCCAGAACAGCGCATCAGGGCCTGTGGCTGGATTGACCGGATAGCGTCCCGTTTTACCCATGCGCGTGTAGTGGTAACCTCCCGCGCTACAGGCTACCGGAAAGGGGAGGGGATTGAGCTGGCCTCCCTCCAAACAAGGGCCGATATTATGGATTTTACAGCGGAGCAGCAGGCTGAATTTCTGGAGAAATGGTTCAGTGCTGCCCTTCTTGCTGAATTGCCACCAGCAAAAATAACAGCGGAAAGGTGGAAGGATCTCCAGAAGCAGAAGGCTCTGCAAAAAGCAAAAACAATCATCGAATTTTTGGGCAGGGAGGAGAACAAAAGTTTACAGACACTGGCACGGGTTCCCATGTTATTGCAGATTATGGCGATTCTCTGGAAAGAGCGGGAGTTTCTTCCGGCTACCCGGGTTGAGTTGTACGATGCCGCATTGAACTATATTCTCGATTATCGCGACCGGCAAAAAATGATAGAGCCTCTGCTTCCAGCCAGAGATGCCTTGCGCGTGCTGGCCCCGGTTTCGCTCTGGATGCAGGAGCTCCTTGGAAAAGATGAGGTTGCGCGGGGGGCCATGCAGCAGCAGATGCAAGTGCAGCTCGATACGCTCGACCATGCACCTTCAGCATCGGCTTTCTGTAAAAATCTTGTTGATCGTGCCGGGCTGCTGGTTGAGTATGGCGACCGGGAGTATGTGTTCCGCCATAAATCATTCCGTGAGTATATGGCAGGCCATCAGCTTAACAACGATCTCAAGCATGAGGGCCGTCTCACAACGTTGGTGGAGTATTTCGGCAACGATTGGTGGGAAGAGCCACTCCGCTTTTTTATTGGCCAGGTTGATGCCGAAACCTTTGACTCTTTTATGCAGAGGCTTTTCGACTCGACGGTCAGCGCCGACATGACGCAGAAGCAGCAGGATTTGCTGGATACACTCATCAGGGAGGCACCGCAGAAGAAGATTGATGCATTGCAGAAGAAGCTGCTTGACCCGGCGACCACGCCGAACCGGAAGCGATACCTGCTCAAGTCTCTGGAGGGGATCGGCCAGTTTGATACCCATGCTGCAAATGTCCGTAATCTGTTGCAGCAGTTCAGGGAATCGGTCCTTGGCAACAAGCTGGCAGTTGGCTCAGCAGTTTTAATGACGGACAAGCTTGGCGCCGACTATATCCTGATACCGGGCGGAACCTTCAACTACTCTGTGACGAAAAAGCCGGAAACAGCACCAGACCTTTACGTTGCTAAATTCACGGTGACGAACCGTCTTTACCGCCGCTTTATCAGCTATCTCATGGGAAACAAGATTGAATTTGCCAACAACCTGCCTGTCGCAGCCTATCGGGAAGTCCTGGATGAAAAGGCACGCCCAATCGATGGATTCAGCGACTATCTCATCAAGGGTGAAAAAGATCCGGCAACGCTTTTTCGATCCCGTTATGATGATGACAAGCGATTCAACAAGGATGATCAGCCGGTGGTGGGGGTAAGCTGGTATGATGCCCGGGCCTACGCTCTCTGGCTTTCGCTCCTTGAGAACAATGGCGGTGACTTTGAGCACTATCGTTTGCCGGAAGAGAGGGGGTGGGAATATGCAGCGGCAGGCAAGGAGGGTCGTCTCTATCCCTGGGGAAATGCAGAGCCAACCCCAAAACTGGCAAATTATGATGGGAATGAAGGTGCCACGACCCCGGTTGGTCGTTATCCCGAAGGTGCCACACCCGAAGGGCTGTACGATATGGCAGGCAATGTGTGGGAGTGGTGCAGCGATTCAGTTGGTTCGTACCGGGTCCTGCGTGGTGGCTACTGGTGCAGCGATGCGAGGGGCTGTCGGTCGGCTCCTCGCAGCTACGACGCCCCCGGCATCCGCGGCGGCGGTGTTGGCTTCCGCCTGGTCTTCGTCCCGTAGTCAGTTGGCTGCTCATTCCGGCTTTGCTTTTGAGCTAAAAGCGGAGCAAAAACAAGGTTGAGGAGAGCGGCTGTGAGGGAAGAACTGCCGCACTTCTCAACCGAGCGGGGAGGGTACGAACCACAGAAAATGACCGCCCTGGGCGGTCCGATGTTTGGAGCACGAAGTATCAGAGCGTGGCGGATTGTTGTGGCAGCTCATCCCGTCGGCTTGACGTTTTCCTTGCTGCCGCCTGCCGGTATCGCCCCCATATCACGGCAGGCACCGCAATGCCGATGCTGAAAAGAGCCCCCATTTTTGCGGCGGCCTGTGTGTCAGCGTTAAGAAAGGCCTCACCGGCGATAAACAGCGCTACGGTAAACCCGATTCCACCAATCATGCCAGCCAGAAGAGTGTCCCTGGCGTTCATCCCCTTGGGCAATGGAAAACCCATCAGACGACCCAAAGCGCTGAAGAGTGAAATTCCCACGGTTTTCCCCAGCACCAATCCTGCCAACACCAGCCAGGTGGCCTCACTGGCCTGGGAGAAGCGCACGCCGGCATTGACAAGGCCAAACATGAACATGCCGAAATCGACGAAGAGTCGCCACTCCTGCACAAATCTCTCCAAGGTTGAGCTTTTGCTCGAAGAGATTTCGAACAGATGCTCCTCCTCAGACTTGCCATGTGGAAGAAACGGAACAACAAAAATCAGTGTCAATGCCGGGTGAAAATGTCCAAGATAGAGCCCCGTCCAGACAAGCGACCCGGAAACAAGCAGATATGGCCAATACGATGTGATGGTTGCCCGCGAAAAAAGCGAGGCCACCCCTGTGCCAGCCAAAACCAGAAGAAGCCAGAGAGGCTCGGGGGGAAAAGCGGGGTTGGGGTAGAAGAGTGCAATAATCAGAATCCCTATGGCATCATCGGCAATCGCCAGCAGCAGCAGAAATGCTACGGCAGGGTGCCCCTTTCCAAAGGCGATTCGGGCGACAAGCCAGGCAAGGGCAATATCGGTAGCCGTAGGAATTCCTGCACCTTTTGCAAGGGATGGATCCCCAAAAAAGCGGTTCAGCATCAAGTAAACCAGCACTGGGCCAACAACTCCTCCCAGAGTAGCTATGAGAGCATTGGCTGCTTTTTTTGGCGGGTTGAGATCACCGCCGGGCAGAAGACTCTGGGTGATTTCCGCAGCAGCGATGCCGAAGAAGAGCACCATAAAAAGGTCATTGGTCAAAAAGTGCAGATCCAGCCTGAACAGCATCGGCTCATGGATGAAGAGAGCATAAGAGCTGGCATCCATGTTGTCCCAGAACAGGGCGATAGCAACACCCAGAAGAAGTGGAACCGAAAATTCCCGAAGTAAGTTGATGTGCCGTCGCAATGAAAATTCTCCTTGAATCGTTGTGGGATATCTTCCCCCAAACTCTGCCGGTTAACCCCGATACCTTTGCAATGATAACACCAAACGTGCCATTGCCACCAATAAATTTGCCTGCTCGATCAATTTTATTCCAAGGAGATAGAGAGGGAAATCGTTCAGTTTAGCTTTATGTTGCGGTGGAGGGTTCGAGGTTCAAAGTTCAAAGTTCAAAGTTCAAGGTTCAAAGTTCAAAGTTCAAAGTTCAAAGTTCAAGGTTTGAGGTTCGAGGTTCAATGAGCAAAGAGGGCTGGTGTCATGAAAAGGGCTATTGATACAAAAGAATTTACAGGGCTTTCGGAGGTGGAGGCGGCAGGGCGGCTGGCAGCGGAAGGGTATAATGAGCTTCCCTCTGCGGGGGAGCGTGGTCTTTTTTCTCTGGCGTTTGGTGTTGTTCGCGAGCCGATGTTTTTGTTGCTGGTTGCCTGCGGGGTGCTCTATCTGGTGCTTGGCGACCTCAATGAGGCGTTGATGCTTCTCGGATTTGTTTTTTTTGTGATGGGGTTGACTCTCTATCAGGAGCGAAAAACAGAGCATGCGCTGGATGCGTTGCGTGACCTTTCGAGCCCTCGTGCACTGGTTGTCAGGGATGGCAGAGAGCGGCGAATTGCCGGGCGGGAGGTGGTGCCGGGAGATATTCTTGTGATCAGTGAGGGCGACCGTGTCCCTGCGGACGGCCTGCTTCTTTCGTGCCTGAATCTTTTGGTCGATGAATCTCTCTTGACTGGTGAGTCGGTGCCCGTCCGAAAATCTGATGATGATCAGGCGGGAAAAGAGCTTCGTCCGGGTGGAGATGATCTCCCTTTTATCTTTTCAGGCACTCTGGTGGTTCAGGGGCAGGGGATTGCGAGGGTTCTTGCAACTGGAGTCAAGACCGAAATCGGAAAGATTGGCAAGGTGTTGCAGAGTGTTGAGCCGGAAGTGACCCTTTTGCAGAGGGAGACAAACCGATGGGTGCATCATCTGGCGATTGTAGGTCTCTCGTTGTGTCTTCTTGTGGTCATTTTCTACAGCATCACTCACGGCGACTGGCTTAATGGATTGCTGGCTGGCGTTACCCTTGCCATGGCAACACTCCCCGAAGAGTTACCGGTTGTGTTAACCATCTTTCTTGCTTTGGGAGCCTGGCGCATTTCAAAAAAACAGGTGCTGACCCGCCGGATGCCTGCCATCGAGACACTTGGCTCTGCGACGGTTCTCTGCGTGGACAAGACCGGCACCCTGACCATGAATCGCATGACCGTGAGCAAGCTCTTTGCCGGAGAGGAGTTTTTTGATGTTCCAGCGGCTTCGGGGAGCACCACGCCGGAAAACTTTCATAACCTGCTCGAATTTGCCCTGCTTTCCACCCAGCTTGACCCGTTTGATCCGATGGAAAAAGCAATCAAAGAGTCTGGTGATCACTTTTTGATGGAGACTGAACACCTGCACAAGGATTGGGATCTGGTGCATGAATATCCCCTCTCCAAAGAGCTGCTCTCTATCTCCCGCGTCTGGAAAGCTTCGGAAAGGGATGAGTATATCATTGCCGCCAAAGGTGCTCCTGAAGCAATCCTTGATCTTTGCCATTGTGATGAGCCGGAGCGAGTTCGGCTTTCCCTGAGTATTGCTGAAATGGCTGACCAGGGGTTGCGGATATTGGGGGTGGCGCGGGCATTTTTTCAGCAGCCCTTATTGCCGGGTGAGCAGCATGACTTTGATTTTGAGTTTCTTGGTTTGATTGGACTTGCCGATCCGGTTCGTCCAACGGTGCCTTCAGCCATGGCCGAATGCTACCGCGCCGGGATTCGTGTGGTGATGATCACCGGCGATTATCCGGGTACGGCTCGCACGATAGCCCGGCAGATTGGCCTGAAAAAAGATGACGGCTGTATCACCGGCCCTGAAATGCAGGGTATGACGGACAAGGAGCTGCAGGAGCGCATCAATGAGGTGAATATTTTTGCCAGAGTTGTGCCGGAACAGAAATTGCGTCTCGTGACGGCCCTCAAGGCCAACGGGGAGATTGTTGCCATGACTGGTGACGGGGTGAATGATGCCCCGGCGCTGAAAGCCGCCAACATCGGCATAGCCATGGGCGGACGCGGCACGGATGTGGCCCGTGAGTCAGCCGCGCTGATTTTGCTGGACGATGATTTTTCCTCGATTGTGCAGGCGATCAAACTTGGTCGCCGGATCTTTGATAATATCCGTAAAGCCATTGCCTATATCCTTGCTATTCATGTTCCCATCGCCGGGCTCTCCCTCTTTCCGGTGCTGTTTCAGTGGCCGCTTCTGTTGCTGCCTGCCCATATTGCTTTTTTGCAACTCATCATCGATCCGGCCTGCTCCATCGTCTTTGAAGCCGAGGGGGAGGAGCGGGATGTCATGAGCCGTCCACCCCGGAACTCCCGGGAGCCCTTATTCAGCCGCACGACCGTTCTGCTCAGTCTGATGCAGGGCATTGTGGTTCTTGTGGTTGTTCTGGGGGTGTTCCTTTTGGCCCGCTCTTGGGGAGAGAGCGAGCAGGAGGTGCGCGCCTTAACCTTTACCACACTGATGATTTCAAATCTCGGCTTGATTCTCACCAATCGCTCCTGGAGCCGCACCTTTGCTGCCACCATGCGGTATCCCAATATGGCGCTGCTGCCGGTTGTTGCCGGGGCGCTTCTGTTTTTGGGCGTTGTGCTTTATGTGCCCTTTTTTGTGACTCTCTTCAGGTTTTCATCTCTCCATTCCCTTGACCTGTTGCTTGCATTTTCTGCCGGGATTGGGAGCGTGCTCTGGTTTGACGGGTTGAAGTTGTTCCGAATGCGGCGGGCTGATGCAGGTTAAAAATATGTCGTTCTCCCCTGATGAAGTGGCACTATCCTGAAGTGGCGGTGCAGGGAAATTGATTATGAACTCTTCCGGGTAAATCTCCTTCAATCATCTCCAGTGAACCGTTACGGGAAAAAATGCACTATTTCACACAAATAAAACGCTATAGATGGCTATTCATTGTCGCCATCGTTTCCGTGTCAGCTTTTCCAATCAGTTTGATAAATCGTCTCTTGTCAAAAGAACTGATCTGTTTTGTTTTAAGAAGAGAATTTTTCATCTCTCAGGGTTCAATTCCCCACCGCTTGCGGTGAAGTATGTTAAGCTTTTTCTAAAACCAGATACCCCGCTGCTTGCGGCGGGGAGTCTTCATTCTGAGAATTTGCTGTTATCAGAATATCCAGTTCTGCAGGATTGGATATTTGGGACGAAATCGGAATAACCGTCAGCAAATTGACTGATGCAATATAGGCCTCGTGCTGAATAATAAGAGCGGGTCTTATTTTTTGGTATTCGTGTCCAAAGCTTGGGTCAAAGTTTACAAGCCATAGGGCAGGAACCACAGAAAAGGCCGCCCTGTGGCGGCCGAATTTTTGAAAACGTTGATGATGGCTTAGAGGCGTATTGTGATCGCATACGCCCCTAATCGTGCGATCGAATTTTATCGCTTCGATACCGCTTTCGGCCTATTCAGCGACCGGGTGAGCATTTTCAATGTAGTAGACCAAGTTTGTCCTGTAGTCAGTTGGCTGCTTATTCCAGCTTTGTTTTTGAGGGCACTTCGATAGGGCCTTCGGCCTGCTCAGCGGCCGGTTCATTGGGCAACAGGCGCAATTATTGTGCAGGCATTGAGCGGTTCCAGAGAGTTTCTGGTGCAATATCGAGGTTTCCCGGCCAAACGACCGTGCCGTATTGCACCGATGCCTTGAAAAAAAGCGGGGAGTTGTAGAGTTTGGTAAAAGGTTTTTTCTCGAAAAAAGGCTTCATGTCAAAAAGTCGCCTCTCTCCGGTTTCAAACACCAGCTCCAGTGTGTAATTGCTGTGAGCTGTTACGGCAACGATATCGCGAAGTTTTTCCATCGTTATCTCCTTTATTGAAGAGGGGCAATGCGCCAGGGCTCCTCACCAGCGCTGGCAAGTTCCCAGTTGGCCATAAGTTCTTCCCTGTGAATATCTACCCATACTTGCACCATCCGCAGTTGTCGGGGTGGTATATTTCCTGCGAGGGGGCGACCGTCGTCAATGGCTATCGAAACGCTTTTGCCCTGATATCGTGCATGAATGTGTGGCGTATGGTGTTGTTCATCATCGCCATAAAAAATGGAAATCAGAATCCCGAAAAACATCGATATCGTAGGCATCTGTTTATTCTTGAACGCTCTTCATGACGTTGTTTTGAGCAGCATAATCCTCAATTCCACCCTCTCAATATAAAAAACGTTACAGAACAATTGCTTTTTTTGAAATAGACGACAACTATCATGGTATAACGTGCTTGATATGCAAGGGGGGTATCAAGCATTATTGGAGCAACTTCCGTTTTATGAAATCAGTTGCTGACGGACTCGAAGATGTTCAGCACAACCGCCTTTTCTCAATGGATGAAGTATTTGATTCTGTTGACAGGATTATTGCAGAGGCTGAAAATCATACGCTTGATGCGGTTTTTTGCCCAGACCTCAATTCGCTTCAGCAATGCGTCTTTCTATCAGCCGATGGTAAAGAGAGGCTTTATGCATCAAGGATTTGCTTCATAAAATATGGAATCTGAGGTCGTAAATTAAGGAATCTGCGCCCGTAAAATATGGAATCTGTGTTTATAAATCAAGGAATCACTGGCAATATATTGTTGATCAACCAGAAACTCTCCACTGATGAAGTGGCACTATCCTGAAGTGATGGTGCAGGGAAATTGATTGCAAGGCATTATATTTCGCCCACAGGTATAGAAATAGTATGTGCAGCAAAGGGGCATCACTCATGAGCATTATTCTTCTTGATATAGGCAACGTGCTGGTAACGGTCGATTTCATGCGTTTCTGCTGCGCCATTGCATGCGACCCGATTGCGGGTGCTGATGAGGTTTTCCTGAAATACTGTAGCGGTGAATTCAAAGACAAACTCGAAACCGGCTGGGTAGCTCCGCTGGAATATCTTGCCGTTATTGCAAGCGACCCGCTTGTCAGAGCGATGCCGCTCCCTGATATCAGGCGTCGTTGGCAGGATATTTTTGAGCTGCTGGATGGTGCCGTTGAGGCCGTCGAGTTGCTCAGGCAGAGCCATTCTCTCTGGATTATGAGCGATACGGATCCACTCCATTTTACCTTTCTGCTCAACCATTACCCGTTACTGCGAAACGCTGACCGCTATTATCTCTCCTTTGAGCACGGAAAGATGAAAACCACGGTTGACGCGTTTACGTATATGCTCGAAAGTTCAGGTCGCACTGCTGACGAATTTCTTTTAATCGACGACAAGGCGGTCAACTGTGCTTCCGCCTCACAAGCTGGAATCAAAAGCTTACAGTTCCAGAGCTGGCCGGAGACCCTTGCATTACTTTGAGAAAATAAGGAGCGACCATGCTGCAGATTACCAGAACCATTGCCGTCCCTGATGACGAGATCGAGCTTCAGACCATGCGGGCGCAGGGGGCTGGCGGCCAGAATGTCAACAAGGTGGAGACTGCCGTTCATCTTCGCTTCGACATCAGGGCTTCGTCGTTGCCCGATGAATTTCGTGAAAAGCTGCTGCTGCTGAAGGATCATCGCATGACGAAGGATGGGGTGATTATCATCAAGGCGCAACGCTACCGTTCACAGGAGAAGAACCGCACCGATGCCATGCAGCGCTTGCAAACGCTGCTTCAGCATGCCGCTCTGCCGGTCATAAAACGAAAGGCCACCGCTCCGACGAAAAACTCGAAGGAGCGGCGGATTGAGAGCAAGGTGAGGCGAAGCTCGGTCAAGGCCTTGAGGGGGCCGGTTGAGTATTGAGGCTTTTTGTTCTTATGCTGTCAGCTCTGACAGGCGGTTGGGCTGAACGGCAATTTTCGTTATACTGACGGGCGTGCTTTGGAGGCAAGCCTTGCCTGTGGAGGCGACATATAAAAACAGATAACAAACATTATATCTCATGATGGATCTTTTTTCAGTATACGACAGGTTATCTACAGAGCCTTTAACGGGTGATGATCTTGTTTATTATGTTGATGCCCATCGTGGGAGAGGTGGTGCGAGGCCTGTCAGCCGTCTTAAAAAATTACTTGGTTATGATAATGACGGGATGCTACCGGCAGGAAAACTTAAGGACAGAAAACGGCAGATATTATTTTCCGGATATAAAGGCTGTGGCAAAAGCACTGAGCTGAATATGTTGCAACACGATATTGAAAAAGATTATATCGTTGTGAATTTTTCCGCTCGCCATGAGCTTGATATCATAAACCTTACCTACATTGATCTCTTCGTGATTACCATGGAGAAGCTCTTTTATGCCGTAGCTGATCATGGTATTGAGATTGATCCGCTGTTGCTTGCCAGTATTCGTGAGTGGAGCTATTCAACCGAGATTCAAGAAATAAGTAAACGTACTGGCGAAGCTTTACTCGAAACAGGAGGGGAGGCCGGGGTTGGTATCATGAGTTTTGCCCGTTTTTTTGGCAAGATGCGGCTGGCTGGCAAGGCGAGTTCCTCAACCAGGCAAACCATCAGTAAAAATATTGAACCACTGGTCTCTGATTTTATCAGCCATTGCAACGATCTTATTCGTGAGATCAGGCAGAATCTTGAGCAGTGCGGGAAAAAAGGGCTGCTCATCATTATGGAAGATCTTGACAAGTTAAGTGTTGAGAAAGCAGAAGAGCTTTTTATTAACCACAGTCATATTCTCAACAGCCTGCAGACCAATGTCATTTTCACTATTCCAATATCGCTCTGTTATCATCCAGATGCGGTGAACATCAAGGCCAATTTCAGTGAGAATTTTGAGCTGCCGATGGTCAAGGTGCATGACAAAGAGGGGGCACCCTCCTCCGAAGGGAGAGATACGTTGTGTCGTATCATCACCCAACGGATAGCCGCAGAATGTTTTGATCCACCCGATCTGGTTTATCGCTTTATTGATATCAGTGGAGGTTGCTTGCGGGATCTCTTCAGCATGATTCGTGATGCTGTTATGAGTGCGGTTGATAATGAGCGGGAGATGGTTACTGAAACTGATTTTAGGAAAGCTTTTTTCTCTCTTCGTCGTGACTACGAGAACACCATTGCTGAAAAACGGCTTGATAATCGGGTTATAGTTTCGGTTGGCGAGTATTATGAGGCCCTTGTCGGGGTTGCCTTGAGCAAGACGAAAAAAGTTGATAATACACCAACAGTGCTCGACTTGCGGCATAACCTCTGTATTCTTGGCTATGATGATGAGGGTTGGTGCGATGTGCATCCCGTTGTTCGCACCATCTTGCAAGAACGTGAGCTGATTCCATGAGCCACCGTAATATATTTCATCAGGGAGAACGATCAGTATTCATGACCAAATGATGCAAGCAGTACAGAGACAGGAGGCACTGAACATAAAGGCCGAACTGGATTCGGCCGTGACTTGGCTGCATATCTCGGATCTTCACCTGAGTGATCGGGGTGCCTACGTTCAGGAGGTGATTCTGCGTGCGCTTGTGGCATCGGTGAAGCAATTCAGGGAAGCGGGGCAGGTGCCGGATTTGATTGTTGTTACCGGTGATATTGCTCACAGTGGCAGGGCAGAAGAGTACCGGCAGGCAACACACTTTTTTGACGACCTGCTTGCTGCTGCCGGGCTTGACAAAACGCGCCTCTTTGTGGTGCCCGGCAACCACGATGTTGACCGCAAAGCAGGCAGATTTTTGCTCCGCACTCTCGACAATGATCAGGTGGCTGACGAATTTTTCGATCCTGACGGCATGGCAATACGCAATCAGTTTCAGAAACTTCAGGCCTATTCAGCATGGTATAACAGCTATTTTGCCGATATCCGCAGTTTTCAGACTGATACCACATGCAGTGCGGTTGAGGTGGTGCAGATCTGGCAGTCCAGGGTTGCCATTCTTTCACTGAACAGCGCCCTTTTTTGCATTGACGACCACGATCATGGCAAATTGCTGCTTGGTCGCCGCTGCCTCGACAAGGCCAAAGAGCAGTTGCAGCAGTGTGAGTCTGACCTGACCATCGCCCTGCTGCACCATCCGCTCGACTGGCTGAGTGCGGTTGAACGGGCAAACGTCAGGGCCACTCTTGGCGTATCGGTTGACCTGCTGCTGCATGGCCACTACCATGAGACCGACACCGAAAGCATAGTGTCGCAGCATGGCGGCTACCTCAAGCTTGGCGCGGGGGCGGCCTGCCAGACACGCGAGTGGCCGAATCGCGCCATGTATGCCACTGCCCAGGGTGGCCGGGTAACTATTTTTCCGATATGCTATCAGGACAAGCCTCAAGAAGCATGGACGCTTGACACTACGCACTTTCCGCCGCCCACTTATATTGGCACGTTTCCACTCCCAAAGCGCTCAAATCTTGATGCCAGAGAGGCTGCAACGGTAACGTCTCTCGACAGAGAGTATTTTCAGGAGTACCATGAGGCACTTCGGGGGGAGCTTGAGACCATCAACCTTCTCGGTACCCATGCCCTTGAAAATGTTCCCGTTGAATTAACCGATACCTTTGTTGCCCTCCGTATCTCCGATACCTGGCGCAGCGACGGGGAGAATCGCCATGTCCATCCAGACAGCTCTGACGAAGCATGCCCGGCACCGGAACAGGAACATGAGGGACTCAAAGAGCAGATCCGCAAGCCAGAGGAGGTGATGAGGCTTGTTTTTGAGAAAAAGCGGTTGCTGCTCATTATTGGAGATCCCGGTTCAGGCAAGACCACGCAGCTCAAGCATTACGCCCTTACCGCCATCAAGGACAGGAAGATGCCTGGTTTTACTGAGCCGCCGCTTGTGGTTTTTCTGCCACTCCGTGACCTCATCATGGAGGATAGCCACTACGCATCGCTCATGAGCAACCTTGTGGCGTGGTCGAAACTGCACAATCTTGATATTGAGGAAAAACACTTTACCCACTGGCTGCAACAGCGATCAACGCTCCTTCTCTTTGACGGCCTTGATGAAATCAGCGACCCGAAACAGCGCCTCAAAGCGTGCCGATGGATTGACCGGATTGTCGCCAGCTCCCAAAAAGCGCGGGCGGTGGTCACCTCTCGTTCTACAGGGTACCGGAAGGCTGAGGGTATTGAGCTTGCCTCCCGTCATACGCGGGCTGACATCATGGACTTTACCGACGAGCAGCAGAAGGAGTTTCTGGAGAAATGGTTCAGGGCTGCATATCTTGGTGAGCTGAGGCCTGGGCACGTAACACAGGAGTGGTGGGAAAAAAGTCAGAAAGAGAAAGCGGGCCGGAAAGCGAAGGAGATTACCGCTTTTTTGGCCCAAAAGAAAAACAGGGGTGTACAGGCATTGGCCAGAGTCCCCCTGCTGCTTCAGATCATGGCCATGCTCTGGAAAGATC
>CAIOLC010000064.1 GCA_903859055.1 uncultured Chlorobiaceae bacterium | reverse complement strand
CTCCGTTGTAGAGTTTAATCTGTTTGATCCGGCTAAAATTATACTTTGAGTCGTAAAACTGCAAAGCAATTGACTTTGGCTTTTTATTCACTTGACAACAAATTCAAAGAACTTGACCGTATTCGATCAAGGGATGTCAATGTAATTCTTTTCCATTAACTTGCAAAATCTTTTTTCCTTTTCTTCCCACTTTTCAGCGACCCGAAAATTATCATCCAACTTTGCAACTCCCTTTTCTCATACTGACAAATAACGTGCCATTTTTCAGGCTTTCCCTCTCTTCTTCAGGCTCTCTTCTGCCCACACCTCAACAGAGAACCCAATGTATCACATCAACTCCACAATTCCTAATCCTCTCTTCTTCTTTTGCGTTCCCCAACCCTTTTTTGGGGCAATATTCCAACTTTATTGGGCTGTTTGTCCCAAAACAGCATGAGACGATGGCATCTCAACACTCATATCAATCTGATCCCTTTCCATAACAAACTCTTTTGCAGCAGCAACAAAGCCATGAAAGAGTGGATGAACTTTTTGAACTCTTGATTTCAGTTCAGGGTGAAACTGCACCGCAACAAACCACCGATGATCCTTCAACTCAATAATTTCCACAAGTTCTCCGTTCGGAGATGTCCCGGAAAAAATCATCCCGCTCTCTTCAAAGTTTTTGCGGTAGTCATTGTTGAACTCGTAGCGGTGACGATGACGTTCATTGACAAGAAACTTTTGATAGACAGCATAAGCCAGTGAACCCTCCGCAATGATACAGGGGTAACTGCCAAGACGCATTGAGCCTCCCTTCTCCTTCACCTTTTTCTGGTGCTCCATGAGATCTATGACCGCAAAACGCGCACGCTTGTTAAACTCAGTGGAGTTAGCCTCCTGAAGAGCGCAGACATTGCGGGCAAACTCTATGGAGGCACACTGCATTCCAAGGCAGATTCCAAGAAATGGAATGTTGTGCTCCCTCACATACTGGATATACCTTATTTTGCCCTCAATACCCCGATCACCAAACCCCGGAGCCACGAGGATACCATTGATACCTTCAAGCTCCTTTGCAAAGTCAAAGGAGGGCAACTCTGCATCCTCAGCCCTGAGCAGCTTAACGTTCACTTTGACGTTATTGCTTGCTCCAGCATGGATAAAGGACTCGAGGATTGATTTGTAGGCATCGGGGTACTCCGTGTATTTCCCGCAGATCCCGATCGTAACCTCTCCATCCTTAGGGAATTTGACTTTGTCGCAAAATTCCTGCCAGTAATCAAGCGACGGTGCCTTGAATCCTTTCAGGCCAAGCTTTTTAAGAACACGAAGATCCAGCTTCTCCTGAAGCAGCATCAGTGGCACCTCATAAATAGTATCACAGTCGCTTAAACCGATAACATCCTGCTCGTTCAAGTTGCAAAAATGGCCAACCTTGTTTTTGATATCAAGGGATAGCTGCTTTTCACTGCGACAGACAAGAATATCTGGCTGAATGCCAACTCCCAGCAGCATTTTAACACTATGCTGGGTAGGTTTGGTTTTCAGCTCGCATGCTGCCTTGATATAAGGGACAAAGGTAAGGTGAATGTTCACCAGGTTGCCATCCCCCATCTCAAGCTTCAACTCCCGCATCGCTTCCAGAAATGGAAGTGATTCGATATCACCGATAGTGCCGCCTATCTCGGTGATGAGCACGTCGAGGTTGCCGTTTTTGGCCTGCTCAGCCATGCGATCCTTGATTTCATCAATAACATGCGGCACAACCTGCACCGTAGCACCAAGGTAGTCTCCGTTACGCTCCTTGTCAATGACCGATTTGTAGACCCGCCCCATGGTAAGGTTTGATGTCTGGGATGTCGATTCATCGAGAAAACGCTCGTAGTGACCAAGATCAAGATCGGTTTCAGCCCCGTCATCGGTAACATACACCTCTCCGTGCTGATAAGGAGACATGGTGCCGGGGTCAACATTGATATAAGGATCATATTTCTGTATAGCCACCCTCAAGCCACGTGATTTGAGCAGCATACCAAGGGAAGCAGACAAAATCCCCTTGCCAAGCGAAGAGATTACCCCGCCGGTTACAAAAATATATTTTACATTTTTCGGTCGGGCCATGACATCGTTTGTCGTTTATTAATATGGTAAAGAGCCTTCATTATTCCGGCCTCTTGTGTGCTCCATCACAGAAAGGAGGTGTTGCCGATCTGTTACAACTGCATATTGCAACCGTTTTCTCCTCCTCAATCACCACTGACCGTGGAAAAAAGTCAGTTCCTTTATGAGAACCATCACAATAAGGCATGTTCTTCGATTTGCCACATCCACAGTAATATTTTGTACCTGGCTGCTCTTTGATGATATAGGGCTTTTTCTGTTCCATAACTCTGCCGTGGTTTACTGTTTGTTTATTCAAAAAGATCAATCTGGCCATCAGGCTCTTCAACAGGGAAGTCAGCTTCACCATCCTCATCGCTTTTTGGAACTCTGGCAAGTGCTGAAATCATGTCGCCCGTCATAAGCCTGACAAGCCTGACTCCAGAAGTGTTTCTGCCAGTCACGCGGATATCGGAGACATGCTGACGGTTCACAATACCGTTCGTTGTAATAATGATAAGATCATCATCGTCATTAACGTCAAGCAGACCGACAAGCGCCCCTATCTTTTCGTGCGCCTTGAGGGTAATGACCCCACGGGCACCACGTCGCGTCAGACGATAATCCTCCACCCTGCTCCGTTTGCCAAAACCATTATCGGTCACCGCAAGCAAAGAGGTGTCGAAGCGTTTGGTGGTCACCATTGAAATGCATCTCTCTTCATCATCAAGGGTAATTCCTTTTACCCCCATTGCTGTACGACCCATCGTCCTGATTTCAGCCTCAGGAAAGCGTACCACAAATCCAGAACTTTTGGCAAGGATGATCTGATGTTCACCATCAGTCAAGCGGGCATCAAGCAGCTCATCGTGCTCCTCAATCGTGATGGCGGCAATCCCGTTCTTTCTTGGGTGAGAAAAATCTTCAAGCGAGGTCTTTTTCACAATACCACGCGTTGTCGCCATAACAATGAAGCCCGGCTCCTCAAAATTCCTGATATTGATATAGGCCCTGATTTTCTCACCCTGCTGTAACTCCATAATGTTGGCCAATGCCCTGCCCCTGGCGGCTCGTCCAGCTTCAGGGATTTCATACACTTTAAGCCAGTGACAACGGCCTCGGTTGGTAAAGAAGAGGATGTAGTTATGCGTCGAGGCAATAAACATGTGCTCGACAAAATCATCATGCTTGGCCTGTGCCCCTGCCACCCCTTTCCCGCCACGTGCCTGACGGCGATACCCCGAGACAGGAAAGCGTTTGATAAAGCCTTCATGGGTAATAGTAATCACCACATCTTCCTGGGCAATCATGTCCTCAATGGAAAAATCACCCTCCTGCGGCACAATCTCGGTGCGACGGGCATCACCGTAAACTTCACGGACTTTCAGCAGCTCCTCACGGATAATCTCCATCTGTTTCTCCGGGCTGCCGAGAATTAATCGCAGCTCCTCAATCAGCGCAAGAACCTCCGTATACTCCAGATCAATTTTTTTGCGCTCCATACCGGTCAAACGCTGGAGACGCATCTCAAGAATAGCTTTGGACTGCAATTCTGAGAGGCCAAAGCGAACCATGAGCCGCTCCTGTGCTGTAGAGGCATCTGGGGATTCCCGAATAGTGGTAATCACTTCGTCAAGATTGTCGAGACAGATCTTGAGTCCCTCAAGAATATGTGCCCGTTTTTCAGCAGCATTGAGGTCAAATTGGGTACGGCGCAACACAATCTCGTTCCGGTGCTTGATGTAGTAGACCATCATCTCCTTGAGATTCAGTATCCTCGGCACTCCATCAACCAGCGCCAGCATGATCACTCCGAAGGTATCCTGCATCGGAGTGTGCTTGTAGAGATTATTGAGTACCACCTTCGCCACGGCATCGCGCTTCAGCTCAATCACCAGCCGCATACCATCCCTGTCAGACTCGTCACGAATATCGGCAATGCCTTCAAGCTTTTTGTCGTGTACCAGTTCGACAATTTTTTCGATCAGACGCACCTTGTTGACCTGGTAGGGAAGCTCAGTCACAACAATGGATTCGCGCCCGTTTTTCTGGGTAACCTCCACAATGGCTCTTGCGCGAATCACCACCTTGCCCCTGCCGGTCAGGTAAGCCGAACGAACTCCCTCATACCCATAGATGATACCTGCCGTTGGAAAATCGGGAGCAATGACATATTTCATGAGATCGACCACTTCCAGCTCCGGATTTGCAATCAGGGCTATCATGCCGTCAACAACTTCACGGAGATTCTGTGGTGGAATATTGGTTGCCATACCGACGGCAATGCCTGAAGAGCCGTTCACCAGAAGATTTGGTATCGCCGAAGGCAGAACTGTCGGTTCCTCAAGAGAGTCATCAAAATTAAGGGAGTAATCAACCGTCCCCTTCTCAAGATCCTTGAGCATTTCACCAGCAATGCTTTTCATGCGAACCTCGGTATATCGCATAGCCGCAGGTGAGTCGCCATCAACAGAGCCAAAGTTTCCCTGCCCGTCAATCAGGGGATAGCGCATGGAAAACTCCTGCACCAAACGCACCAGACTGTCATAAACGGCAGTATCACCATGCGGGTGAAACTTGCCAAGCACTTCACCAACCACGCGGGCTGACTTTTTATGTGGCTTGCCAGCCTGGAGACCAAGCTCATGCATGCCAAAGAGCACCCGCCGATGCACCGGCTTCAAGCCGTCCCGCACATCAGGCAAAGCACGACTTACAATAACCGACATTGAATAATCGAGATAAGAACCCCGCATTTCTTCTTCAATACTGATCG
>CAIOLC010000063.1 GCA_903859055.1 uncultured Chlorobiaceae bacterium | reverse complement strand
CCTGACTCGTCAGTTATATATGATTTCGCAATATTCATTTTACATTATCCTTATGTCAGAAATTCGGCTACAAGCGTAACAAACACATTGTCACTGCAAAAATAGTTAATATTTTCCTGAATTGAGCGATTTATCCGCAATTGGTTTCGGCTTTACAGGCTTTTTCTGCTCGAAGTACTCAGCGGTACCGATAAATGCCTGCACCTGTTCATTCTGCAGCAGACAAAAACATCGTAGTAATGGCGCATAAAATTCAAAGGGAACTCGTCGCTTGAATCTTGGTGGCGACGATATTTCGTCACAATCGCTTGCAGCTTTTCCACAAAGGTATAGCCGGGATGATAGCATCGAATTTGCTGCGCCCTGTTATCAATGACATCAACATGCTTTGCCAAGGCGAAATCTATCGCCCATGAACTGATGTCCATCGGCTGATTGGGAATGATATCATCAAACCCCACCTCAAGCAGCACCCCCTCTTTGGCGCTGCCATCCGACGGAAATTTGGCATCATAATACAGGCGAATACCGCCACTAAAATATTTCGGCAAACTATCAACATGATATCCCGCTCGACTTGAAATTACCATTCAGTGCTATACATTTTGCGCCACCTGTTTTGATGACAAAGAAATTTTAGCTTCAATCGCGCCAATAAGCTGCTGAAATACCGGCTCAGAAGAGTTGTTTTTCCATTCAGAAAGATCTGCCGCCTGAACACCACCGAATCCAGGAGGAACTTGAACTTCATCAAGAAGCTGAGGAACCAAAATTCCCCGTTTTTTGGCAACTTCAGCCTCCTCTCTGACCCAAGCAGAGTTTATTGAATGTCGGGACCAGACAACAAGCACACATCGAGACTCATCAAGCGCCTTGGCAATATAATCTCTCCAATGCAGTCCGGGTGGTATACGCCTGTCCCAAAAAACACTTAATCCCCGTTTTTCAAGCTCCATGACAATTTGCCCAACCCGCTCTGTATCTTCCCGGGCATAGCTTATAAAAACATCAGCCATAACTTCATATCCATTTTGCGATATCAGCAACTCACAATATAAGCAGTTCCTGCCCGTTCGTTCCCCCTATAATAAAAATTCAAGCTTACTGCGTAAGCAGCACCGTCATCTTTTGATCGGCCGTCATCGCTTTATATCAAAAACCACAACACTCTGTTTTGACGGCAACAGTTACGAGGAGATCGCGGAACAAATCACCCGAAAACCAATAGAGTCAACCCAGTACATCGGATCGACGCTGACCCTGGAAGAACAGCGCAGCGCATCATGAGAGTTGAACCAGGACCCCCCTCGCAACGAGCGAATAGATTCATTATCGGCAAAGCTGTCTCCCATCCACTCCCACACGTTGCCCGCCATATCGTACAACCCTTCAGGTGTCGCCCCTTCAGGATAGCTACCTACTGGCGTTGTTGCGCCTACATTTGAATTATAATTGGCCAATTTCGGAGCTGGTACCCCCTTCTCTTCTGGCCATGGATAAGGGCGAACGCTCTGTCCGATTGTTCCCTGCTTGCCACCCGCAGCCCACTCCCATTCAACTTCATTCGGGATACGATAACGCTCAGCATCACCGTCAAGCATCGAAAGCCACAGGCAATAGGCCCGAGCCGCATACCATGTAACACCAACCACAGGCTGATCCTCTCCATCGTATTTGCGATCTTCATCATACCTTGAACGAAAATGGCTGGCAAGATCATTGTTACCCTCTTTGAGATAATCACCAAACCCTATTCCCCACCGATTATTGTGCACAATCGAATCCAGCTCTTTCCTGAATGCCGAAAGCAACGCCGGTGAATCATTTGCCTGCAACGAGGCAATAAATAATCGATAAAGCTTGTTGGTGACCGGATACTTGGCAAAATAGAGATCCTCAACATGTTCTTCCTTTTCCGTCAGCGAAGAGAGGTAACGTCCACCCGGAAACAAGATATACTCCGCATTTTGTTCATTCGAGTTGCGGAATGATCTGTTTTTGACATAATCAAGCGCAATTAGCTCCCCTCCAAGCCCAAGAATCACCTCTTCAGTCCTATCAGCAACATCCCTGTTTTTGGCAAGTTTCTTTGCCCTGAACTGCTTCAAAGCATCAAGAGCAGACGATTTTCCAATGGCTTTGAGGCAGTCAAGAATCACCCGCTGGCGGCTGGCAGTAGTTGCAGGGTCAAGGAGCTTTTTGCAAAGGGCATCAACCTTTTTCAGCGGGGCTTCCTCTATAACAGTCTGCAACAACAATTGCTGCTTCTGGTTCAACTGTTCACTGACCGGAGAGTCAAAGAGCTTTTTCATGAAGAGGTTGAATATCTCTTCGTCTACCTGTGCCATGAAAAAGCGGATCGGCTCCTCCCACCAGTCCTGGCCAAAGTTTGCAACGAGGTTTCCGAGATACCTTGTTGAGCGCACTTTGGTGACGAGTTGAACGCCTGCCAGATATTCACGGAATGATTTATGGCGGAAGAGATAGTCGTGCGCTCCCGTCTCCACGAGCAAACCTGCCCGTTTGACCAGATAGTCGCAAAAGTCTTCAACCGAGGGTGGATTATCCTGTTTGTCGAACTGCTCCTGTATTTTTTTGTGCATCTCGGCCCTGCCAACTTCATCCTTTTTCGGCTTTTCCTGCATCCAGAGGGCTACAGGAGCAAGCACCTGACGGGCACGTGCTGCGGAAAGAAGAGGAATAATTCCCCTCCGCTTATCCCGGAATTCAAGAAGATAATCGAGTGATGCCTCATAGAGCATTACACGACTTTCAGGCATATAATCCCTGTCTTTCCACAGAATTGCCATGATCTGCAAAATCATGGGGATAGCGGCCAGTTGACGCAACCCCTTGTTCTTCTCCTCCTTCAGATGCGTAACTATCTTTTGGGCGCGCTCTCCAGCTTCTGCAACTTTAAGCCGCACCCACTCCGTTTCATCAACATCTTTCGGACAAGGCTCTTTCAGAAAGGCCTCGGTGAACCAGTTTTTCAAAAAACGCTCCTGCTGTTCCACCGTGAAATCCTGCACATCAGCCCGTTCGTAATCTGCTGCAAGCTCAATGCCCTCATCTTTACGATATCCTGTTGCCCTTGATGTGACCACAAAACGGGCTGTGGTGAAGGTATTCAAGGCCGCATCAATCCACTTGCACACCTCAATTCGATCTTGCGTGTTGCTGATTTCGTCAAGACCATCAAGTAAAATGAGGGGCGTTCCCCCCTTGTGAAGCCACTCATCAAAAAAGGTCGCCTCAATGGGCTGGTGATGCTTTTCAGACCAGTGGGCAAAATTGGCTGGCAGCGAATCGTAATGGCCTTTTTCATGACGGACAAGGTCGCGCAACGGCAGATAAAAAACAGTAACCGGAGCAGCAAACCCCAGCCTTTTATAATGCTCCTTCTCAAGGGTGCATAAAGCGTAATACTTGAGCAGCGTTGTTTTTCCAGCACCAGGGTCACCGATAATGAGCAACATCCTTCGCTTTTTGAAAGCGCGTTGCATCACTTCATCGGGATTGAGCATATCCTCAACCCTTTCACGTCCCTGACGGATATCCTGTTTTCTGGGATGGAAGCCACTCTCCTGCCTGTCGGAAAGGCGCAACGGCACAAAGGTATCATCATTCAGGTTAACCTTGACGCTCTCAACGCCCGGCAAACCAAGCATACGGATATAGCCAAGCTCTTCTTTCAACATCGCCTGGTAGCGATCCACAAGTGCGCCATTACCTTCCGGGGCAAAAAAGGTCAATGTTACGCCTTGACCTGGTGAATCATCCCACAACGGATCTGGTAAACCATATTTTTTACACTCTTCAAGAATCACGCGGGCACCCCGACCTATTCTTTCCATAAAACCGCGCAGATAGAGCACATTGGCAATATCAGGGTTACGCAGAACAGACAAGTGGCCTGACGCAACAGTCGCCGGGGTAACTCCTTTTGGGAAGTTTCCTGAATTCCAGATTTTCAACCGATCCTGAAATATTTCAACAACAATACCTCCACCAAAATATGCGTAATCACGATGAACAAAGGCATTGACCAATCCTTCGCGAATAGCACGAAAAGGATACAGACCATCATCCTTCCGTTTCAGTTCAGAAGTAGAAAAATCACTGCGAGTCGGTGTGTTTCGTAAGATAAAGTCATACGTTTGATTGAGTACCGTGCAAAGAGGGCCAACAAAATTCTTTTGATCCTCATAAATATTGTCAGTCTTGCTCTTGGTGGAATAAACAGCACGAACAGTAACCTGAGGATGCCGAATCTCGGGATGAAGGGCAAAAAGCACATCGCCTCCATTGGTGATTCGACCATATTTAATCAGGCCCAACCGCTCAAGAACCTGTATGGGATTCATCGTCTTGTCAACCAGCAAACTATCCCTTCTGGTGGTTACAGACTCCTCCACCATTCTCTGGATCTCATTCACGTCAAGCTCATGTTGAAGATCAACATCAGAAAATCGACGCTCCCAGCGTTCGGGTTCAATCTGACGTCGCATAATCATATCGCGGATGGTATCAACGGAAGCTGGTTGCGTTTGATCTCCTTCACGGACAAAGAAACGTCCATTATAGCTGTAGGGGATATCTTTGCCAGAAGGTACCTCTATAACCAAAACAAGCTTATTGTCTTCCAAAATTTGAGTTTCGAAAGAAAACATCGCCTGGGGAGTTACTTTTATTCTGACAGCCTGCTCCAGTGAGAAAAGATCTTGACCAAGAGAAAGGCCTGAAACCTCAAAATTTTCCGTTATACCAACAATGATGTATCCACCCGATGAGTTCAATAAACCACAAACAGCCTGCCCGATTGCGTTTTCGTCAATAGCTACAAGAAACTCCATGCTTTCGGCCTTGTCAAGGTAAAGCGTACGCAGAAGTTCTTCTTTCGTTACGGTGTTCATAGTACCCCTCTTTGAAGACGGTCAGCATTCAACATAACTTTTTCAGGATCAACCAATTGCGCTTTGATAAAACTCTCCACCTCCTGAAAACGGTAGAACGTTTCCTGGGCATGTAAAGTCCGTTTCCCTTGAACTTGCTTATTAATTGACTCTTCGTACATATCAATGACCCGTAAATCTGAAAGGGACTGGGAACCACCTTTCAATTTGCATTCTTTCTGGCGTTTTTCCGAAGAATCGAAACCAAGATCATCAAGCAAGTTCTTTGCAAACAAAACATTTTCGTGGGTTAAAAGAAAACGGGGTATGTTCAATTCTTTTGCAAGCAGAATTTCCTGATGGGTAATTGACGGTTTTCCCCCTTCCCGTCCACTGCCGTACCAGGGAGTGATAATACTGAGAAACAAATCACACTTTTCCACAGCATACTTGCAATTTTGAAATGCAGTTTTTGTGGAATCGACCGGAATCGTGCCCGCATGGGACATCTCTCAAAAACTTGGGGAAAAAGTGGTTAGCTGTTTCACGATTTGAAACCGGAGCACTTGAGATGCTTATAAAGCTTGAAGGGAAAAGAAATGAATAAACTGACAATGCACTCGCCACGCCTGACGGATGAGAATATTGCCCACATACGAGAGCTGTTTCCCGGCTGTGTCACGAAGAAATAACCCTCTGGATCAAGTAGCTGCAAATCCTCAATCACCGGCTTTGCTGCGCATTATTTTTATTACCTTTTTTATACAACTTCGTGAGGCGAGTAAAGTTCCTCCTTCTGTCTCAGAAAGCTCAAAGATTTTCAGATCAAGCGGATACAATCCATGCAAAAGCAACTGACAGTCATTATCACGCATGAAAATGGGGGGTATGTGTCACTTTGCCCCGAATTTGATATCGCAAGCCAAGGGGAGAGCATTGAAGATGCCCGCAAAAATCTTCGTGAAGCCATGGAGCTATTCTTTGAGACTGCATCCAGTGAAGAGATCCAGACACGCTTGCTTGAAGAGGTATACGTAACCCGAATGGAGGTTGCTGTTAGGGAAAGTTCAATCACATCATCAGCATCAATACAAGGCAAGTAAATATTAAACAGAAGGTTTCCCATAATTTTTTGCGATATTTAAATCGCGCAATGTAGAAAATAACTCCACCATTGTACCATTCGATACTATCCATGCTATAACAATATTGAGTAATTCTTCTTGATCAGAAATATATCCCATACGACTATCTCCGCCACGAGTTCCATCCAGCTTTTTTCTTTTCCCTCTTGTTAAAAACGTATTTTTTTCTTCATAGATAAAGTCTCTTGCCATTTTATTCT
>CAIOLC010000062.1 GCA_903859055.1 uncultured Chlorobiaceae bacterium | reverse complement strand
GGTATCTTAATTGTCGATTTCCCATCTGAAGACAACAAACTTGCTATTGTTTTTGCTTCCCATCCATCCGGCACTTCTCTCTTCAACTCCTCACTCCAAACCATTTTACCACCGCTACTCTTATACGGTTTACCTTCGACACTTGGTTTGCCCTGAGCGAAGTCGAAGGGAAAATCAAACTGCACAAACCAATAATCATACACCGTCTTCGCCATCGCTTCTAATTCGGCATTGATGCTGTTGTTCAGGGCAATTTTGGAGTCAATATCGAAAAGTAACTTTCCAACTCTTATTTGACTATCTTTCGTAGGTAATTCAAACTCTATATTTTTAATTAAATCAAGACCTGGAAAATTTGGTATAGTTGAGTCTCCAGATCCACTAGTGATTTTTCTACTTATTAACTCCTTAAATAGGTATTTAAAGTAATTATTATCGATTATTTCATCATTTAATCGAATTCTCAATAATGCTTGATTTATAATGCCTCTTTCAAATGGGGCTTTTAGCTGGTAAATTGCCCCCATGTTAACTCCTGAACAAGAGACTAGGAAATCCTTATCTTGAATGGAGAATTTATGAAGTTTTGCATTATAGTCTTCTTCCGAAATATAATATCTGCCAATACTTTTATCAGAGTTTAAAACAACTCCTTGCTCATAAACCTTGTAAGTAGTATCGTCTTTCTCAACAAAAATCTCTTTTTTTAAATCTCCCCCAAATGGACCTCTTAAAAATCCACCTTTGGGAATAACAATATCTTTGAATTTATAACTACGATTCATACTTCAACCCTCCCAACTGCTTCTGAATCTCCTTTTCCAACTCTTTCGACTCTGCAAAAAGACTGTTTAAATTACTTTTAAACACCTCCATTTTAGCTGTAAAGGCTTCGGGAGTAATATCCACGTATTCTATTTTTACTTCAAAATACTGCCCAGCGCTGAAGGAGTAGTTTTTTTCTTTGATTTGGTCGTACGACACCACCACCGAGAAATCTTCCACCGCCTTGTGTCCGTTAAAGGTGTCGATAATCCGATTTTCGTCTTCGGCGGAGAGTAGGGTCTTTTGGTTTTTGCCTTCCTTTACCGTGGTGCCCAGCTTGGAAGCATCCAGCAGCACAATATCGCCATTGGCGTTGGCTTTGTCCAGAAACAGCACCGACACATTGGTGCCCGTGTTGGCAAAGATATTGCTAGGCATACTCACCACGCCCCGGAGCATTTTCTGCTCCACCAGCCGTTCGCGTATCTTGCGCTCAATGCCGCTTTGCGCGGTGATAAAGCCTGTCGGCACTACGATTGCCGCCTTGCCGTCCTTCTTGAGCGAAAACATAATGTGCTGGATAAACATCAGGTAGATAGACATGGATTCCAGCTTGGCTTTGGGGACATTGGGAATGCCCGCAAAGAAGCGTTCGTTATTGGCTTTGGTGTCCAGGTCGGCGCTAAAGTCGGAGAAATCGAGCTTAAAGGGCGGATTACTTACTATAAAGTCGAACTTCATCAGGCTGCCGTCTTCCTCGCGATGATAGGGGTCCAGTATGGTGTTGCCCTTCACGATATTGTGTATGGAATGTACCAGGTTGTTCAGAATCAGGTTCAGTCGCAACAGGTTCGACGATTTCTGCGAGATATCCTGCGAGTAGATGCTGCAACGGTCTTCTCCTATCCGGTGTGCCAGGTTCATCAGCAGCGAGCCCGAACCCGCCGAAGGATCGTAGCAGCTTACGTTGCTTACTTCCGTCTGCACCAGACAGCGCGCCATAATCGACGCCACCGAGTGAGGCGTAAAGTATTCGGCATAATTGCCCCCGCTGTTGCTGTTGTAGTCCTTTATCAGGTACTCGAATATGGTGGAGAAGAAATCGAATTTCTGCGAAAAGATAGGTTCAAAGCTAAAGCCCACCAGCTTGTTGATAAGGGCTTTACAAAACTCGTCGCGGTTATCGGTCACGTACTTGCTGATATTTTCGAACAGCAGTATCTTTTCGCCGCCATTGGTCATCACCGAGAAAATATCGTTGTTCAGTTTGGCAATACTTAGCAGCGTTTCATCAAATATCTTATCGAAATCGGGCTCATTCTGCCGGTTAAATAGCGCACTGATAAACTGTTCGGGTTGCAACTGCGCCGTGCTTTCACTCAACTGCATCAGCAGCATTTCGTAATCATCCGCCGAGTAGCCCTGCAATACATCCAGCAGGTTCTTTTCATCCTTCAGCTGTGGTTCTATGGCCTTTATCTCGTGAATAAACTTATCGTTCAGAAACTTATACAGAAACACCTGCGTAATAATCTTAAACTCATTGCCATCGCCGCCCAACCCGTAGGTGGAACATATACTTTTCAGGCTATCTATCAGGGACTTGGTTTCTTTCTCGAATTGTGTGGGGGTCATTATGGGGTTGTTTGTTTTGTTGTTTGTTTTTTATATTCAACGGTCATTTAAACATTAACTTATTATAGGAAAAAACTATGTTTTCATACACTTTTCCTCAGTCTATATTTGTCTCTTACTCTCCATATCTCAAGAGACTTTTCAATGTACCAAT
>CAIOLC010000061.1 GCA_903859055.1 uncultured Chlorobiaceae bacterium | reverse complement strand
GCCTATACGCACCCCTGTCAACGCTTCACGTATGGCCTCACGGCCACCCGCGCATGACTCGGGGCCAGTGTAGATCGCTACTCTTTCACTGTAAAGGACTTTCACCTCTTGACCTCCTGCCGGTCTCCCGGCGCACCAAAATATCATCTGATGGCAAGTCAACACCACTTGCAGAAGAGCCAATGGCAACTTCATATTTTTCATTCAATTGCTTTTGAAATTTCTGCTCAATCAATGTCCCGACGGCTTTTCCGTCAGTCACTCCAAAAAGCTCTTTGTGTTGAAATCTTGATTGTTCAATACAAAATAATTCAGCTTCCTTGATCAGTGTTTTTATGGTTAATTTTCTCATCATTTTTATCATAACTCTATGTCATCTGTGGTCGCTCTTTTTTTGATCACCCCTATCAGGAGATTATCCGAGTGCGCATCGGGTCAAAAAAAATTTTCTAGCCTCCCCCCTGTTGGTTCTTCTTTGGCGAGTGAGCTTCTTTTTTCAGGGTTCCAGATATCAGGGGATCAGATTTTCAGGAAGAGGGACTGGAACGAATCACTCGAAAACCCACACAGTTGACGTAGAACCTCGGATCGTTGACGCTCCGGGAGGAGCAGCGCAGAGCATCAGCTTCACTGCTATAATACGCTCCACCTCGCTGTGCATGCCAATTTTTATCTTTTTGATACAAATCCTCCGTCCACTCCCACACGTTGCCAGCCATATCATGCAACCCTTCCGGTGTAGCACCTTTTGGATAACGCCCGACGGATGTCGTTGCGCCCTCGTTGTTATTGTAATTAACCAAGGTTTTATCCGACTCACCTTCCTTCTTTGGCCACGGATAAAGTCTGCCCTCTTCTCCTGCTGCGGCATATTCCCACTCTACCTCAGTCGGCAACCGATAGAGAGCACCATCGCTCTCAAGCAATGATAACCAGAGGCAATACGCTCGGGCGGCATACCAGTTCACCCCTGCCACCGGTTGGTCATCCTTGTTAAATTGTTTATTGGTGTCCGTATAAGAAACAAAACGCTTCGCCAGTGAAGGCTCTTCTTTTAAATAGTCACCGAATCCCTTGATGCCCGCTCCCAGTTCTTGCAAGCGCTCCTCGTACGTTTTGAGTGGAACCCTCTCTGCTAATTCGGGCTCTTGAGCATCCAGATAGCTGATAAATCGCCGATAGCACTGATTGGTCACGGTGAATTTTGCAACGTACATCTCCTTCACGGGTTCCCGCTTTTTCGTGAGGGAGTAAGGGAATGTCCCGCCCTTGATAAAGATGTACTCAGCGCCAAGTTTGTCATATTTCACCTCTTTGACCAACTGCTGCTCTTTCGTCAACCCCGACTGTTTGAACTCCAATAGTGCCGCAATTGCCTCCGGCTTCCCGATATTTTTCAGGCACTCCCGCAGGTAGCGCTGCCGGTTTGCCGTGGTTGCCGGATCAAGCAGCTTCGTGCGCAGGGCATCAATCTTCCGCTGTGGTGCCTCCTCTACGAGAGCAATCAGCAAATCCTGCTGCTTTTGAGTCAACTCTTCCGTCACCGGCGAATCGAAAAGCCTCTGCATGAAACTGTCGAACAGCTCTGCATCCTCAACATGGCCGATGAAAAAGCGGAACACCTCTGTCCACCAGTCGTCGCCGAAATGGCTCACCAGCTTGTTGAGAGAGTCTTGTTTGTGAATATTTTTGAGCAACTGAATGCCCGCCATATACTCGCGGAATGATTTATGGCGGAAGAGATACTCCTTTTCGCCATACTCGACCAGCAAACCAGCTCGATCAACAAGGTTCCGGCAAAAATCGGAGGCTGGCAAAGAGTTATACAGGGTGTCGAGCTGCCCCTGCATCTGCTGCTGCATCTCTAAACGATCAATCTCATCTTTTTTCAGCTCCTCCTGCATAATAAGCGAAACAGGAGAGAGCACCCTGCGCGCATCCTGTGCGGAAAGTTTTGGATAAAGACCACGACGACGGTCGCGATAATCAAGGAGATAGTTCAACGCCGCATCGTACAGCTCAAGGCGACTACCAGGTAAATACTCACGCTCTTTCCAGAGCATCGCCATAATCTGCAACAAAAGTGGCACACCCGCCAGAGGGCGCAAACTGCGATTTTTATCCAATGCAAGAAATGCAAGAATGGCATCGGCTTTTTTGGTGGCCTTCTGTTCCTGCTCCGTCCGCCATACTGCTTGATCGCCAGCAGGTGGAATTTCACCACAAAAAGCAGCCTTGAACCAGCGGTGCAAAAACTCCGCCTGCTGTTGTGGAGAAAAATCCATAATGTCCGCCCGCAAATGATCAGCTTCAATTTCGATGCCATCACCTTTGCGGTAACCCGTGCTCCGCGACGTCACCACAAACTTTGCCCTGGTAAAGCGCCCAACCGTGCTGTCAATCCACTTGCAGACCGCTATCCGATCCTCCTTATCGCTGATTTCATCCAACCCATCAAGCAGCACCAACGTTGATGGTTGGTCAAGCCAATCGGAAAAATGTGCTGCATCAATGGCGAGAAACTGTTTTTTCGCCCATGCTGCAAGGTTATCAGCAAGTGAAATATCGCTGCCATCGCCTATGTTCAGCTCACGCAACGGCAGAAAAAAGACGTTCACTGGTTCACCGAAACCAAACTCACCATAGCGTTGTTCATTGAGGCAAGAAAGCGCATAATGCTTCAGAAGTGTGGTTTTCCCCGAACCCGGATCACCGATAATCAACAGCAAGGGATGATTTTGCTCATGCAACACAACTTTCATCACCTGTTCGGGCATCCTGCTTCGCTCATCACTCAAAAAGTCGCACTGCTCAACTCCCTTGCAGAAGCGTGTTTCAGAACGCACCGAACCAGAAAGACTGAGCGAAACAAACGTATCAGAAAGCCTGGTGGCAAAATGCTCCAGTGCAGGCGAGCCTGTCAGCGTCATGTTGCCAAGCTGCCGCATCAGTGTAGCCTGGTAGAGATGGAGCAATGCGGTGGCCGAAGTATGCAGCAGAACAGAATTCTGAACCAGATTAATTGGTGATTCACCGATAAGAGCTGCAAGAGCCTGCTCGATTTTGTCGCACACCTGCTCAACAAGCTCTTCTTTACTGGTATAGGCGCAACATGGTGTTACCGAGCGCGAAGGAGATGCCGTCCAGTCGCTTGTCAATTCCTGCTTATACTGCATCAGCTCTGCCCAGTTCACTGCATAGCCAGCATCAGCAAGTTTATCAGCATCAACAGGACGTTTGGGAAAAAACGCAAGAATACGAACACGATCGTCTTTACCTCTAACCCTGTCAAGCTCATCGCGGGTTACTCTGCCAACGCGTTCCCTGAAAACAAAAAGCGCAATTCTCGCTTGATCGAGTGCAGGAGTAACAACAACATCCTGACCTCCGGTCAATGCGGCTGCATCATATTGCCATTTCCAGAATTTGACACTCCGGTAGAAAGAATGATGCCCATTGGCTTCCAGCAAGCGCCTGAACTTTTCTGTTATTGTTGTTTGAAGCTCCCATATCGCTTGAGCCTCCGCCGAAGCATCATCGCTGTGCCCGATAAAAATCAGCAGCTCATCTGACGAAAATCCTTGCATAAAGGTTTATTAATCAATTTTTCAGGCAAGAATGAAGCTATGCAATTTCAACCACTCTGCGAATACCAACCACAAGGGCATTAAAGCTCGGTGACAGGTTATTATCAGGATCAAGATGCACTCCAATAGAACGTGAACCAGCGATTTTCTGATATCTTCCACCAGTCAGTTTACCCAATTCTTCAGACGGATTTCCAAGCTTGTCAGGATTCCGATACTGACTCCGACCTTGTTTGGCTGATAATCCGCCAATCCCAAGGCCACGTTCAACCGCAGCAAGATCGCCGAGATAAAAACTCTCCAATTCGTGGCAAGCAATACGAACCAATGCCTCACTTCTCCCTGCTTGCCGACAAAGTTCTGCAAGTCTCATTTTGATAACCCTGCAATCACCGGCATCCTGATCGCGCATGACAACAAACACTGAATCAGGATGTTGCCAAAGGCGCAGCTTTCTGACAAGTTCTTTTTCGAGATGACTTTTTCCCTGAAAAACCACATATCGAACCATGATATCCTGAGAGATCAATCTCGGCAAAACCCCCTCAAGCATCCGTTGTGCTGATGGCTCCTCAAGAAAGAAAACAAGCGTCTTCATTGTGGATCGCTCCCCTCAAAAAAGCCCTGATCCCACAAATAACCCATCTGATCCCCATCCTTCATGTAGGCAACAATCTGGCTGTTTTCACTGGCACGGCGGATTTGCGTATATCCGTCCTGCTTGACAAGCCAGAAAACCTCATCGACGGTAGTGGCATTTAAAAAATCGGGTGAATGGGTCGAAACAAACACCTGCCCGCCCCGGTTTGCATAATTGCGAAACTCCTCGGCCAGCTCATGCAGCAACCGTGGATAGAGCTGATTTTCAGGCTCCTCTACACACAACAAAGGATGGGGCGATGGATCATAGAGCAACGTCAGATAAGCCAGCATCTTGATAGTTCCGTCCGAAACATAGCGGGCCAAAAAAGGATCTTCGAACGATCCATCCTGAAACTTGAGCAGAACCCGTCCCTCTTCGGTGGTTTTTGACTCTACCTGAGAGATCCCGGGAATCCGCTGTTTGAGCAACTCAAGTATTTGACTGAAGGCTGCTGGATGATGGTTATGGAGATACTGGATGACAAGCGACAGGTTTTCCCCTTCCCGCGACAGATGCTCTGCAAAACCGGCCTCCTGCTCCGGTCGGGCCCGGCTGATATGAAAATCAGAAACATGCCAGTTCTCGATAAGCGTGCCAAGCGCCACAACAGCCGGAAAGCGCTTGAACTGGGCCAACCCTTTAATGGCAAGAATATCCGGCGATTTCAGCGTCTGCTCCTCTCGAATCAACTCCTTGACATCAGTGAGCGACATCAGTTCATTGGTCACCGCCTCCCCCTTCCCTCTCGAAAAATCAAGAAAATGCCACGGCTGACCGCCACTACCGCGACGGTATTTCAGAATTTCACGCTCAATAACAGCCCGACCGTTTTCCTCGTTTATTTGCAGAAAATAGGTGGTCAGTGGCATGTCGCTCTTTTCGCGGAACTTCAACTCAATTTCAATCGGCCCGGCAGCGTTACGACTGCGCACCTCTGAAAATCCCCGGCTGCCGCCCAGCTTCGCCAACGCTGTGTTGACATTGCTGGTGATTGCATCTTTCAGAAAGCCGAAAACGGAGAAAATGGTACTCTTGCCTGTTCCATTCGCCCCTACAAAAACGCAGAAATTCGGCAGCTCTGTCAACTCGGCATCCCGGAATGCCTTGAAATTTTTTAACCGTATGGACTCTATTTTCATCTCTTTTCACTCTCTGTTTCATTCGATACTCAAGTGCCTGTCCAGTAACATCACATTCAATTGTAACCAATTACAACAGCGTAATCAAGCTGCTGTTTCCGAATTTTTCATTGCAGGAATTAGGAGTAACCAACCTTAAGTTAACCTTGCCGCATCACTCCCCATCCGTCTCCGGCATAGCCCGGCGCATGAACTCATCAAAAAGAGGCACCGTGAAGGCCATCACGCCATGCGAAGGGCTGTAGATCATTCCTTTTTTGATGAGCCCTGAGCGCACGGAGCTGAGTGCTGTAATGTCAACACCAAGAGCTGTGGAGATGTCGGCACTACGATAGGGGCCAGGGCCAAGCTCGGCCATTGCCCGCAAGTATTTTTTTTCACGATCGGTAAGGCGGTTAAAGCGCACCCGAAAGAAATTTTCATCCAGACGGTTGACGACAAGTCTGGTTGTTTTCTCGACAACCGACAAGGTAATGGGTGAACTTTCGGCCTGGTTCCACACCTGATACCCCCACTCCTGAAGAAAATAGGGATACCCTTTGGTCAGGCGAAAAATTTCGTGAAGGGCATCACCGTCAAATGAGACTCCAGCCTCAACAACCGGTTCCTGAAGTGCTTTAGCTGAATCCTGCTCGTTGAGCGCACCGATGTCGGGGAAATTAAAGAGCCGTTCTGCATAGGATTTTGCCTCACCAGCCAAGCGCGGCAAAATTGGCAGACCTGCAGCAACCAGCACAACGGGCAGTTGGCGTTGCTGCATTTTGTGCATCGCCATAATGATGGCATTCAGTTCTGAGGAAGAGAGGTACTGAATTTCGTCAATCAGAATGGCCACTGCGCTTTTGCGCTCCTCGGCCGCTTCTCCCACAGCAACAAAAAGGCTCGAAAGATCGACCTCCAGGTCTCCACTGTCAGCGCTCCCCTTTTCAGGATCAATATCCAGACCAATCTCAACATCCCCAAGCGATACCCTCACGCCGCCAATGAAGCTTTTCAGCACAGCAAGAGCACGACGAACCTTTTCGCCACCGCCAGCAACCCTGTCCAGATCGAAAAGAAGCTTGCGCAACTGCGGCACAAGGAGCAACACCAATGACTTGCTCTCCTGAGCTTCAAGAAAAAGAGTGCGATATCCATCATGGAGAGCCATACGCTCCATCTCGTTCAGCAGAACCGTTTTGCCCACACCACGCAACCCTGTCATCATCATGCTCTTTTCGGAGCGTTTAAGGCGCACCCGTCCGAAAAGCACATTGGCAAGATCCAGAATGGCGTCACGTCCTGCAAGTTCCGGAGGAGGAGAGCCAGCGCCGGGAGAGAAGGGATTTCTGATAGCATCCATCGATAATCCTGATTTATTGGGAATTATATTTGATTATACCTATTTATACATAACTATACAATGATTACGGTATAATTCAACCCACAACACCATCATCGCGGCACCCCATCCAACACCGGTACAAAACAACCGGCAATACAGTAAAAAAATTTTCCCCATACGCCAGTGGAACAGAGCAGCATGAGAGGCTTTGCTGTGTGAGTTCAGGCTTTGCTGGCGATCAGTTCAGCACATTATCCTCGTTTTCTGCCGAGCTGGAGCTCGGCGCTCCCAGGTATCGGCGCTCCCGGGTATCGGCGCTCCCGGGTATCGGTGCTCCCGGGTATCGGCGCTCCCGGGTATCGGCGTTCCCAGGTATCGGTGCTCCCGGGTATCGGCGCTCCCGGGTATCGGCCAATACGAGCCTGGGCGGCATCAATACCGGC
>CAIOLC010000060.1 GCA_903859055.1 uncultured Chlorobiaceae bacterium | reverse complement strand
CCCGAATTTCGGGAGGCGCCGATACACGGGAACCTGTCCACCCTCAATGAGAGGTCTCTTGTAGCCACTTCGTGACTGCTGGCCATTATTACCTTTGCCTGCGGTCGTTCCATTACCTGAACCCTGACCGCGGCCAACCCTCTTTTTGTTTTTTACTGCGCCTTTTGCTGGACGAAGTGAACTTAAATCCATGATTTCAATTCCCGACTTGCTATTAGTAAAATTCCTATACCTCTTCGACTTTGACAAGGTGCTGAACAACCCTGATCTGCCCCCTGGTGCAGGGATTATCCTGCCGGTCTACACTATAGTTAGGTCTTCCAAGACCGAGAGCCTGAATGGTGGCTTTCTGTTTTTTAGTTCCACCAATGGCGCTACGCACCTGGGTAATCTTTAATATTTTTTCACTCATAATCGTACTCACTCTTTTAGCTTTCAAAAACCTCTGTCAGGCTCTTTGACCGTCTCTCCCCTACATCATAAGCATCTGACATACTCTGCAGACCCTTTATAGCTGCCTTAACCACATTATGAGGATTGGATGATCCAAGAGACTTGGTAAGAATGTCGCGAATGCCAGCCATTTCAAGTACAGCCCTTACCGCTCCACCAGCAATAAGACCAGTACCAGGGGTGGCAGGTTTCATCATGACCTTGGCTGAACCATATTTGACAACAATGTGATGGGGAATAGTTCCCTTTACAATAGGTACCTTGATCACATTTTTTTTGCCATCTTCGATCCCTTTTGCTATTGCATCCTGAACCTCATTCGCCTTGCCAAGCCCATATCCAACATGGCCTTCCTTATCTCCTACAACAACAATAGCATTGAATCCGAAACGCTTGCCGCCCTTGACAACTTTTGCGGTCCTGTTGATATGAACAAGCTTTTCCTTAAGATTTAATTCTCCGGGCCTGATATTCTTAGCCGATGTTTTCGCCATTTACATTCTCTTTGAAACGTTTTTAAAAGATCAGTCCTGCTTCTCTCGCACCATCGGCCAACGCCTTGACCCTGCCGTGATATCGAAACCCATTCCTGTCAAAAACAACTGTAGTAATACCTGCTGCAAGTGCTTTCTGTGCGAGCTGACTCCCGATAACCCGGCAACGCTCTGACTTTGAACCTGAAAGAGCCCTATTTTCCTTTGACATTGTGGAAACAGCCACAACTGTTTTGCCGTTTGCATCATCAATGAGTTGCGCATAAATCTGAGACAGGCTCCTGTAGACACAAAGTCTTGGTTTAGCAAGCGTTCCACAGACACTCGCCCTGCTTCTATCCTTTATTTTCTGCCTCCTGGAGGCTTTATCGATTTGACTCATTCTCTTGAACCGTTGAATATGTTATTACCTGACTATCCTGTTAGGAACAATCACCCTTTACTTGCCTGCTGCCTTGCCTTCCTTGCGACGGATAACCTCACCCGCATACTTGATACCCTTACCGCGATAAGGTTCTGGTTTTCTGAATGAACGAATCTTTGCAGCTACTTGACCAACCAGGGCCTTGTCAATTCCTGTAACAAGAATAGTAACCTGATCCGGCACATCAATCTTTACCTCTTCAGGTGCTTTGAAATATATCATGTGTGAATACCCGAGAGTAAGCGCGAGCAAATCGTTTTTAAGCTCTGCACGATATCCAACCCCGGCAATTTCAAGTTTTCTGGTAAACCCTTTGGTTACACCTTCAACCATATTACTGACAAGCATACGATACAGCCCATGCTGAGCTTTCGCCCTTTTGCTGTCGTCAACCCTCAAAACGGTGATCACACCACCCTCTTCTGAAATCGTCACTTGATCTGTAAACCTCTGTTCGAGTGTCCCTTTTGGACCAGATACCCTGATGGTTGAATCTTTAATCTCAATCTTTGCCTGATTAATCAGGGGTATGGGCATTTTTCCTATTCTTGACATG
>CAIOLC010000059.1 GCA_903859055.1 uncultured Chlorobiaceae bacterium | reverse complement strand
GACAAACGCGAAATGTAGTCAGTATCAGCCGATCCACGGAAGACATTTTTCTTTTTTCGTTCGTTGCCAACCCCGAATGATTCGGTATAGGAGAAGAAGTCGATGTCGATGGCGTGCAATGCCGCTTTTACCTCTTCAAATTTTGAACGCCTTATGATTGCCTCTATCTTTTTCATAATGAGTTTTCATTTAACAGGTTAAAAAATCAGTTGGTATACGCTTCTGCGCCATGTTCAAACACATCCAGTCCCCCAACGCCGGTTTCACCTTCAGGTTCAACCCGTAACTTGAAGGGGTACGGTAACCTGTTGATCGCCCACATGACAATGATGGCGACGGTAAAGGTTGTCAGGGCAACGATGGTGTTTCCGATAAATTGTGCAAGAAAAACATTCCACCCTCCACCATAAAACAGCCCTGTCACCGGAGCTGAGTTGTCGGGGCCAAAGGGAGTGGTGCATCCATACTCTCCAGTGGCAAAAAGACCGATAGCCCAGGTGCCGAAAATACCGTTCAGTCCATGAACCGGCACAGCACCCACTGGATCGTCGATACGAAGATATTCCAGCAGGTAAATGCCACCAAAAACAATGGCACCTGCAATGAGTCCGATGATGATTGAACCCAGCGGTGAAACCCAGTAGCAGGGTGCAGTGATTGCAACCAGGCCGCCAAGGAGGCCGTTGACGGTAAAGCCAACGTCAAACTTCCCTTTGAAGGAGCCAACATAAAAGGCCAGGAACATGGCGCTCAATGCTCCCCCGCAAGCTGCCAGAGTCGTATTTGCAGCCACGCGACCAACACCTATGGCATCCATTGCAGAGAGTGTGCTCCCGGGGTTAAATCCGTACCATCCGAACCACAAAAGGAAGGCCCCTGTAACGGCAACCGGCAAGTTGTGGGCAGCAGGCAAACCGCCTCTCTCCTTGTCGTCCCTGAGGAAGACGCGTCCGATACGAGGTCCAAGAACAATGGCGCCTGCCAGTGAAACAACGCCGCCGATGGTATGAACAACCGTAGAACCTGCAAAATCGCGGAAAGGATTGCCCAGTTCAGGCAGAAAATTACCGGGAGTACCCATCGTGACGAGGAAACCGTCGGGGCCCCATGCCCAGTGGCCAATGATTGGGTAGATAAAAGCCGTTACCACAATACTGTAGAGGATGTCGCCACGGAAGCTTGTGCGCCCAATCATGGCACCCGATGTGATGGTTGAAGCAGTATCGGCAAACGCAAACTGGAAGACCCAGTGAGCCAAAAGCGCAACGCCAGTTGTTCCGTAGGTGTTCGGTGCTCCCTGCAAAAAGAACCAGTTCTGGCCAATAAAGCCATTACCTTCACTGAACATGAATGCGTACCCGATAGCCCAGAAAGAGATGCCGCAAATAGCTGTATCGAGAATGCACTCAATAAGCACGTTAACCGTCTCCCTTTTTCGGGCAAAACCTGCTTCAAGCATCACAAAGCCAGCCTGCATTCCAAAGACGAGAGCAGCAGCAATCAGGGTCCACAGGGTGTTGAGTGAATTAATCAGACTGGTTTCAATCGGAGAATAGGCAACTGCGGCGATTGCTGGTGTCCCTATAATTCCGGTTACCATATTCATTGACAAGAGGACTGCAAAAAGTCCGATCATCTTCCCTGCAAAAATGGTCAATCCAAGTTTCCAGTTTTTTTGCTTCGACATATTTTCCCGGAAGCGGGTAAAATAGTCCCTCCTTTCGAGGCTTATCGTTCCTGATTTCATGGGATTTCCAGTTTAGATTGTTGATAAGTTGTTTCCGTTTGGCTCATCTTTATGGAATGCCATTTAAAAATAATTAAGGTTTGTTTTTAATTTAGCAGAAGATTTTTAAATAAAAAACACATTTATGTAAAAAAAATTAGGGACACTTAAGTTTTGTTGTTGAAAAAGCCACTTTTATGTAAAGAATGAGGTGCCGGGAGATGCTCTTGTCCTAAAATTTCCGCTGGAAAATATTCACAATGCCGAACTGACATCCACTTTTACAGAGAAAGAGCGAGAGGAACTCAATGCCATCAGGAGTAATGTTTCAACAGACCGTGAGTGCAAACAGTTTTGACGGCATTGATATTCATGGGAAGTGATAAGCTGACGCTTGGGAAAAAGAGCGAAACAAGCAAAAATACCCTGATGAACTGGCGTTTTACAACAGAAGATGCTATAATTGAGCAAAAGCGTTGTTCTCCGTCATATTCATCCACGATATGACACTCTTCCTTAATGTAAAAATGGAAAGCTTCAGCTTCTGAACCTATGGCATTTTCTGTAACAATCGATGTTCAAAAGGAGTTCGAGACCTCCAGTACTCCCGAAAAAGTTTTCGCTCTCCTTGCCAATGTGCCACTTTCGGCCTCTCAATTTCCGAAAGTTGATCAGCTTGTTGATCTTGGTGGAAATATTTTTCGCTGGGAGATGGAAAAAATAGGTATTGGCAGCTACACTTTACAACAGACCATCTATGCTTGCCACTATACCTCCGATCCTGCTACACGTCGTGTTGTGTGGACACCAGTTTCCGGTGTCGGCAATGCTCTTGTTGAAGGTGGGTGGACTCTAACCCCCGTAGAGGACGGTACGAAGGTCTCCATCAAAACCAAAGGTGATCTTACCGTTGATTTTCCGTCCTTTCTGCAGTTTATTATTTCCCCACTGGTCGAGATGGAATTCACCGGTATGATACAAACCTATCTCTCGAATCTCCAGCAACGCCTGGGGGCGGGTAATTATAAGCACGACTTATGAAAACACCATCAACAGTGTCGCTCCTGAATGTTGCTCTGCTCCTTGGCCTCGTGACCATCGGATACAACATCATTGAGGGCACCGTCAGTATCTGGTTTGGATTGAATGATGACACGCTGGCACTGCTTGGATTTGGGGTGGACAGTCTTGTTGAGGTGATTTCGGGTGCCGGAATCGTCCATGCGACCCTGAGAATGCGCAAAAGCCCGATAGAATCCCGCGATCTCTTCGAACGGCAGGCTTTACGGATTACCGGTTGCTCTTTTTACCTTCTTGCCGCAGGTATGGTGCTTGGCGCATTGCTCAACGTGCTGCAGGGCAGTCGCCCTGTAACAACTGTCCCTGGAATTCTGGTCTCTTTTGTGTCGATAGCTACCATGTGGTGGCTGATGAGCGCCAAAATGAAGGTAGGCAAGGCCCTGCATTCCGAGGCGATTATTGCCGATGCGAATTGTACGAAAACCTGTCTTTTGCTTTCGGTGGTGCTGCTTGCCAGCAGTGTTCTGTATGAGCTCTTTCACGTCGGACTGGTCGATGCCGTCGGGTCGGCTGGCATTGCCTGGTTTGCCTGGAAGGAGGGGAAAGAGTCGCTCAAAACAGCCCGTTCCGGCAAACTTGGCTGCTGCTGTGGAGGGAGCTGCACGGGTTCGTAGACGGGACCTGGCAGATTCGATTTTGCGTACCAGCGACATTGCTCAGACTATTTTGCAAAAAAAAATGTTTGTAAACAACAATGCTTGATGCATTGGCCATGTTGCTTTCATGGCTGACTGAAGAGCCGTTCAAAAGCCGGCGTGCCGCCATTCTGGAATTTATCCAGAGTCTGCCGGAACAAGCTATTGAGTCGCTTGATTTTTTATTTACCCCTCGCAATGAGGTGATGGTGAAGCTGGTAGAGACATTTGGGGGCATGCCAAGAAGTTATGATGCTTCGCTTTTGTCTGATGGCACGTTACGGGTATTTGCAATTGCCGCAGCCATGCTTTCGGCTACCGAAGGAAGTCTGGTGGTTATTGAGGAGATAGATAATGGAGTTCACCCCAGTCGAGCAAGGCATTTACTTGATCAGATACAAGTCAATTGCCAGGCAGCGTTCATTGCGTGTTTTGTTGTCGACCCATAACCCTGCAATGCTTGATGCACTCCCGGATTCTGCTGTTGCGGATGTGGTATTTTGCTATCGTGACCCACAACAGGGATCAAGTAGAATGGTGAGATTGCACGATCTTCCTGACTATCCAGAGCTGATGGCTCAAGGCTCTCTTGGCCACTTGATGACATCCGGGTTCATGGAACGTTTTGTCAAATTCCATCCCGGCAGCGAAGAGCGGAAGGCCAAAGCTCTTGCCTGGCTGACATCCATACGCACGGGAGGTGCCCATTGTGCGCCATTGTGCTTTTTTCCATTCGGGAAATTTGAAAAATGGCTGAAAATCATTGAATATCCCTGATTTTCAAGAGAATGCAAGTTGTAATTATAACTATTTTTCCGAGCACAAGCTTTCTGGGAATGCCGAGCTGGAGCTCGGCGTTCCCGGGTATAAGCTCAAAGATTGCAATACATCCTTACCGAATAACCTATAATTCATGGAATTAGAAACATTGCTGTGCTGTTTGGCACTTCCTCGTTATAATATTATCACTTGCGGACAATAAAACGATATCAGGCGCTACTGAAGCATCATGAAGATTACAGAACTCATCCATCAACCGGAAGGTCGCAGAATCGAGTTTAAAGAGTCACTGCCAACGGGTTCCGACCTTGCCAAAACCATTGTGGCATTCGCCAACGATGCGGGCGGAGAGCTTTTCCCTTACGCCAAAATTGAGTGTGCCCGGTTTAAAGGGAGCTCCTCTCACGAGTTTCTTGATCAGAAAACGGTCGATGGAAATATTGCTGTTCAGGCTGAAGCTGCATACAATTTTGTGCTCCGTCACATCAACAGGGGAGCAACAGTAAAAGGTGTTTACACGGAAAGCCGCTGGGAGTATCCTGTGGTAGCCATCAGGGAAGCTCTTCGAAATGCGGTTGTTCATCGCGATTACTCTCTTGCTGGCAAAGATATCAAGGTTGCCATATATGACGACATGCTCGAAATCACGAGTCCCGGCAACTTGCTTCCCTCCATCGATTTTAATGAAATGGAGGCCCGCCAGTCCGATATCCGCAAAAAGGTTATAGCGCCGGTCTTCAAAAAGCCTGGAATCATCGACCAGTGGGGTAATGGCTTGAAGCTTATCGCTGATGAACTGAAAGCGTATCCTGAAATCGAGTTCAAATGGTTTGAAAAAGGGCTTCAGTTTCAGGTTCAGTTTCAGGTTCAGTTTTTGAAAAAGGTAATGGAAGAACAAGCGTGGAGCCAAGTTGATACCAAGTTAGGACTAAGTTGGGGCCAGGTCGGGACTAAGTTGGGACTAAGTCGGCACCAAGTCGAAATCGTCTTGAGTTCATGCGAAAAACCTGCGACGATTCAGCAATTGATGACGATTATGGAGTGGAAAGAGCGAAGCAAGTTCAGGAAAAAATATCTCACTCCGCTTTTGCAGGAAGATATTCTGGGTATGACTATCCCGGACAAGCCGACCAGTTCCCGTCAGCAGTATACCTTGACCGAAAAAGGCAGACGATTACTGGCGGATATTCTGGAGGCGACCGCATAATATATTGTGCGTACGTGCAGATAACCTGGAATCTGGCAGATTCGATGTTGCGTACCAGCGAAATTGCTCATTCAGTCACTCCAGCAGGAGGTGGCCAGATGATTGAGCTGCTCCGCAGACGTCTGCAAAACTATTCGCTCACCAATGAAGTACAGGAGGAACAGGCAATCAAGGAGATGTTGCTGGAGATGGGTAAAGAGTTGAAAGCAGATCCAGGAGGCGAAGTCATTGATAACAGGTTGCTGCAATTGCTGTTTGGGTCGGAGAATTTAAGCTTCAGAAATGCGGTACTATTAACGGTTGAGTTATATTCTTCAATGAAAAATGGATGCCGAAGTTTCAACAACATAACAGGCAGTCATCCAGTAACGTTTCAGGTAACTATGAAGCCATGATGAAAATCAGGACACTCACTCTGCAAAACTTCAGAGGTATTGAGAACATGAGTCTTCCTCTCCAGCCAGGCCTGACGGTTATTGCGGTGCTCAATGGTGGCGGGAAAACAACAACGCTTGATGCATTGGCCATGTTGCTTTCATGGCTGACTGCGCGAACAAAACGTGATTCAGGAAATGGACGTCAGATTGCTGATTCTGATATTAAAAGTGGTACAAAATATTCCGGGTTGGTACTTAAGACCTCTTTTGGCGAGTGGTCAATTTCCAAACTCCGTAAAGGAAAAAATAAAGAGGTAAAAAACAACCTTGCAACACTTGCCGGTATTGTTTCCGAGTATCGGCATCATTTGGTGGCAGCATCTTCACTACCTGTTTTTGCGAGCTATTCTGTTGATCGTGCAGTGCATTCAGATGATTTTCCGAAACGCTCCAGAATAAAACATGAATTCGATCCGATCTCATTGTATGATGACTTTCCTTCCGCTACAGCAAAGTTTCGTCTGTTTTTTGAATGGTTTAGAGAACGTGAAGATATTGAAAATGAGAACCGTCGATTCATTCGTGGTATGTTTCCAACTGACCCTGTTGAATTTCTTGATCGGCAGTTGCAGTCTGTGCGCACTGCTTTGGAGCAATTTTTTCCTGAGTACCGTGATTTCAGGATAAAGCGGCAACCGTTCTGTATGGTGGTGACCAAAGAGCATCAGGAGTTGAGCATTGATTCGCTCTCTATGGGCGAAACCTGCTTTATTGCGCTTATTGGTGATATTGCCCGCCGATTGGCCATTGCAAATTTCAAGTGCCCAAATCCTCTCGAAGGCGAAGGGATTATCCTGATCGACGAAATAGATCTTCACCTTCATCCAGCCTGGCAGAGAAGAGCAATCACAAAACTCACAGAGGTGTTTCCCAACGTGCAGTTTGTTGTTACGACCCATTCACCCCAGATTCTTAGTGAGGTTTCACCCGACTCCATTCGTCTCCTTTATCAGGACAATAACGTCACCAAATTTACCATTCCCAGGCAGTCCATCGGTTTGAACTCGGCAGAAATTCTTCGGGAGTTGATGGATGATCCGGGAATCAACAGCACTGTTCCAAAGCGTCTTGAAGAGATTGCATCAAAAATCGACCATGATGAGTTTGATGTAGCAAGAAAGCTTATCAAAAAGCTGAAAGAGGATCTGAATGGTTCAATACCCGATATTGTAGAAGCTGAAGCGACCATTGCCATGCTGGAGCCCGAAGAAGGAGCCAGCGAATGATTCCTGTTACCAAAACCCTCTCCAGAATTACCGGCAAAGCCACCAGAGTGCAAATTGAAGAATTGCTGTTAAAATGGCGCCGAAAAGATGGTGAAGGGAAACTGAAGGAGTACACTGGTGTTGCGATTTACTACCTGAATAAAAAATTACAGCGTGTTGGGTAGTTTTTGTTGGTCTCAAAGAAATTGCGAAATCTTTGCAAAACATCAATTTCGGCATGCGGAACTATTTTAAGATTTGAATTGCATATTTTCAATTGACTTGACCGGAGCTACCCATGCGTTTGGTGCATTACCTTGAAATTCAGAACTTTAAACGCTTTGGCGATTGCCAGCGTATTGAGCTGGATCATCCTGCGGTACTGATTGGCCCCAATAACTGCGGTAAAACAACGGCGATTCAGGCGATTGCGTTATGGTCACAGGCCGTTAAAACATGGGTTGATGCCAAAAAAAACTCCACAGCCAAGGAACGTACTGCCACACCAATAAACCGTTTGAATATAGTGGCAGTTCCTGTACAGCGTACCCGTTACTTCTGGCACAACACGAATGTCCGAAAAGGGAGCAATGATATTCCCCTTGTTATTACTCTTGGTGTTTGGTATGAAAATAAGGTCGAACCGGTAGCCATGCGCTTTCGAAATCAGGGAGATGAGCTTGTCTACTGTACCCCGGATGATTCAACCCTTAAAAACATGGTATTGCTGGAGGCAGCGGCAAAACTGAATGTTGAACTGCTTTACCCAATGTCAGGCCTGGAGACAGAAGAGCCAATTTTGAAGCCAGGTCGTATTGATGTTTTATTGGGGCAGGGTCAGACTGCCCAGGTGTTACGCAATCTTTGTCTGATTGTGTACAAATCAGAGCCTGATGATTGGCGTCGGATAACCTCTTTGATGGAGAGATTATTCGCGGTTCGGTTAGGTGAGCCACAGGAGACCTCACGTGGGAGTATAGAATTCTCTTATCATCAGGATGAGGTTAAAGAGTCTCTCGATGTCGCGCTCTCCGGGCGTGGTTTTCAGCAGATGCTCCTTATCTTCGCTTACCTCTTTTCTCACAAAAGAAGTGTTCTTCTCATTGATGAGCCCGATGCTCATCTGGAAATGCTCCGACAGAAACAGGTTTATGTTCTGTTGCGCGATATTGCTACAGAGAATCAGTCGCAGGTTGTTCTTGTTACACACTCTGAAGTGATTCTTGAAGAGGCGCTTGATCGCAATCTGACGTTGCTGCTGGATGGAAAAGCTGATGACTTGGCAAAAAAACCAGAGATCCGAGGCACGCTCAAACATTTTGGTGCTGAACACTATGTTAAAGCAAGGGAACGTGGCTATGTGCTCTATGTTGAAGGTGGGACGGATATTGATATGCTTCGTGCCTTTGCCGTTCACCTCGCTCATCCGGTGGCCAAAATCTGGGACGAACGGATCAACTCCTTTTATGTGCAGAACAATTATCCCAACCAGACACTGGAAGCCGAGTTGGCAAGAGTTGAGGGTGGTTTTGGTATTACCCCCAAAGAGCATTTTTTTGCACTTCGGACAATGATTCCTGATTTAAAGGGGCTTGCCATACTCGACAATGATGGTCGCAATCTGGAGGGCTTTGAGAGTGGAGGTTTGCATATTGTTTTTTGGCAGCGTTACGAAGCAGAGAACTACTTCATAACTCCCGATATTCTGCTCAACTTTGCGAGGGAGCAATACAGTGATCTGGAGTTGTTCGACAGATTCCAGACTGAAACTGAAGAGGTACTTTCTCAACTCATTCTTGAGAGGCTGTTTGCTGGAAACACCAAGGATTACAAGACCTGGAAAAACGCTTCTCCTGAAGTCTCGAAACTGTTATGGGAGGCTAAAACAGAGCGTCTCAAGCTCAGCGACTTTGCCGAGGAATTTTTCCGCCGTCTTGCACAAAAGCTTGGTCATGCCATGTTGCTCAAAAAAGGGGAGTTGCATCGGTTAGTCCCTTATATCGATCGGGCAACTGTTTCACAGGAGGTTACGGAAAAACTTGACCTGTTGCTGTTGCTTTTTGAGGTATCAAGTCAGCATGAGGAGACGAAACAGGATGGTATGACGCACGAATAACCAGGATGAGACAGCCGTTCACCTTGTTGGATTTTCTGACCGGCAGTGTCATTTTATCTTTGCTCAGTTGCCTTCAATCCACTCCGGCATATCCATCAGCACGTAGCGCGGTTTGCCTCTTCCTATCTGCGTCATCATGACCTTGATTTTTGCTGATTGATGCAAATGGGCATTCAGCTCATCAGCGTTCAGTATAGCCGGACCTATCTTGCCTCGTATCACCTCACCGTTGTCGGTCAGCCTGAACTCAAAAGAGCGTCCCTTTGGCAGCACCCCCTGAAACTCTCCATTGAGGTACTGCTCATCTTCACGCAGGTTATCTTGCCCGAGCCGTGCCAGACTGTTACGGATCTGGCCCACATCAGAGAATCGAAAGCCACGATCCCGATATTGCTTTGAGCAAATAGTGTCAATAAAAGGAGGGTCATTGACGGTCAGTTGAACGCGTTCAGGCTCTCGTTCATTGACAGGCTCTTCTGCCAAACGGTTCTCAATTCCACGAATGCGGGATTCAGTGCTTATCCGCATGATCTTCGCGGAATCAGGGAGTTCAGCCAGGCCTTCTCGCAAAAACCTCAGCTCAGACAGCAGATTAATTCGATCTTGCGGGTTCATGGATAGGGCGAACGAACCGGACTTGTTAGCAAATGCGGATCAACAGGCGGCAAAACCCCATTCGTATTCCATGCAGGTATGGCAACGGTGTTCATTCAGGCTTTCGGTTGAGTTTTTGAATAATGCGTCTTTTGCGTCAGGTGCATATAAAGGTTTCTGTCAGAGTATTTTCACTTGTTATTCCGCTGCAGGTTACCTGTGCTATCAGAAAATATGGGTAGAGTGGGTTTGGAATAATCTTATGGGCAGCAAAAGTCAGCCGCATCATTTCGATATATCACACTTTTTTCACTTCCAACAAATTAGCTTAATCCGAATATAAATCCAATTTTTAAAATCTGAGAACGTAAATTGTTTGGCTCCAAGCGTTTTTCCTGTAAAAGAATTTCGACGTGATCATTATGCTGTAATCATCGTTGCTTAACTGTTGCTTGATGGAGATGGAGAAAAACTTGTTTATTTTCTGCTAACGATATGAATAAATGATAGTTGGGTAGTAGTAATTTGCTTGACCGTTGCTTGATTGACTGTTGCGCTGTTATGGTTCATCGACTCGCAAAGGTTATTAATGATCTCTTGTGGAATAAATTACCGGATTGGATGAGTTGACAAGCTGGAGATGTGTAAGAGAGGTAATCTGATGGGAGAGCTTCGCAGGAATCAAGTGATTGTCAATAAAGGTAGCATGGCTACTCCTCAGTGGGTTCTCGTAAAATAGAACGAGGGGAAAAATCAAGAAAGGAAATACATAACAGTATCTTTTTAAGTCTTTTTAAATTAATAAATTAAGCTCTCGTAAAATGTTAGGTTTCATAAGTGTTTTACGAGACGATCAAATAACTGATAGGTCTGAATGTTTGCCATAGAGCAGGCGTGCCTTTCATTGTAGAGGGAAAGGTTTTTTTGTAGACAAAATCAGCAAGCTGAAATATTTCACAACCAACGGTGCGGAGAACGGAAGCTGTGCAATGCTGAAGATTTCTCTATGGGAAAGGGGTATTGGGCAAAACCATCTGGATGACCAGTTTCATGCCGCATGCGTTTGCGTATCGGCGCAAGGTATTGAGTGATGGAGAGTGATCCTGTTTGCCCAGGCTTGCCTCAATGCGTGCCAGAACAGGCTGCGAAACTCCCATACGTGAAGCAACTTCAGCCTGGGTAAGGCCCGCTTGCGTTCGGGCATGCAAAAGTGCCCTGAGAGCTGCAAACTCATCTTCAAGTGCATCGTAGACTATTTTGAATTCAGGGTCGATTGAGCTTTTATGAGCCGCATAGGCTTTTGGGTCAAAGGCAACGGGGTTGTATTTATTGGTATCACTCATGGTGTAATCTCCTTCAGCCGTTTTCTGGCAAGTTTCAACTCTTTGATTGGTGTCGCCTGTGTTTTTTTTATGAATCCATGCAAAATGACAACCTTCCGGTCAACCAGACAACAGAAAAAAGCTCGTCCAATTCCTTCAGCACCTCTTGCACGAATCTCGAACAATCTTTCACCGAATGGTCTGGTGTAGGGTAACCCAAGATTTGGCCCAGAGAGTACGATTTGCTCTGTAATCCGGACAAAGCTCGCATTGATGCCGATTGGCCAGGCTTCAATCTCTTTCTGGACGGATTTATTGAAAAACAGAATTTGATAGCTCATTCCCCAATATAGCTCACAAGCTATAATATTCAAGGGGCAAAAGACATTCTTCCTGATTATTCACAGGGTGTACTGCAAAGACAAGTGCATGAAAATCTGATCCACGTTGATGTTGACTGCGGGGTCTGCTCCAGATCAACCCGGATTCGCAAAACACGGAAGGGCTTTAAAAATTACTTCTTGTATATTACTCTCATAGCGATGAAAACAGGCACAAGGTTGCGCTCTGTTTATTACTGATAACCTGCGTAAAAAATCTATAATTCAAAACGCCGGGACTTCAAAATAATCTTTACAGGTTCTCTTAAAACGGGCATGAAGAGAAAGATTAAAGAGAAGAGTTAAAGAGTAAAATGAAGAAGAATTTGCTACAAGCAATTAAAATAAAGGTAGTTAAGAACTCATTAATTGAAAGGCAATAAGAGAAGGAATAAGAGAACAACACAGAGGAACTGGCGATCGTGCTGGTTCAGTCAGTCTGCGTCAATACATTAAGATACGGGACGATCAAGCACAACGTGAAAAACAGATTATTTCACTACAAAACCACATGGGAACCAAATAAATGCCGTCACTTGACTGGATTGGGAAAAAAGCTGTTGTAAACCACCACAAGCAGGTGCCGTTTCATTTGTTGTGTCAGAATATGGAGTTGTCGGCTGGTGACCCTGATTCAAAGAATCTTCTTGTGCAGGGGGATAACCTTGTCGCCTTGAAGGCATTGTTGCCCTACTATGCCGGGCAGGTGAAGTGCATCTATATCGACCCTCCGTATAACACCGGGAATGAAAGCTGGGTGTATAACGACAACGTCAACAGCCCGGAGATGCGGGAATGGCTGGGTAAAGCAGTGGGGAAAGAAGCAGAAGACCTTTCGCGGCATGACAAATGGTTGTGCATGATGTATCCCCGGCTTACCATGCTCAAGGAGTTTTTAAGGGAAGACGGAGCCATTTTCATAAGCATTGATGACAATGAAGTTGCTCATCTACGGGTGCTTATGGATGAAATTTTTGGAAACAGGAATTTTGTAACTCAAATTGAATGGCAGAAACGTTACACAAGGAGCAATAATACAAACGGGTTTACAACAGTAGTCGAGCATATTCTTGTTTACCAAAAATCATCTTCGTTTCAACCAAATCTTGTTCAGAAAGGAGAAGAAGCTGATGCGAGATACAAAAACCCGGACAATGATCCACGTGGAGCCTGGAAATCAATTCCATTTCTCAACCCCCTTGCGCCAGAAGCACGACCAAACCTTTGTTACGACATTATTCAGCCTAACACCGGAGTAATTCTTAAAAACACAAAAAAGGCATGGAGGGCTTCAAAAGAAACTTACGAAACCTATGTCAAAGAGGATAAGCTTTGGTGGGGAAGTAACGGTAAATCGAGTATCCCAAATATAAAAAGGTTTCTTTCGGAAGTTAGAACGGGGATGCCACCAATAAATTTTTGGGATTATACTTTTGCTGGACACACTGATATTGCTAATGCTGAAATCAAGGATTTTTTTGGTGAAAAAGTTTTTGATACTCCAAAACCTTCTCAGCTTATCACACGGGTGATTGAACATGCCGCAGGTGATGACGCAATAATTCTTGATTCATTTGCAGGTTCAGGCACTACTGGTCATGCGGTTTTGAAAATGAATAGTCAGGATGGCGGAAATCGGCGTTTTATTCTTGTAGAGATGGACCCAAAAATTGCCAGAAATCTAACGTCTGAACGTTTGTGTAAAGTAGCTCAAGGTTACAACAATGAAAAAGGTGAAGCAGTAGAGGGCCTTGGCGGCGGCTTCCGCTTCTGCGAACTCGGCGAACCCCTCTTCTCCGCAGAT
>CAIOLC010000058.1 GCA_903859055.1 uncultured Chlorobiaceae bacterium | reverse complement strand
CATCACGAGAGGGCTTGCGAAAACTGATGCCGGCAGCTTTTCCGACAAGGGAACATGCTGCAAACAAAGCATCAGAATCCACAGTGCCATCATGTATGGCTCCATCACTTTGCATCAGCCGTGTAATGCGCTCAAGCACTGAGAGATACTCCTTGCGCTGCATTCGAGCTTTCAGAGCAACCTTTGCTGCAAATGAACGATCAGATGTCGCCTGATTCATCCCTGTATCCATAAAAAAATAGTTTTATACTATTCAGTTTTAATGAGAGCGGCATAGATGCCATCTTTGGCCATTAATGAAGCATGAGTTCCTCGCTCTTTGACCCGCCCATATTCAAGGACAATTATTTCATCACAGTCACGAATCGTGCTCAATCGATGAGCAACAATGAGGCAGGTGCAACCCCTGCATCGTATATTCATGTCGATCTCATTTTCTGTCGCTGGGTCAAGAGCACTCGTTGCCTCATCAAGCACGAGAATTGATGGCATCAGAGCAAGAGCACGGGCGATCTCGATGCGCTGACGCTGCCCTCCACTAAAATTACTGCCACCTTCCGCCAAAACACCCTGATAACCACCAGTGCGGGCCATGATAACCTCATGAATCGCCGCATCTGCTGCCGCAAGAAAAATTTGGCCGCGAGCAATGGTGCTGTCCCACATGGCAATGTTGTCTGCTACAGAGCCCTCAAAAAGCGTGATATCCTGATCAACCATTCCCAGTGAGTTGATCATGACTCTTCGGGGAATCATCTCTCGTGGTTTTCCATCAAAAAGTACCTCCCCGCTCCAGGGGTCATAAAGACCTGCCACAATTTTGGCTATGGTTGACTTGCCGGAACCAGATCCACCGACAAGAGCCACTCGCGAACCCGGCTCAAGCTTGAGAGAAAAATCGGTGATCAGCGCAGGCTCCAGTGGATTGTATCCAAACGTGACGTTTTTAAGTTCAACAAAACCAGCAAGTTTTTCAAATATTTCGGATTTACCATCAAGATCAAGCCGTTCGTCATCATCATCGGCAAGTGAAGCATCATTATTCATGACATCGTCAAGCCGCTGCATATCACCCTCCGCCTCCTGCAACTTCTGGCCAAGCGTCACCATCTGGTTGACAGGAGCCAGAAAGGAAAAAAGAAGACTCTGAAAGGCAACAAGCATACCAAGGGTAAGCTCCCCATTCATCACCCGCAACCCACCGGCAGCGAGAATTGCAATATTGCCAGCCGTCTGAAGGAAAGGGGGGATAGCAAGCAGAAAGACGGTGGAAACTTCAAGCGCCTGACGACCAGTTGCCATCTTGGCATACAACCCTGACCAGCGTGAAAAGAAATCCTGCTCTCCACCCGAAGCTTTGATACTTTCAATGGTTTTAATACCATAAAAAGTGGTACCAAGCAGCTTGCCATTATCCTGCTGAAACTTCTGGTTCAGCACAATTCGACGGCTCGAAACATAGAACAGCGCAACGCCGTTCAACGTGGCAATCAAAATAGCTATGCACGTCAGCACAACATCGTATTGAAACATCAGCAGTGCATAGAAAAAGAGCAATAGAATGTTCAGTCCGCTGGATGACAGCTCTCCCGCCACAAGAGTTGCCACCTTGTCATTCAACTGAACACGATTGGAGATTTCGCCCGCCTGCCGCATCGTGAAAAAGCGAATTGGCAAAGCAAAAACATGGTTGAAAAATTTGGTCGATGACGTAAGAGCAAGCTTTGTTTCAGCCTTGAGCAAATAGTGCTCCTTGAGCCAGGTAAGAGCGCCTTGCATGAGTGCAGTCAGCAACATCGCAATGAGCAGTGGCTGGAGCCAGCCAGTCATTCTCTTTACCAAAACATAATCAATAAAAATCCGCAGAAAAGAGGGTACGACAAGGCCTGGAACAACAAGCAAAAGGCTGGCAAGCATAATGTAGAGCAGCACCTGCTCCAAACCTGGCAACCTTTTTTTCAACGCACCCAACAGGCTGAAGGGTTTGCCCTCTCTCCTGAAGCCCTCTGCGGGAGAAAAGGTCAAGACCACGCCGGAAAAAGATTCACTGAACTCTTCCTGCATCACCTTACGCGGACCAGAGGCGGGATCATTGATATAGTAGACTCCATTTTTATAGCCTTCAAGCACCACAAAGTGGTAGAGATTCCAGAAAAGAATCATTGGCAAAGTCTTGTCATGAATCCCTTCAGGCTCAATACGGAACCCTTTGGCTTCAAAGCCATAGCGGCGTGCCGCCTTGACCAGGCTGCTTGCTTTGCTGCCATCTCTTGAAACACCGCACGCTTCACGAAGCTTTTCAAGTGGTTCAAACCGACCATAGTAGGCCAGAATCATGGCAAGAGAGGCCGCTCCACACTCCACCGCCTCCATCTGCAGCACCGTCGGGGTTTTTCTGCGCATCTCTTTCCATGGCAACTTCTCTGTTTGCGCTCTCATGGTTTATTTCTGGATATTTTGAGTGCCGGAAGAGTCATAAGATCTTGTTGTTCAATACCATAGCTGCCATCCCGCTCACGCGTAATCCAGGCCGCCTCAAAGCGAAGAGCAAGAAGTGAGACCGCATAGGCTTTTTCTGCCCCAAGAAGCTGCTTTTCTGCACTGGCAAGGTCGGTGCTGACCGACTGCACCTTGAAAAGATCGGACATTCCCATTTTGTATTTTTTAAGCTCCGCCGCATAAAGAAGACGATATGTCCTGGCGCTCTGCATACTGAGGTGCCATACAGAGGCTGCGTTTCCTACCGCGTCAGCAGCAAGCCCCACTCCGCTGGTAATACTTCTTTCCAGATCCTGACGAGTAATTACTGTTTTTTCATATTGTGAACGACTGCGCAGAAAAGCCGCCTCATCGCTTGAATTCCGAGCCTGGAACGTATAGCGAAGTGTTGCTGAAACATTGAGGCCAGGTACCTCGCTGGCAACTGAAGAGAGATAATCCGTAACCGACGAACCACTATGCTGACCACTGTATCCGGCCCAAAGATCAAGATCTACTTTCGGCTTCATTCTGTTCCGACTCCCCGAAAGCAGATCGTTTGCAGCTTCGCTTTGCAATTGAAGCACCTGAAGATCGGCACGGAAGGCCAGGGCGTGAGCTTGTAATTCCGAAAGATCAGTGAGCATCGACAAATCATTATCAGGAAGCGGAAAAAGATCGGCTGGCTCTTCCGGTTTTTCACGCCCCGCAAGTGAGGTGCCCATGGCAAGAAAAAGAGCATTCCACGACTGACGAAGCAACTGGGCAGAGCTAACCTCCGCTACTTCAGCCTGCTGTAGGTAGGCGTGCGCCTGTTCGGAACGCACCAGAGCAATTTCCCCTGCTCCGGCAAGAGCCTGCGTGGCCCTGTAACTCTCTTCAGCTTTTTCACGAAGCTGCTGGTCAAGCTTCAGTGCCTGGTACGCATAGAGATAATTCCAGTAAGCCAAAGCCGCCCCGTAAATGGTCGTGGAAACCGCATGTTGTAAGGCATAACGCTCAGCTTGATACACCTTCCTGTTTGCGGAGAGAGCAGTCCTTAGAGAGTTCTCTCCAAATCCCTCCATGAGAGGCAAAGTAAACGTTATACCAGAGGAGGCCACGCTACTTGAAACAGCACCTGACGCGGAGTGGCCCTCAACCAAAATTGATGGCTGAATAATCAAACCAGAAGGAAGCAGGGTACTTGACGAAAGAGTAGATGTAACAGTTTTAAGATCACTTCCTGAAAATGCAGAGAGTGCATCATGGCGATATCCAAAAGAGAGTGACACCTGTGGATCAAACGCTGAACGCGCTGCGAGAACATCGCTCTCTGAACTCCTGAGATTTTCTCTCTGCAACTGCACCCCGGATGCCTGCTCAAGTGCCGTTTTCACCACGTCAAGAAGAGAGACCGAGGCTGAAGCCTGATGAGAAAACAATACCAATACCGCAAGAGCGAAAAAAATCGGATAAACCTTTAGCCAGAAGAACTCAAGGCCGTACAAGAGGTGAACTGAACAATTCCTTTTTTGCATGTTAACGAGTTTCACCAAGTACATATTTTTTAAATAAGGGGACAACAAGATCAATCGGACGGTTGTCTTCAACATTGATTCGTCCAGTGCAGATTGTCCCTGAGGTGACTGATACCTGAGGCCCCTTCCCTGAAGTCCAGCGGTATCCACTGGGCGATGATGCATCACGACGAAGTTTAACTATAATTTTATAGACAGGTTCGCCAGCAGAGAATTTACGAGCCAATGACTCATTGATATCATTTTCGATGGAAGCCTGGGTCTCAGGATAGTCACTCACGGAAAACACATCACCAATAATATGCCCATACTCTTCAGGAGCGACCGTTGCCGGGGAGACAAAAACAGTCATCCCCTTCCGTGTATTTTTTGCATTTTCTGCCGACACATACATGTATAAAAGCAACCCCTCAGCCCTTTTTCCACTTGCATCCGTCTCCTCAAGCAGCAATAAATATCTGCCAGGAACAACAAAGTCACCATTATTATACTGAACCTCAGTCACCTTACCGGTGTAGGGTGCTACAAGTTCTGTCTGCCACTGGTAATTCTTCCGGGTGGCACTAAAACGCCGATCAACTGCGGCACTCTTTTCTTCAGTACTGTAAAGTTCATTTTTAGCGTTCATTACATCCTGACTTGCACCGATAACAAGCGCTTTTTCAACAAGTCCCTCCTTGAACAATGCTTTGAGACGTTCCTCTCTTTCGGTCAACGACATAATCGTCTTTTGAAGAAAAGAGACTCGCTCTTTCTGATGCTGGTTAACAAACTCTGTTTCAGAAGAGGCATTATCAACAGCATCTCTCAATTCAGGCTGCTCAACTACGGCAATAACCTGACCCTTCTGAAGAACATCACCACCCTTCACCGTAAAATGCCTGAGTACCCCGCTGGTACGTATATAAATAGCATCCAGTGATCCTGTCACCATGGTGATCCCCGATCCAGGAATCGTAACCGGTATTTTACCCAAAAAACCCCAGATAATAGCCGCAACGAGCAGAATACCCACGGTAAGCAATGCGATCCACCCACGAGAATCAGTAACAGGCATTAAACTGTCAAGGTCGTCAGGGGTACTCAGCTTTTTTAAAGCCTCTTTTCTGAATTCAAGAGCCATAAAAGAAAACACCTCGATTTTTGGGGTTTGAGTGAAAACACAGCCAACAGACGAAACGACTACCACCTGGTAATAAAGTCGGTTTCACGGAAAACAATACGTTAGAAGTGCACAAAGACTCGTTGCTGTGATACTGTAATCTCCACAACTCTGCTCTGTGCCTGACAAAAAAGCTGACTATTTCCCCAAAAATTTATTCACCCTGTTTTCGGCATTCTCGCGAATATTGTAGTAGTAAAACCAATAATCGAACATGTGATAATTTCCTGGACCGAGGGCCGCAAAGTTGACCGATATTCCTTCTGGAGTTTTGATATCCGCCGAATAACTTTCTGCAGATGTACTGCAAATCAATAATCCATTTTTGATATCAACTCTGGCATCAGCATATTGAGGAACATTGCTGAAATGCCCTAAATCTGCACCATTCGGCATCAATGAACCACCCCCTTGAGCGATGGTTGCGACGGCCTCATCCCGAGTCCAGGTCATCGGATTGATGACAAGATCTGGCTCTTGATTTTTCCTGGAATTTGCATCACGCCACGAAGGTGAACGAGTATTAAATGAGATAATGACTCCGGTATCATTTGGCCCCGTCGCAAATTTAAGTTTTTGTGTTTTGTCCGGTAGCTCTTTATTCGCCTTGACCAGAAACGATTGCTGGATATGACCACCAATCAAATAGGCTGCAATCATTCGGTTATACAGCTCTGGCTTTTTGGCTATATCCGGCAAAAGAAGCATCAAAATACCCGAGCCCTGCGAGTGAGCTGCCAAAATAAACGGGCGCCCATGGTTAAAGTGCTTGATGTAGTAGTCAAAAGCCGCCGTTACATCGTGCAGAGGCTCTTTTTCAACGTGCCCCATAATGGATGGGACATTGGCCTGCCTATAATATGGTGCATAAATGTTGCCGACAGTTTCAAAGGCCTTTGCCTGTGTTTCAAAGGTTAAGCATGCACCTTTCACCATTGATGTATTGTTAATTGTACAAACGTGCGGTGTGGCCTCTGGATCTCCCGGAGCTTTCGGATTATGCGGAGTACTCTTGTTACCCCATACGGTTGGGTAAACATAAAAAACATCAACCGCCTTCACCGGAGCAGGCAACGAAAGCCAATGATCTGCTATAGAATAGTCGACAGGAGTTATTTTTTCATGCTGCTTTTCTTTACTGTAGCCCGTATGAGCAAGAAACAGAATGAGAAGTCCCATGAAAAAGCCCCGCATACAATTACCCTTGAATTTTCTCATCATCTGTTTGATTTGAGTGTTGCTGACAAAATGATCAATGTCTAAAACTTCTTGCATAGCCATTAACAGGGTAGAAAGATTTTTAATAATGGAGTATACTCGCCGAAAAACAAACCGTCAAGTCATTAATTATCATTTTTTAGCACAATCCTCTCTCTCTGCCACCCAGTGGCTTGACATTCACAACTGCCCGAACAACGATGTTGACAGCTCCTGACCAAATAACCGGATATTTCCATAACTAAATACCTTGCAATGCGTTATAACAATGCCTCGTTATATGCTTCTTTGAAGAGATAATAATCGGAGGGAAATCAAGATAGTCAGTGAAACATCTGGAACCGCCTGCCGCTTCGTCCATCTCTTCATCGCTTAACTCTGCTGATACCTCCTTGATCTCAGCTTCGGTGCATGAAAATCCCTCACTCCTGATGAGTGCCAGCCTGCCAGCGACATCCTCGATTGCCATAACATCACCCCGAAATGCTTCGTCCGACTTCATCCTTTCGATGAACGCTCTTGCTGAATCTAAAGACATACCCTCGCCTTCTCTCTTCGTTTAAAATGATTCAGACCGGAATATTTTCTTTTTGAAACAGAAATGTATTTCCTGACAGCAAGAGAATCAAGTCATTAATTATCATTAATTGTCATTTTTTTAGCACAATTATCAGGCAAAAAAAAATGAAAAAGAGTTTTATTGCACCCCATTTTTACGCCAAATAATGCGTTCTATCTGTGATTTTTGTACAGAAAAAACGCATTATAGCAAAAGAGAAAAGTGGAGACTTTTCAGAAGAATCGGTAAGGGTTATTCAATAATGATATCTTCCAGGAAGATATAGCCAATGGCGTGAGAGGTCTGGATGGGAAAAACCGCATTGCATGATTCTATTTTTTTACGCAAACGGTTAATAAGAGACTGCAGCGAGTGGTTCCCTGATTCACTGTTGAAGTAACCAAGTTTGTTCAGCAGCTCAAGCCGAGAGACCACCGCTTTCGGAGAAGAGACAAGCTGAATGATAAATTCCAGCTCTTTGCCGGTGAGTTTGAGATGCTGTCCAGAGGGGGCTTGCAGAATCCACTGCGTGGTAAGAAGTCGCCACTCTCCCGATGGCAGCGATTCCGGCTTTTCGGCAACAAACTGCGGGTCAGAGGCTGGCGCTTCAAGACGGGCAAGAAGCGAAGCTATGGATGCGGAAAGTTTACGAAAATCAAACGGTTTAACGAGGTACATATCCGCACCCGCCTTGTGACCCGCAAGCTCATCATCAATGGATGCCCGGGCAGTCAACATGATAATGCGCATATTGGTGTTGTTCCGCACATATTCGGAGAGCACCAGACCGCTCTGGTCGGGAAGCCCAACATCAAGTATCGCAAGCACATAGGGCGCGGCAAACAGATGCTGATAAAACTCATACGCCGAACCTACCCCCGTTACATCGTATCCATCAAGCCTCAGGTATTTGAGCACGCTCTTGAGAAGAGGTTTGTCGTCCTCAACAATAATGATTCGTGGAGATGGATTTCTTGATACTCTATCTTGAGTCATAGTCGTATGGGCAAGGGTCTTCAAAAAGGTAGTATTCCGAAAGTTTTAAGATGTTTGAATGTGCTGCTCTTCTCCAGTCTCAGCAACCAGCGGAAGGCGCACTGTGGCACAGATGCATGACTCTGCGAACTCCAGCGTCACCTGCCCATGATGCTGCTCAATAATTGAGTGGAGAAAGATCAGAAAATGAATGATACAATTACCCATCAACAAAAGGTTTGCAGGTATTCAATGTAAACTATCCATGAAAATCATCTCACACAATCACAAGAGTTGTTGGCTCTTTATCAGAGTTTATATACGTTTTCTATAATGAATAATCCGCTCTTTTTGAAGGTCTTATTACTTCGAGATCAACGAGTAAGAAATTTCTTCCTATAAAGTAAAATAAAATCGATAATCTCCTTTATTTTAAAATCAAACACCCTGCAGCAGAGCTACAGGGTATGCAATCATGTTGAAGAATTGTTTCGCGAAGCAAAACTTCGAGGAATATATCCTATAGAGATTTAATCACCGAAGGGAATAGCCAAACCAGCTCAACGTCATAATGCTCACAGCAAAAAATATCAGCAAGTCATACACCATACCGGGCAAGCGCACCATACAGATTCTTCGCGGGGTAGATCTGACGGTTGGCGAAGGGGAGGTGGTGACCATCATCGGTGCCTCGGGGAGCGGCAAAACAACCTTGCTGAACCTGCTCGGCACCCTCGACACCCCAGACAGTGGCGAGATCATGTTCGACAAAGAACTTTTGTTTAAGGATACAAAATACACCCTCTCCCAAAAGGCGCTTGCCAGGTTCAGAAACCAGAAAATCGGCTTTGTCTTTCAGTTTCACCACCTCCTCTCCGACTTCACCGCCCTCGAAAATGTGGCAATGCCCGAATTTATCGCCACCAGCAAACTGCCGCCAGCAAAAAAACGGGCGGCTGAACTGCTGGCAAGCCTTGGTCTCTCGGAGCGATTCGACCACCTCCCCTCAGAACTCTCCGGCGGTGAACAGCAGCGCGTTGCCATTGCCCGCGCCTTGATGAACAACCCCAGGCTGGTGCTGGCAGACGAGCCAAGCGGCAACCTCGACAACCAGAACAGCCGCATCCTTTACGAGCTGATGGCTAAACTGAGCAAAGAGCGGCGCACCTCCTTCATCATCGTCACCCACAACGAAGAATATGCCGCGCTTGCTGATCGCTGCCTGCGCATGGCGGATGGGCATTTGCATTCGTGCGGGAAGTGAGGCAATGAATCATCCAGCAATCATACGTTCAATAACCGACCTTAAGCGACTGAGGACGTGCGTAACAGGAGGCAAAAAGCTCTTCAGAAAAAAAGGGCGCAATGCTTATATTCGGGCTCAATCTCTGTTGATCAACAGCGTTCGCACGCTTCCAGCTCCTAACATTGACAAGTTTCTTTGCTCATGACCAGACGAGATAATCTGGAGACTCCTCAATCTGGTACCTCTCAGGGGCAGCCACTCCCTGCCGACAGCCGTTTCATTGAGGTGAATGGATTCAATGTTTATTACCGGATAGCAGGCAACAAAAAAACGCTTGTTGTGCTGTTGCATGGCAGCTTTTTAAGTATCCGCTCGTGGAGCCATGTCTTTGAGCAGCTTGCGGAGAGCGCAACCGTCATTACCTTTGACCGCCCGGCATTTGGGCGAACATCGCGCCCGCTGCCCTCAAAACATAATGGTGTCAGCTACTCGCCCGAAGCCCAAAGTGACCTTGTTATCGCACTGATAAAAAAACTTGGCTTCAGCAAAGCGGTGCTGGTCGGCAATTCAACCGGTGGCACTCTGGCGCTGCTCACAGCCCTGCGATACCCGCAGCATGTTGATGGAGTTGTGCTGGTTGGAGCCATGATTTACAGTGGCTATGCCACCAGTGAAGTGCCAGCCTTCATGAAGCCTTTGATGAAAGCCATGACACCACTCTTTTCCATGTTGATGAAGGTTCTGATCACAAAACTGTACGATAATAATATTCGCGGCTTCTGGCATAACAAAGAGCGACTGAGCGACGAAGTGCTGGCCGCCTTCCGCAACGACCTGATGGTTGGTGACTGGTCGAGAGCCTTCTGGGAGCTTTTTCTTGAGACGCACCACCTCGGGCTGGAAAGTCGGCTGAAAACCATGCCGTTGCCGTCGCTCGTCGTGACCGGAGAGTACGATTTGACTGTTAAGACAGAGGAGAGTCTCAGGCTTGCCAGGGAACTTCCTCATGCAGAACTGGTCGTAGTGCCCGATTGCGGCCATCTTCCGCAGGAGGAGCAACCGGAGGCGTTTACAAGCACTGTCAAAAAATTCCTGCAACAATTTGCATGAGTCGCCCCGACACAAACTGCGAAGTAGCTCGCTGGAGAAGAGGCTTTACAACAATCACCGTAACCAATGGCAAATATTTAAGCCTTGGCGATTATAAGATCATGACCTCCAACGCTCAAAGCAACGCTAAGCGGAAAGGATGATTGTAAACAGCTCCACTCAGGCACGATGCCCCTTCAAGTGCCAGCAGAACCTGTTTCAACGCCACGCCACCCCGATAACCAGTAAGCGAACCATCCTTGCCAAGAACCCGGTGGCAGGGTATAAAAATTGGCAGAGGATTGCGGTGGTTGGCCATCCCCACAGCCCGAACCGCCTGTGGATTTCCGGCAAGAGTGGCTATCTCCTGATAACTTGCCGTGCGCCCGTAAGGAATGAGGGTGACATGGTGCCAGACTCGCTGCATAAAGAGTGTGCCCGTTGGAGCAAGCTGCAATGAGAATGCTCTCCTCTCTCCCGACAGATAGCTCTCCAACTGAGAGAAGGCCTCCAGTATGAGCGGCGTCTCAAGATATGCAGCAGCAACAGGAAGAGGCTCCCCGGCGAAAAAGAGATTCGTGATATACCCGCCAACCTCAGCAATGGCAATCCTGCCGATCACTGTCTCATGAATCGCAAGTTTTATCCCCTCCTGTTCTCTTTGCATTTTACAAATTTCTCAACCCTGTTTATCTTTCCCCATTTACTATCTTGGCTGTAGAAACGAAGGGCGAAGGGAGTAGCACCAACTGCCCTGAAAGAAGATAACAGCCAAGCGTCGCCGAAACAACAGATTCTCGAAGTAACCAAACCAACGACCATGAAGGGGGAAGCTCAAGCAATTGTTTTGCAAAAGGCCAACAAGCTGAAACTGCAGAGTACGGCATACCATGCCGATCAGCCGGACGATATCCTGGTCAAAACCATTGCAACTGCCATAACTCCAGGGTTTGACCGGCTGCTGCTGACCAACAAACCGGTCTCAAGAAGGGTTTTCAAATACCCGATCATGCCCGGCAGTGAAGCTATAGGACAGGTACTCCAGACAGGTGCAGCAATCACTGACCTGCACCCCGGTGACTTTGTTTACACCTTCAAAGGGGACCGATGGCCGGGAATTGAGTCTTATGCTGGATGCCATGCCGAGATCATCCCTACATCACGACACAATGTTCTTGCCCTTGGGCGACTCCCCATTCACCGCGATCTGCTCACCGGACTGCTCGCTTACGTCGTCAGTGCCATCGAAAAAATACCCGCCGACAACTCTGCAAGAATTCTCATACTCGGCCTCGGTTCCGTTGGACTGATGGTCTCGGAGTACCTCCATAGGCTCGGCTTTCAACATGTTGATGCGGTTGAAACCTTTGGCATTCGGGGACAACTCTCCCATGCCGAAAACATTGCGCTTGACCTGGAGGATTTTACCCAAGAGTTCAACAACAGCTATGATGTTGTTATTGAAACAACCGGACGAATCCTGCTGATTGAAAAGGCGGTGCGTCTGATGAAGCCAAAGGCTATTGTGCTGCTGATGGGGAACTATGAGGTGATGGCCTATGACTATCGGCTGATACAGCATAAAGAACCAGCTATCATCTGCTCCAGCATCTCCACCCTTGCACACATGAGGAGAGCCTTTTCCCTGCTGGAGGAGGGCATGCTTGATACTGAAAAATTTTTCACTGCGGTCTTCCCTGTCTCCCAGTTTGAACTGGCTTACCGCAAGGCACTGGATGGCAAAGAATCTATAAAAACCGTTTTAAGCTGGGTATAAACAACTGAAAATCTCTCTTCAATGGCTGTTGCTCTCCGCTTGAGTGCTGTTACAAAAAAGTTTGGAAACTTTACTGCAAACAGCAATATCTCGATGTCGATCGAAAAAGGGACGATTCATGCGATTGTTGGCGAAAACGGAGCTGGCAAAAGTACCCTGACCAAAATGATCTACGGGATGCACCTGCCAACATCAGGAGAGCTGTTCATTGAAGGCAAATCGCGACGTTTCGCCTCCCCGCGTGAAGCCATCAGGGCCGGAATCGGGATGGCTCATCAGCACTTCATGCTTGTGCCGGAACTTTCGGTTACCGAAAACATCATCCTCGGTCATGAGCAGAGCCACCTTTTTTCTTCCCTTCCTCTGAAAAATGCGAAAGCCACGATCAAAAAAGATGCAGAAACCTACGGGCTGGCAGTTGATCCTGATGCTCTGGTGACAACGCTGAGTGTCGGTGAGCAGCAGCGGGTCGAAATCCTCAAACTTCTTTTTCGCCAGGCCTCCATCATGATTTTTGATGAGCCAACCGCAGTGCTTACCCCTTCAGAGAGAGAGAGGCTTTTTGAGACACTCCGATCTCTCCGCAGCCAGGGTAAAACCATTATCCTCATTACCCACAAACTTGATGAAGTGCTCTCGGTGGCCGACACCATCAGCGTCATGCGAAAAGGGGAGATTGTCGGCACCGTTGCCGCCTCCTCCGTAACAAAACAGGAGCTGGCCAGGATGATGGTGGGGCGTGCGGTTCTGATGAGCGTTGCAAACCCTGAAGCCTCTCCCGGAAAAACAGTGCTCTCCCTCAAGAGCCTTGGATACCGAACCCGACAAGGCGAAGTAAAACTTCAAAACCTTACGCTGCAGGTGAGAGCTGGCGAGATTTACGGCATTGCCGGAGTTGAGGGAAACGGTCAGAGCGAACTGTTGCAGATCCTCTGGGCACTGACTTCCGGAGAGGAGATCATCTCTGGTGAAGCAGTAGTGAACGGAGCCTCGATTTTCGGGAAAAAAACTGCCGACAGAGTGCTCATGGGCATCGCGTATACCCCTGAAAACCGTCTGCGCCATGCGGTTATTACCGATTATACGGTTGCTGAGAATCTTCTCTTTGGCCGGCACAGGGAGCGATTTTTTCACCGGGGGGCAGGTTTCAACAACCACGTCGTGAACCGCTATGCAGATGAGCTGATCACCGACTATGATATCAGATGCGGCACACCAGCCAAACAACCTCTGAGCGCTCTTTCGGGCGGCAACCAGCAGAAGGTAGTTCTTGCCAGGGAGCTTAACCGGCCAGCGATCTCTTTGCTCATTCTGGCTCAACCGACACGCGGCGTTGATATTGGTGCCATTGAGACCATCCATAAAAAAATTATTGCCGCACGCGATCGCGGCATGGCAATTCTGCTTGTTTCATCAGAACTGGAAGAGATCATGACGCTTTCAACGCGAATCGGCTGCATTTACAAGGGTTCCATTCGCCACGAATTCAGTCAGGAGGAGGTGTCAGAAAAAAAAATGGATGAACAAGAATTTCAGAAAGAGATCGGCTTCCATATCACATGAACAACCCGGTACCCATGCACCGAAAATATTTCAGGATTTTCATACCATTGTTATCGCTGCTCTCCGCACTGTGTCTCGGCGCACTTGTTATTGCTCTTGCAGACCGTGATCCGCTGATGATTTTCCAGAAAATGTTTTATGCGACCCTTGGCTCATCGTACGGTATGGGGCAGGTGCTTTTCAAAATGACAACGTTCATCTTTGTGGGGTTAGCCGTTGCAATTCCGTTCAGGCTCCGGCTTTTCAATATTGGGGGCGAAGGGCAGCTTCTTATGGGAGCATTTGCAGCCGCTCTGACTGGAGCTGCGCTTCCCGAAACCATACCCTCCACTGTCGCCATTTTTCTCTGCACCCTTGCAGCGATGACCGCAGGAGCATGCTGGGCTCTTCTTGCGGGAGTTCTGAAGGTACAATACGGTGTCAACGAGGTAATATCCACCATTATGCTCAACTTTATTGCACAGGGTATTACCGGATATTTGCTGACCTGCCATTTTGCCCTCCCGTCGACAGTCCATACCACCCCTGTTACAGCGGCTGCAACCATACCAACCTTTTACAAGGTGGCTGGATGGTTCACCAACTCTCCAGCCAATTTCAGCACCATTGTTGCTTTGGCAACAGCTTTACTCTGCTGGTTTATGATGTTTCACACAAGATTCGGTTATGAGATGAGGGCGACCGGCCTGCAACCTGATGCCGCCCGATATGGAGGAATAAACGCTACAGTACACACCTTAACCGCTATGGGAACAGGTGGAGCTGCCGCCGGACTTGGCGCGGCAAACATTATCCTTGGCTATAAACATTACTATGAGGCTGGTGCCACAAGCGGGATTGGTTTTACAGGGATCGCCGTTGCCCTCCTTGCCGGGGCTCATCCTCTCTTGCTCATCCTCTCTGCTCTTTTTTTCGGATTTCTCGAATACGGTGGTTTAACGGTCAACAGCATGATACCAAAAGAGATCTTCATGATTATCGAAGCAGCCACTATTCTTCTTGTCATCTCCTTTACCGCTCTGGGAAAGAGGCTTCTGTGAGAGGATTATTTTTTTCATTGCATAAAATTAGATAAGTTAAGGCATACCGTTAATGAAAAAAAAGACAACAATGGCAAAATCCACGACTGAAACGGAGAGCAAAAAAAAGGCTCCAGCGAAAAAAAGCAAAAAGGGAGAGAGTGAACTGACACCAGCGATGCGTGAAGAGCAGGTCAGACTAGCCGCATACTATCGTTGGGAAGCAAAGGGGAAAAACCACGGATCGGATATTGACGACTGGTGCGGAGCGGAAGACAGACTGACTGATTGATTGATTGAATGACGTAGAGCTTTCATCACTGCCCTTTGGCCTCTCCTTGAAGAAGAGGTCCGGGGGCAGTGGTATCTTCTGATAATTTTATGGTAAAAAAAAGCATCAGCTATATCTGGGAATCAATCTCACTTATTTTTGCCGGTCTCTGGTTGGTGGTACGTATTGTCCTCGAATATTTCGGCATCATCAGCGATGGTAACGATCGGACAACCGGCATCAAGGATCTTCGGGAGGAGTACAAAAATACAAACTACAGATAAAGAGTTTACTCCGCAGTAACAACCGTCAGCTCAACCGGCTGGCCGGGGGAAAGATAAGAGCCAACAGCCGGCTTCTGGCTGATAACGGTATTTGGCACCAGCAAGGCGGAGGGTTCGGTCGTTACCTTGCCAAGAGTAAGGCCTGCATCGGTAATGACCTGCTCTGCCTGAGCCTGAGACATGCCAAGCACATCGGGCAGTGCAATTTTTTTCATTCCCAGAGCTGACGACTCATATCTGCCGATAATAAGAGAGGCCGCCGTACCAGGCTTCACCATGGTCTGGGCAGGTATGGACTGACTGAGCACCCGACCATTCTCCTCCAGGGTGGTAACGGTACTGACCTGCACACCTGTCAGCACAATCTCCATGCGGGCAGCCGCCTGGCGGGCATCAAATTCAGGTCTTCCCACAAAATCAGGCATAGGAAAACTTGGTTTCTCACGCCGGTTGACCACCAGATAAACATTTCTGCCCGGTTTCACCTCCATACCTGCCAGTGGTGTCTGGGAAATGACAAGATTTGAATCAACCTTGCTGAGATACTTGACGTGATAACTTTTAATTGCTTCAAAGCCCGCCATCCGCAACTTCTCTGAAGCACTTTCGTAATCCATATTGGTAACGTCAGGCACAATCTTGACACTACCCAGTGAGATATACATGGGCATAAGCAGTTTGTCAAACAACAAGAGGAGTCCGAAAAGTATAAAAACAATCACCCCTGCTTTTTTCATCTTGCCAGTAACGGTCATTATCTGATCAGAAAGAGATTAATACTGTCTCACCATCACAAAATCAACGAGCCTCAACAGTGATGTTTTGGCTGGACTGTCGACAAACAAGCTTATTGATGCAACAGCTTTTGCTGCAAGCTCT
>CAIOLC010000057.1 GCA_903859055.1 uncultured Chlorobiaceae bacterium | reverse complement strand
GATCGGCAGGAAATACAAAAGCGCTTTGGCACCATGACCGCCTATCTTGAATCGAAAGATCGTATCAAGAAAATAGCCGAAGATATTATTGAGCACTATACGCAGGAGGTGCTTCCCAATGGTTTGAAAGCGCAGGTTGTGGCCACCTCGATTGTGGCGGCATGTCGGTACACATAAGAGCTTGAGGAGGCAATCAGGGGGCGGATTGACAAAGAGCTGTTAAAACCCGCAAGCGAGCGCGACGAAGAGCTGCTCAAACAGATGCAGTTCCTGAAAGTGTGCGCTGTGGTCACCATGTCAGACAACAATGAACTTGGCTACATCACCAAGGCACGCAGAGATGCCGCCGACATGGATGCCATCGAGAGTTTCAAAAAGGATTTCAACTTCGATAAACCGGAATCCGGCGTTGCCATTCTCTGCGTCTGCGACCGCCTGCTGACCGGTTTTGATGCCCCGGTTGAGCAGGCGATGTATCTGGATAAAAACCTGCGGGAACATGATTTGATGCAGGCAATTGCGCGTGTCAATCGTACCAAGGTGATGAAAAGCGGCTATGTCAAGGAGCATGGCATTGTTGTTGATTATTTCGGCGTTGCATCCCATTTAAAGACCGCGCTGGCCATCTACACCAAAAGCGATGAAAAAGAGCTGGCAGATTTAAGTGCCTATTTCAGAGGTCTCGACAAAGAGATCCCGGTTCTTGAGTCCCGGTTCCGCCGCCTGCTTCAGTTGTTTCAGGACTATGGCATCAAGCAGATTGAACAATTCGTAAACCAGAAAATGGTTGATGGGAACGAGGAGTGGGAGCTTGTTGAGAACTGCGTGGCGCTGGGTGCCGAGGTAAAGTTTCGAGCGCAGTTCGACACCTGCATCAAGGCCTTCTTCGACAGTCTTGACCTGCTCTTCAATGCTTCAATGGCAAAAGAGTACTATGTACCCGCCAAACGGATGGGATACCTCTTGATGCGTATGCGCGACCGGTACAAGGATGAGACGCTTGATCTGAAATGGGCCGGTGCAAAGGTGAGGAAACTGATTGACAAATATCTGGCATCAAAAGGAATAAACCCCAGGATTCCTCCGGTCATGCTCTTGTCGGATAATTTCCCCAAGACTCTTGAAGCACACAATAAATCCGGAAAAGCCAGGGCATCAGAGATGGAACATGCTATCCGCTGGCATATTAAAGTCAACATGGACAAAGACCCGGCACTCTACAGTCTGTTCAAAGAGTTTTATCGGAAACGGGGCAACAAGTTTATCCCCCCTCGTGTTCACAAATACGCCAGCATGATGGGGCTCACCATTGACGAGTGAGCATTCCGGTGAAAGTGTACCACCGATTCCGGACGAAACTCTGGTGCTTTACCAAGGAGTGCTCTTATATCCCGTTCTCTGGTACGTGATTGAGTGTGGCCAGTGCAGACCTTAATCAGCTCATCTCCCTCCTCGTCACATCTTTGGTAAGAAAATCCATTTCCTTGCCGGAAGCCGCATGGACATAGCTTACTTCTTCGATGATTGACAATCACTGTTACTCCAAATCAGGCCACTGCTGTGCTCCATGTAAAAGACGAATAAGTTCAATGTTATCGCCTTTGATCCGGTACACGATAATAAAAGGTGTCCGGTTTACTACCAGTTCGCGAGTACCTGATTTTCTGCCAGAACGTCCAATTCCTGGATGCTCAATCAACCAACGAGTATATTGGGCAATACGATCGCCATGTTCAAGGGCAGCTTGAGGATTGTCTTTGGCAATAAAGTCTAATTGTGCATCACGATCAGCTATTGCTCTTGGGAGCCACAGCAACGTCAAGCAATTTCCCCATTAAGCCTGTTGATCAGTTCAGTCCGCTTTTTTTCCCAACTGCGGTTAGCTTCGTCATCGGATACCCACCGGGTATCAGGATCGTCGGCTTCGGTCAAGCCTTTTTCAACTTCTTGAAGGAACCAATTTTCGTATTCGGTCACTTCATGGGTTTTGGCGGGAGATGCAGGTGTGCCAGTAACTGGTTTTACTCCCAATTCCGTTATTGGAATTACCGTTGTTGTGCTTATTCTGTTTGTTATCATGATCTTTTTCACTATCCAGTTATCAAGCTATACATGGATTATGCGTATTATTTATCGAAATAACAAAAATGTTTCAAAAGGCATTTTAATCTCTCAGGGTTGAATTCCCCACCGCTTGCGGTGAAGTATGTTAAGCTTTTTCTAAAACCAGATACCCCGCTGCTTGCGGCGGGGAGTCTTC
>CAIOLC010000056.1 GCA_903859055.1 uncultured Chlorobiaceae bacterium | reverse complement strand
GTTTCAAAAAAGCATTTTTTCAGGCAGGTTCCTCCCTTGAATACCCAGGAGTCCCTTAATTCTGCATGGGCCTCTATGCCAGCAAGCATCCAGCCGAGCACATAATCTTTCTCTACGACATGTCCATTGAGCGACACGAGTGAAGCAGTGTCAAGAATTTCACGGCGGTCAATCATGACTACCTCGCTCTACCCAGGCAGGTGGAATCCAGAGATGCCACCGCGAAACCAGCTTGGTGCATAAAAACGTGGGATCGAGCTTGGAGTTCCCTTTGGTGATGCGTTTCAAACAATCTGCCACCAATTGTCCTGCTTCTTTATTGCCATCAAGAAGAAATCCAAGTCTTTTGAAAATCGCCCCATTGCCGAGCCGCTCCGCGTATTCAATGAGTGTTGTGTCATGACGATCCGGTCGATCAAGATAAGCCGCAAGGCAGTCAGCAACGTGCTGAATACCGCCACCGAGAGCAGGATCATCCAGTAAATCGATAATTGTGCGGTGCACATCGGATATCATGATTTTTGTCTGATGCCGCCATACCGGATTGAGACCGAAAATCTTCTTCTCCTGAATATGCTTTACCGTAAAGTGGGCACCATGATGCTGCTGGTTTCTGGTACGAACAGGGCGTGCTGTGATGACGACAATATCCTTGAACAATTGCTCTGTCAAGTCCCAGTACTCGGTTGCTGTTCGTCCGCCAATATAGGCTGGTGAATAGAGTGGAGGCACCAGAATCCATGGATCGTCGAGAACAAGCGCGCTGGTAAGGGAGTCAAGAGGAACAGGCAGATAAGTTCCCTGACTGACCCGCCGAAGCCAGCCTTGTGTTGTCAATCGGGCAAGACGTTTTGAAGCATTTGTTCTCGATAATCCCAGAATTCGGGCAGCGTTCTCAATGTCTATAACGTCACCTGATTCACGGATGAGCTGCGACAGTTGAGATCGTCCTTCCGGGAGTTCGGTTTCTGCAAATTTCAATTTTGTCTGCATGAATTCTCAGTTTATGTGAATTTATGCGGTCGTCGTAAAGATAAACGTACCAAATTATTTGATGATTAACTACTATGCCCTGTTTTAAATTCCTTTTTTATGGGAATTATTGCGATTATGGTATACTTTTTCTGGGGCAGAGCCAGAAAGGTCAGCACTTTTTTCCAAAGCACTTCTGATCGTTATTTCCCCAGCCCTCCATTCAGTGTAAATCAAAAGAAATTCTCTATACTTCACTCAAGCATCCAAAACCGCTCCACCAACAATACAACCCGGAAACCCAACCGCACCTTGAAGAGCCACCACACCATAATCCACGGCGACAGCCGACAGATGAACCTCCTCGCAGACAGGTCGGTGCATCTTGTTGTCACCTCACCACCTTACTGGCAGCTCAAGGACTAAGGGACGGAGAACCAGATCGGCTTTCACGAGAGTTACGAGAGCTACATCAACAACCTGAACCTTGTCTGGAACGAATGCGAGAGGGTGCTGCATCCCGGCTGCCGTCTCTGCATCAACATCGGCGACCAGTTTGCCCGCTCGGTCTACTACGACAGGTACAAGGTCATTCCCATCTGGACGGAGATCATCAACCTTAACAGTTGGTGCCAAAATTGAGAAGGAAAGCGATGCAGAGCGCGAAGAGTTCTTCACTGTCAAGGAGATACTCAGTCCCGAAAAAGTGAGGTTATTTGCCAATCCTCGGTTGATCCCAAGTTAAAATATTGCTCAACCCACGCAGAAGATTCGTAAATTGGCAAAGTCAGATGTTTCATTTTCCCAACCCGGTATTCAGTAATCAATTTTGCCATCATGACTATTCATGCCTTACCTGACATTATCAAAGATGGCTATGAAATTCATGAGTGGCGGCATGCCTCAGCAATTCTTGCCAGTGATTTTCCTGACGAACTATCGGATATTTGTGATGTGTTAGGCCGGTTTCGGCTGTGTAAAACATTTTTAACAACTCCCGGAGGTCGAAAGTCGAAGATTTCAGAAGGGATTGATTCGGAACTGTATCAGAAAGGGTGGGTAGAGAAAAAGTTTGATACCGCTTTTGTTGTTGATGGCAACTCGACAGCAAGTCCAACACACGCGGTTGATTGTTACAAGAATAAGGTTGCTCTCGAAATTGAATGGAATAACAAAGATCCGTTTTTTGATCGTGACCTGAACAATTTCAGGTTACTGTTTGAACTACGGGTAATTTCAGTTGGTATTATTGTGACGAGGTGTGATGCACTGCAGAATATTTTCGATGAAATTGGCAGAGGAAGCTCTTTCGACTCTTCTACAACGCATATGAGCAAGTTGCTGCCTAAAATTGAAGGTGGTGGCGGTGGTGGTTGTCCGATACTTGTTTTTGGAATTAAAGAGAGTCTATACGATGAGAATTGTTAGTGTTACCGAGCCGACCCCGGCTGAGGATCTGTTGCTGAAAACTGGCAATCGCTACTCTACCATTTTGGCTGATCCCCCTTGGCAGTTTCAGAACCGGACAGGAAAGATGGCGCCAGAACACAAGCGGCTTTTACGGTATCCCACGATGGAGATCAACGAGATCATGGAGCTGCCTGTGCCAAAACTTGCCGCAGCGAGCTCGCATCTTTATCTGTGGGTACCAAATGCGCTCTTGAAAGAGGGGTTGCAAGTGATGGATGCCTGGGGGTTTACCTATAAAACAAATCTGGTTTGGCATAAAATCCGCAAAGATGGCGGCTCTGATGGGCGTGGAGTTGGATTTTATTTCAGAAATGTCACAGAACTTGTTCTGTTCGGAGTGCGGGGCAGCATGAGAACCCTTCAGCCTGGCCGAACACAGGTCAATCTCTTTGGTACCAGAAAACGGGAGCATTCCCGTAAACCGGATGAGTTTTATGATTTGATTGAAGAGTGTTCACCGGGCCCCTACCTTGAACTTTTTGCGAGATTTAAGCGACAGGGTTGGCATCAGTGGGGTAACGAAGATGTAGAACAGAACTCATTGTCGGATGTTGCTCTTCGAAATGGGCACACTGTCTTTCCTGAAAAGCAGTTATGTTTACTTGAAACAACAGGATAGACGAGTATTGCACCTTGAAGAGCCATCACACCATAATCCACGGCGACAGCCGAGAGATGAACCTCCTCGCCGACAGGTCAAGTGCATCTTGTTGTTACCTCGCCACCCTACTGGTAGCTCAAGGACTACGGGACGGAGAACCAGATAGGCTTTCACCCTAATTTCCCGAGCAAATTATGACGAGGCCATGTCTGGCAGTTCAATCTTGAGCTCCTTGAGAATATCCCTCTGTGCTTTAGTCAGCTCAGTGAGGATGTGCCCATACTTGCCAGTGTAGGTCACTTTGGTGAGCGT
>CAIOLC010000055.1 GCA_903859055.1 uncultured Chlorobiaceae bacterium | reverse complement strand
TTGTCGCTGGATGAGCGCTCACTGCAAAAAGTGCGGGATCCTGTTGCGCAGCTCTCTTTATTTTAACCGGACACTACTGGGGGATGATTGAGGATTTAAATATCGAATCCAGACATTGGTATCGGGTATCCACATTATTCCAGGTTCAAACGTTGTTCCGGTTCGCCCTGTGGTGCACGTTCAAGCGGCTCCCCTTTCCATGCCCCCGCAGTGTGCTCAAAAAGCTCTGGCACCCGCCCTGCTCCATATCGCCCGCGTACAAATAACAAGAAATCCAGTACCTCTTGAGCTAATGGTTCCGTAAGAAGATCGGCTTCGAGTTTCAGTTTTTCGATAACGGTCATAACACTTCTCCCACAATCACAATGAAAAAGCTTTGAATACACCTTCCACGTGTCACTCCATAACGGAAATTACAAAACAAGCCTGACAAATGTGTGGATAAATCTCCATCCAGAATGGAATAGTGAGAAGTTTATCAAACAGTGCGCTGTACCACCCGGTCTTTTTTGTCCCTGCTCCCACTGCTGCACCGTCGTTTTACCAACACCAGGCATCACGGCAAAAACGGTTTGACTCATACGGTTTGCCGTGCGAATGCGTTGAATATCCCTCAGGTTGAAACATGCGTTTTTTTGGCAAGCAAAGCGCATCAACCGCACGCATCGTGATTTCATCCATAACGCCAACCTTAAACAGCTCTTTCGCCATATCATTGGCAATATCCAGAATCTCACTCATAAGCGCTTACCTCCCATAATAAATTCGCCTCTAAAAGCTCTGCAACATACTCTTCACCCAATGGAAACTGCACGATGCCGAGCTGGAGCTCGGCGTTCCCAAGGTGTGCGTGATTTGAAAGCTGGATAGAATTGATTGGTATCAGAATCCCCTTCGCCGGAAGGGTGGCAGGCGTAGCCTGACTGTGTGGGTTGGCTATCTCATCCAGCGGATGAACTGCCTGCATGTTGGCAGGAATTTTAAAACAAGCTGGCGTTTCGGTTGAAGAGTTTATTACTGCGTTGCATTAACCAAAGCATTCAATTGGACTTGAAAGCAGGATAATGTTTTGGCAGAGCGCATGATGCTCAAAATCCGGGTTGTTGGCCCAAAACTTAGCAAAGTTTTATTACATTAGGGTTACACGAGCAGACCGCATTCCGCGACATCCGGTCACCAATTATTTTATACAATGCGAATCGCCTTGAGCCCACAAGTTCTTGAGTGGGCGTTACATCGTTCCAATCGCCAGGAAAAGCTTGAGCGCACGTTTCCCAAAATTGGCGATTGGCTGAGCGGTTCCATTCAGCCGACATTGCGTCAGCTTGAAGATTTTGCAAAGGCTGCATCAGTTCCTTTTGGTTGCCTCTTACTCCCTGAGCCACCAGAGGAGGTGCTGCCAATTGCCAATTTCAGGACATTGGCCAACGAATCCATGCGTCGATTCAGTCCTGAACTTCTCGATACCATCCACAAGATGCAGCGCCGACAAGCCTGGATGCGGGAGTATCTCATTGAGCAGGGGCATGAACCTTTGTCGTTTATCGGTGAGGCATCCCTTGATGATGAACCAGCGAGCATCGCTCGAAAAATCAGACGTACTTTAGGAATCGACGGCAATTGGGCGAAACAACAAACCTCCTGGAGTGCCGCATTGAGAGCACTTGAGAGTAAAATAGAAGATGCAGGGATATTGGTGATGGTCAATGGTGTTGTCGGCAACAATACCCACCGCAAGCTTGAACCTGACGAATTCCGGGGGTTTGTGCTGGCAGATAACTATGCCCCTCTTCTTTTTGTGAATGGCACCGATGGAAAAGCTGCCCAAATGTTTACGCTGGCGCATGAACTTGCCCACCTCTGGCTTGGCAGAAGCGCAGCTTTCGATTTACGCGACCTGCAACCTGCCGATGACGCTTATGAGCAAGCCTGTAATCGAATTGCCGCAGAATTTTTGGTGCCATCCACCATTTTGACAACACTTTGGCCTGATATTGCTGCCAATAAAGAGGCCTTCCAACACATAGCACGGCGATTCAAGGTGAGCGAAATAGTTGCCGCCCGCAGGGTTTTTGATTTGGGACTTATTGAACGAGATACATTTTTTAGTTTTTACAGGGAGTGGCAACAAAGCGAATACACGAAAAACAGTTCCCCTCGTGGTGGAGGGGATTATTATATGAACCAGAACCTTCGTCTTGGACGACGTTTCGGGGAGGCATTGGTTCAATCTGTTCAGGAAGGAAAAACCTCCTATACAGAGGCATACCGATTGAGCGATTTAAACAGAAATACTTTTCAGCACTATGCTGATGATAAATTTGGGAGAAGAGTTTGAGCATCTCCCCGGTTTATCTTCTCGATGCAAACGTGTTAATATCAGCAGCACGACTTTACTACGCATTTGACATTGTACCAGGTTTTTGGAATACACTGGTTCAACAGGCAAGCTATGGCAAGATCATAAGCATTGATCGTGTTTGTGACGAAATAAATCGCGGTGATGATGAATTGGTGACATGGATAAACGGACAATTCAACTCTTTTGTCTCTACTGATAACCCAGATGTTCTTGGCAAGTACAGGGAAATGATGATGTGGGCATATAACCAGCCCCAGTTTACTGATGCCGCAAAAGATGAATTTGCCAGAGCTGACTATGCAGACCCATGGATTGTTGCCTATGCCGCAGCACATAGCTGTGTGGTTGTTACTCTTGAAGAGTTGAAATTCGATATTCGCAGAAAAATTCCGATTCCCAATGTCTGCAAAGCTTTTGGTGTCGACTCTATCAATACATTTCAAATGCTTCGCTCGTTGGAAGTGAGACTTGGATGATCAATGCGGGATTTGAATTTTGAAATTAATTCTACTCCAGAATCACAAAAAAATCTATGCCCACCTCAAGTTCACAAGCATCTGTTTCAGCTCAGCCGCAACAAACTCAAAGTCCGTCAACAAACCCAATGCAAACAGCATCGCAAACCCAATCTGTTGTTGCCCAACTGGCTCGACCACCGTTTCCGACACGCAAAATTATTTGCGATTCTGTGGTAGAATCTCAACCGCGAAGTACTAAGATATTGAATGAGGACAATAAGAGATGATGTTGATCTGGATTTTAAGACGAAGTAATCTTGTGGTACTGCCGAGCTGGAGCTCGGCGTTCCCGGGGGGGATGCGGGATTTGAAAGCAGACAACAATATGCCGTCAGGCCTGACATTTCCTATGGTGGCACTGTTTTTTTTGTTTAGCCAAATTATCTGTACCTTTTTTGTACTTTTCAGGGTCAGTTAACCTCGCAAGTGTTTCACAAAAAGAAGAACTCCTTATCCAACATGAGCACAATTTCTATTGCCGACATTCTTGAACTTCCAGTGCAGGAGCGCATTCGTCTCGTTGAGCTTATTTGGGATAGCGTTGCAGCACTGCCTGAAGCTGTGGAGATTTCGCCTGCGCTCAAGGCTGAGCTTGACACACGCCTTTCGGAGTTCGAAGCAAACCCTGAAGCTGGCTATACTTGGGATCAAGTGAAATCACACCTTAAAGAGGGCTCATGGCGTACCGTCTGAAGTTCTCTGCACGAGCGTTACGTGAAACTGGTGAAGCTCAAGAGTGGTACGAATTACAGAGCCCCGGCCTTGGTGCTGAATTTATGGCCGCAATGGAGTTACAGCTAAAACGGCTTGAGCAAGCGCCGTTACTTTATTCCGAAGTTATCCCAAATGTCCGCCGCGCTCTCCTTCCCCGCTTTCCTTACGGTTTATTTTATGTAGTGCGGAGTAATTTTGTACACATTTTGGCGGTATTACATGATGCTCGAAATCCGGGTTGTTGGCCAAAACAGCGTTAGCCATCATCCATGATTATCCTCAACACCTGCACCGGCACTCTACCGCCTTTTGCGGGTTATATTAAATCGCTCAGTTTAGGAATAAGTTATCAGATAACTCATTATTGATGGTGTTGGCGTATTATGTTATAGTTGTTCTCTAACGATGACTAAGCACTCATAAGAAAGTCATTTCGTGATTCCGCATAGAGCGTTGCTTTCCTGTCATTTCGAGCATCAGCGAGAAATCTTGATTATTGGCTATTTTTTTACGGAATCAATTACTATGGAGTGCTTAAGATCATTAATCTGGGGATAAAATAGCTGCTCTTTTTAATGAGTCGGCCAGGCATCATCAAAAACCCTTTAACTCAATGCGAAACACCTTCTCCTTTTACAACTTTTAAAACAGTCTGATAAATTATTTTAAGATCCAACAAAAATGAACGGTTTAAGAGATAATACTCATCGTATTCGACCTTGACGGGTAGAGGCAGCTCATCGCGCCCATTGATCTGGGCCAAGCCTGTCAGGCCTGGAGTAAGAAGATGCACACCTTTTTCTGTCCGTAACGCAATCAGATCATCCTGGTTGAAAAGTGCAGGGCGGGGTCCTACGATAGCCATATCCCCCTTCAAAATAGTCCAGAGCTGAGGAAGCTCATCAACGCTCGTTCTGCGAAGCAACTTGCCAATCGGGGTACAAAAACGGTCCGGATCGGGCATAAGATGTGTCGCAACTGAAGGAGTATCAACAAGCATCGTGCGAAACTTTGGCATCCTGAAGATGACATTGTCATTCCCAACCCTGTTCGACCAGTAGAGTACAGGGCCCTTTGATGTCAACTTTACACACAGTGCCACAACCGCCATCGGCACACTGAGCGCAATTAATGCAATCAGCGATATGCAAAAATCAAAAAGCCGCTTTATCAATTGTACGTCAGAAATATATTTTCAAAGAGAGGCATTTCACTGCAAGGCTCACTTTTTTCGCGATCCCATAAATGCATCCGCCGTTTTTTTCAACTTTTCATCCATTGTGGTCACAGGTTTCCATCCCAGATGATCCCGCGCTTTCAAGCTATCTACCTGAAACCATGCAATTTCGCAGCAATCTCTATCAACCCGACATGCACAGGATGCACTCATAATCCTTCATCCTTTTGATATAGTCAAGTGGTTCCCCGTCGCTCACCTTGAACTCAAAAAGAAATGTTCTCCCCCCACCTTCAGTGTCAGGCCAATTCTGCCCTTGTTGCTCACATCCTCAGCGATCTTTTACAATAAATCACGGAAAGGATCAACTCCCCTAAAAAAAAATGCTCTAAAAAATCTCTTGACGGCATGAGACTATGCCAAAAGCTCCCGCTCACAACCGATCAATGGGACATAACTAATTTCGTCTTTAAAACTATCGAACCATGTCAGGTGACGGCTGGTACCATCCCCAAAAAAGCACATCAATTGAAATAAAAGATCATCAACAGGGATGCCTTTCTAATTTTTTCGTATGAAACCAAACATTTTTTCCATTATCGGGCTGAGTTGAATGCTCTGCAGGTAAGCGGCAAAGAATGTCAGCCCGCCGCGATTGGTAAGGCAATCATTGGTGAAGGCAATAGAACTGATATGAGGGTCTTTTTTGCTATTTTGGCATATTTCCCCATAGAGCTTCCGTACTTTTTGCCTTGTGGTGCATTACAAATGGCAGTTTCTTGTTATACATCTTCATATAACACTTTAATCACTCATACGGAAGCTTTTTTTATGCTCAATTGCTCAATTTGAGGTACGAACATCTTTTGACGGAAAACTGCCTCTGTGGTGGCTTCTCTCAGGAGGTGGCTTCTTGCATGACATGGTAGAGCGCTTGGCAGGTTTGGTTGATGTGCTCTGGTTCGATGGTAGGATGAACGAGGAACATCAGTGCGGTTTCGCCAAGCTTTCGGGCTATTGGCAGGCGTTCAGCAGGGCACCAGCCAGTGTTGTCGAAGGCATGTTCTAGATAGATCTCCGGGCAAACACCGCTGTAGCAGGGCACTCCCCTGGCGGTAATGGCATCTATAATGCGGTCGCGGTTCCATCCCTCTTTCAGCGCAGCAGGCTCTACAAACAGGTAACATTTGTAGGCTGCATGTTCCGCCCATGATGGCAGAACCGGAACCCGTAATCCCGGGATTGAGCGAGCTGCACTCCAGATGGCCTCTGCGTTCGCCTGGCGCTTGGCCGTCCACGCAGCCATCTGCCGCAACTGAATCCGCCCGACCACCCCTTGCAGCTCCATCATCCGCCAGTTAGTGCCAAATGAATCATGAAGCCAGCGAAACCCCTGCTGATGTTCGCGTTTATAAACCGCCTCCCAGCTTTTACCATGATCCTTAAACGACCACATCCGCGACCACAAGGCTGCATCATTGGTGGTCACCATACCACCCTCACCCATCGTCATTATCTTGTCTTGGCAAAAACTCCAAGCGCCAATATGGCCGATCGTACCCACCGACCTCCCCTTATACCGTGCACCATGAGCCTGCGCACAATCCTCAATCACCTTAAGATCATACTTCGCTGCCAGCTCCATAATCGGATCCATATCGCACGGATAACCAACCAGATGCACAGCAATAACCCCTCTTGTTCTTGAGGTCACCCCTGCGGCAATTGTCTCTGCCGTCAAGCTCATGGAATCAGCATCCACATCAGCCATAACCGGAACCGCACCCCGCATCACCACCGCACTCGCCGTTGCAATAAAGGTATAGCTCGGAACAATCACCTCATCACCAGGCCCGATTTCAAGAGCCTCAAGTGCCAGTTCCAGTGCCACCGTTCCGTTCGCCAGCGCAATCGCATGGCGGCAGCCAACCCACGCAGCAAACTCCAATTCAAACTTTCGGCACTCCTTCCCGGTCCAGTAATTTACTTTGTTTGACAAAAGCACACGTGAAACTGCATCTGCTTCTTCTGAAGTGTATGATGGCCAAGGAGGAAATGGGGTATTAAGCATTTTACTTTCAAAATCATTTTGCGTGCAGGAACACCCGCAAGGGTTAAGCCTGCATCAATGTCATGCACTACAGAAGCACCAAGGCAAAAGCGTGGGAACTATCCTGTTACACTGCGATGCCACACCTTCCCTTAATGCCGCCAACGCCCACTCGGACAACACGCCAAAGCGACATTCCAGTTGCCTTCTCAATAATCCAGAGGCTCCATCTACACGGCCGATTACCACTCCTTTCTCCAAGCCCTTGGCGATGCCTATTCTCTCTATGCTCGTGGTGTATTGCACTTTTTCTCTCTCATCAATCGTTTCTATTTGATCCAAAGTCTGGCGGTCCAACCTTTCAGAAAGTTGCATGGAAAAGAGTGTTCAACCGCATCTTTCGATGGAGTGTCATACTGATCGCTCGGGGTATCAGTACTTTCTATAGGCTTCAGCATCATGCTCAATCATGAGAGCTCCCCTCTGAATATTTTGCTCTTTTCGATGATCATCATCTCCAGTTGAACATCGAAAGAAAACAATAGTAAAAATATCTAAGGCTTTCTATATACGATTGTTCACACAAAGAAACAATACTTTTTTACATGAATTACCAAGAACAAAAGTGTGCGCTGAGAATGTCAAAGAAAGAGGGCTTCGTGCCAGCAACCTTTCTTACGATTCCCTGCGCAATGAAACAAGTTATTTTGAGATCAACTTGTATTTCGTGCGGCTGGAAGGAGAGGAAGATGGTTGGAGCAGAGCGTTATTCCATTTCTAAATCAATGAGAATAAACACCTTCTGGTGATACCGTTGAAAGGCATTTTTTATCAACTCCGTGAAGTAGCATTTTGCTTTTGATTTGTTCCCACGCTCCAGCCCAAGTCGCTCCTCATTGGAGTCAAGTATTTGTACCAAATCCTCCTCCAGATCGGCCTTCGAGTGAATCCCGCCACTGAAACTAATCTGGATGACCGGATAGCCCACCTCCCAGTTCCACGGTTCCTCAATCAGCAGCCCTCGGAACAGCTCCCGATTTCCTTCAAAAATATTTTTCCGCGTGTCGAGGAGCAGGCTCTCCACGAATCACCGGCGTCACGACAGAAAAACGTATTGATAATTGCTCAATCGGGCTACGGGCAATCTCCGCTTGGTCAATGTAAAGATAATCACCTTCGATGATTTTACTGAACATCTGCGACCTTTGCCAAATTGTAAGCCTTGCGATTTTTCTTATCTTCTTGACCACCTTTTTTTCGAGAATCGTTCATGATCTCTTGCAAGCTCTGTCGATGAGATCTCTGATGTGCCCTTTATGGATAAAGGTCGGGGTGGCGAGTCGTTGTTGAGCCCGTTCGGGCGGCATATTGGTTGAGCAGGGCGCAAAAGTTTTTGGGGTAAAACGAAAAAAAACATCAAGCGGGAGCATCAGGTATGGCAGAGATTATTGGTGGAACATACAGACTTGTCAGCCCTTACAGTCCGGCAGGTGACCAGCCGAAAGCCATTGAGGCACTCTGTGAAGGTGTGCTGTCCGGCAATCCCTACCAGACGCTGCTTGGTGTGACCGGTTCGGGAAAAACCTTTACCATCTCCAACGTCATTACCCAGGTCAACAAGCCGGTGTTGGTGATGAGCCACAACAAGACGCTTGCGGCGCAGCTCTACGGGGAACTCAAGCAATTTTTTCCAGATAATGCGGTCGAGTACTTTATCAGCTACTACGATTTTTATCAGCCAGAGGCCTACCTGCCCTCGCTTGACAAGTATATCGCCAAAGATCTCCGCATCAACGATGAGATCGAACGTCTTCGACTGAAGGCCACAAGTTCTCTTCTTAGTGGCCGGAAAGATGTGATAGTAGTCAGCTCGGTCAGTTGTATTTACGGTTTGGGCTCTCCTGAAGACTGGAAAGCGCAGATTATCGAAATCCGTTCCGGTATGGAGAAAGATCGCGATGTTTTTCTCAAAGAGCTGATTGCGCTCCACTACATTCGTGACGATGTGCAGCCCACCTCCGGCAAGTTCCGGGTCAGGGGCGACAGCATTGATCTGGTGCCTGCGCATGACGAGCTGGCACTGAGAATCGAGTTTTTCGGTTCAGAGATTGAAAGCATTCAAACCTTTGATATTCATACCGGAGAGGTGCTTGGAGTTGATGATTACGCCTTCATCTATCCAGCCCGGCAGTTTGTTGCCGACGAAGAGAAGCTCAAGGTGGCGATGCTTGCCATTGAAAATGAGCTTGCGGAGCGGCTGAACTCTTATCGCGCAGAAAATCGTATCCTCGAAGCGCGCCGGATTGAAGAGCGCACCCGCTACGATCTTGAGATGATGAAAGAGCTTGGCTACTGCTCCGGCATTGAGAATTACTCCCGTCATCTCTCAGGACGCCCTGCCGGAGAGCGCCCCATCTGTCTCCTCGACTATTTTCCAAAGGACTATCTGGTGGTGATTGATGAGTCGCATGTGACGTTGCCGCAGATACGTGGCATGTACGGTGGCGATCGGTCACGCAAAACCATTTTGGTCGAACATGGCTTCAGGCTTCCCTCGGCACTCGACAACCGTCCACTTCGCTTTGAGGAGTTTGAGGAGATGGTGAAGCAGGTGATCTGTGTCAGCGCCACTCCCGGCGACCATGAGCTGTTCCGTTCCGGTGGCGAGGTGGTTGAACTGCTTGTTCGTCCTACCGGCCTGCTGGATCCGCCGGTTGAGGTGCGACCGATCAATGGGCAGATCGATAACCTCATGGCTGAAATCCGTATCCATACCGGCAAAGGGCACAAGGTTCTTGTGATGACTCTGACCAAACGAATGTCGGAGGATCTGCACGACTTTTTCCGAAAGGCTGGTATTCGTTCGCGTTACCTCCATTCAGAGATCAAGAGTCTGGAGCGCATCCAGATTCTCAGAGAACTCAGGACGGGAGATATTGATGTGCTGGTCGGAGTCAACCTGCTGCGCGAAGGGCTGGATCTGCCGGAAGTCTCCCTTGTGGCAATTCTTGATGCCGACAAGGAGGGCTTTTTGCGCAATACCCGTTCGCTGATGCAGATTGCCGGCAGGGCAGCCCGCAATCTTGACGGATTTGTGGTGCTCTACGCCGACGTGATTACCCGATCGATTCAGGAGGTGCTCGACGAAACCGCAAGGCGTCGCACCATCCAGCGGCACTACAACGAAGAGCACGGCATAACGCCCCGCTCAATCATCAAATCGGTTGACCAGATTCTCGATACCACCGGGGTGGCCGATGCTGAGGAGCGTTACCGTCGACGCCGTTTTGGGCTCCAAGCAAAACCGGAGCGCGTTTTTTCGGGTCTTCTCGACACCTTGACACCAGAGCAGGGGTATGCGATGGCGGCTGAGCTTCAGCTTGAAATGCAGGAGGCTGCAGTTCACATGGAGTATGAAAAAGCGGCATATCTGCGTGACGAGATCAGCAAGCTGGAGCAGGTTTTGAAGAGGTCGGAGGGCGGGTTGTGAGAACACGGAACTCTCAGTCGCACAGAGTATAGTGCACCATTGCAAGCTGCTTTGAGTCAGAAGTAATTCCCTCTTTTTTTATCTCCATGAACAGGCTTTTTTGTATGTTTATTTATAAGGTTCCAGAGGAGAGTCGAACACCTTCTCCTTTTTTGAAATACTATTCATATCAGTTCGTTTGCAATGTTAGCCCAGATAGAGAAGGATCATTACGATAAACTCCATGAGATACTTCGGCTTTCACGCCAGAATCTCAAAAATTTTGATGAATCACTGATTCAGCGGGCCTTTTTTATGTGCTATCGGGCACATGAGGGTGAAAAAAGAGCCTCTGGAGAGCCATTTTTTTTTCACCCTGTAGAGGTTGCCACTATTCTGCTTAAAGAGTTGCCCCTTGACGGCGTTTCAGTAGCAGCGGCGCTGCTGCATGATGTTATCGAAGATAGTGGTTATACCTATGAGGATATTGTTGCAGAACTTGGCGTTGAAGTTGCCGAAATTGTTGAGGGGCTGACCAAAATTTCCGGTATTACGATCAATCGGGAGACGACCCAGGCTGAGGGATTTCGCAAAATGATGCTCTCCATGGTCAAGGATATCAGAGTGATTCTTATCAAGTTTTGCGATCGTCTCCACAATATGAGAACCCTGGAGTCGTTACCGGAGCACAGAAGGCTGAAGATTGCCCTTGAGACACGGGATATTTATGCTCCGTTGGCGCATCGTTTTGGTCTTGGAAAGATGAAGGTTGAATTTGAAAACCTGGCGCTCAAGTTTATTGACCCGGAGATGCACGATTTTCTTCAGCAAAAGCTGAGGACAAACAAGGGCGATCGTGTATTCTACCTTGGAAAAATAATAGTACCCATCAAGGCTGATCTTGAACAGTAGGGGTTCAAGGTGGAGGTACAGGGGCGTGCAAAGCATCTGTTCTCTATCTATAACAAGATGCGCAGCAAGAACAAAAGCTTTGAAGATATTCATGATCTTTATGGTCTCAGGGTGATTATTGATACAGAGCGAATTGCTGACTGTTTTTCAGTGTATGGTTTTATCACCCAGCAATACCCGCCAATTCCTCAGTACTTTAAGGACTATATATCAATACCCAAGCATAACGGCTATCAGTCGCTTCATTCGGCCATTATAGGGCCGAAAGGGCACATGGTTGAGTTGCAGATACGCACAAAACGGATGCATGAGTTTGCAGAGCTTGGTGTTGCGGCCCATTGGAGGTACAAGGAGAAGATATCAAGGGATGATGCCAATGTTGACTCCTTTCTCCGGTGGGCGCGAGAGCTGATCAAGGATGCGGATTCGGCGGCCTCTTTTATGGAGGGGTTCAAGCTGAATCTTTACCATGACGAGATCTATGTTTTTACTCCGAAAGGGGATATGAAAACCATGCCTGCCGGAGCCACCCCGATCGATTTTGCCTATGCCATCCACACTGAGGTTGGCAACGGCTGTATAGGCGCCAAGGTCAATGGAAAGATTGTTCGATTGAATGCCCAGCTTAAATCAGGTGACCGTGTTGAGATCATCACCTCGAAAAATCAGAAGCCGAAATCGGATTGGCTCAAGATCGTGGTCACCCAGCGGGCCAAGCTGAAGATACGATCCGCCATTAATGAGGAGCGACGTTTGCAGATTGAGAAAGGGAGGGGAATTTGGGAAAAACTGCTTACAGGCACTAAAAAGTTGTTTACTGATAGCGAGATTATCCAGCAGGTTAAAAAGTATGGTCTTAAAACGCCGGCTGATTTTTTCAGCGCTCTGGCCAGTCAGCAGATTAATGGTGAAGAGGTTCTTGAACGGGCCAACGGCTTCAAAAAAGAGGAGAGTGTTACCAAGAGCGCCAGTGATGAGGCACGGGAACTCGATGAGTATTTGCAGACCGCCAGGCATGAGCTGGAGCAGCAGGGTGGGCTTGTAAAAAAGGATGAGGTAGTTATTGCAGGTATGAGTAATATTGCCTACTCTTATGCAAAATGTTGCCAGCCGGTTCCCGGTGACGATGTGATTGGTTTTGTGACTGCTGATGGTGTTGCCAAGATTCATCGCAAGAATTGTGTTAATGTCAGCAATGAGAATCTGCTTAAGAGTGAGCGTGTTGTCTCTGTGGCCTGGAACCGGAAGGTCGAGACCGATTTTCTTGCAGGCATAAAGATTGTTGGCGAAGATCGTATGGGGATCATGAATAAGATCACCACGGTGATCTCCAAATTTGATACCAATATTCGCACTGTTTCTTTAAATGCGCGTGACGGGATGTTTGTGGGTACCATGATGATTTATGTGCGTAATGCAGAAAAACTTGCCACCCTGATGGACAAGCTGAAGAAGGTGCCGGGGGTGTTTACGGTTGAACGGCTTATCAACTGAAGGGTGTTCTCTTTGGAGTGATTTTATTTGATACAATTAAAACGATATAAATTAAGGAGTAAGGTGATGGTTATGAAGTATTCAATGGCAAGGGTTATTGCGTTTTTTCTCTTTTTCAGCACCTTGTACGGTTGCGGGTACAACAGCATCCAGCAGAATGAAGAGGCGGTGAACCGTTCATGGGGTGATCTTGGGTCGCAGTTGCAGCGCAGGGCCGATCTTGTGCCGAATCTTGTGGCAACAGTGAAGGGGGCGGCAAACTTTGAAAAGGAGACTCTGACGGCAGTGATTGAGGCACGATCGAAAGCCACCTCCATTCAGCTTACTCCTGAAATGCTCAGCGACCCGGCAGCCATGGCAAAGTTCCGTGCTGCCCAGGGCGGTCTGACCTCCAGCCTTTCGCGTCTGATGGTTGCTGTTGAGCGTTATCCTGAACTCAAGGCAAACCAGAATTTCCTTGATCTTCAGAGTCAGCTTGAGGGTAGTGAAAACCGTATCAGTGTTGCCCGTCAGCGTTACAATGGTGCTGTGGAGATCTTTAACGTCTCAATTCGGCAGTTCCCTAACTCTTTGACGAACACTCTGCTGCTGAAGCTGAAAGCCAAGGAGTATTTCAAGGTTGATGAGGCTGCCAAAGCAGTGCCAGCGGTTAAATTCTGATGCCGTTACAGAGTCTGTATCGATCCGGAAAGCGAGTGCGCGGGGTAGCCCTTCTTCTCTTTATTCTTGGAGTGGTTGTGCCATTCAGCACCCTCCTGGCAATCCCTGTGCCCGCCCTGTCAGGGCGGGTGAGTGATTATGGTTCCATGATATCCGCTCAGGCAAGGGTGGATATTGAGGCAAAGCTCCAGCAGTTTGAAACCACTGAGTCAACGCAAATTGTTATTTTGACGGTTCCTTCGCTCCAGGGCGATCCAATAGAGGATTTTTCAATTAAGGTTGCCGATGCGTGGAAAATTGGCCACAAAGGCTCTGATAATGGTGTGCTGCTTATTGTTTCAAGAGATGACCACAAGGTGCGCATTGAGGTTGGCTATGGGTTGGAAGGCAAGTTGACCGATCTTCTTGCTGGCCGCATTATCCGCGATGAAATGTATACCGCTTTTAAAGCCGGACAGTTTGATGCCGGATTTTCTCGAACGGTTGATGCGCTTATTGCTGTGGTGCATGGGGAGTACAAGGCCAAGCCACAGGCGAAAAGAGGCAGTAAGCCATCAATGCCTTTGCTCGCCATAATTCTCCTTGTAATCTACTTTATCAGCCAGATTTTCCGTGGTCATCGCGGTGGAGGCCTGATGGGTGGCGCTGGACTGGGAGGAGGGTTCTACGGAGGCGGTTTCGGTAGCGGCGGTGGCGGCGGCTTCGGTGGCGGTGGCGGCGGTTTTGGCGGTGGCGGAGCATCAGGGGATTGGTAAATGCCATATAAAACAGAGTTCAAAATGAGTGATCCGGCAGAAAAATTCCTGACACCGGCGGAGCGGCTTCAAATTGAGGCGCGTATTGCTGAGGCTGAAAAGCGCACCTCGGGTGAGATTGTGGTGAAGCTGGTTTCATCCAGTTACCACTATCCACTGGCATCCATGCTTGGCAGCTCTCTTCTGGCGATTCTTTTTGGTATCGTTGTGGTGCTTGTCGCCAAAAATGAGAGTATGTGGTTTTTTCTTGCCGCGTTCAGCATGTTGTTTATCGTGC
>CAIOLC010000054.1 GCA_903859055.1 uncultured Chlorobiaceae bacterium | reverse complement strand
TCACCCCGATAGAGCCCGCTTTTCCCTGCGCCTGCATAGACGGCAACAACCTGATCAGGAAAAAGTTTTGCAAGCTCAAGGGCAACCCAATTGACGGTATCGTAATATTGCGAAAAGACAATGCAGCCCCACTCGTTCCAGCTCTTCCCTTCGCTTTGAAAATGTTGCAGAAACCATTTCACCGTATCAAGCTTGGGATCAACAGCCTCACTCCTGGATAGCTCTTCAAGGATGATGTAATAATATACAAAGAGAGAAACAATGGGGCTTACCCCCCCGGAACCAATGCTGAAAGAACGAATGATATCGTTGTACCGCATGAGCAAAGAGTTGCTGGCCAGGTACTGAGGACATTGAGAGATTCTCCAGAACCCTGTAACCATAATGATAATTCGCAAAATATCACTATCCTGCAAGTAAAGTCAAAGGTTGTAATCGGGAGAACCGTGTTAATGTAACTTGTCATTTTTGACTGGAATTTGAAAGGTATCTTCATGAAACCAAAGAGAGTCAGTACAACATGCAGAAGAAACAACCAGTAAAGAAGAACTCGAAAAGCATAGAAGAAACCCTGTGGGATTCCGCCGACAAACTGCGCGGCAGCGTTGAATCATCCGAATACAAACACGTCGTTCTGGCACTCATCTTTCTCAAATTCGCCAGCGACTGTTTTGAACACCGCAGGGCAGAATTGATCGGAGAAGGCAAAGAAAAGTATATCGACATGGTAGAATTCTACACCATGAAAAATGTCTTTTTCCTGCCGGAAGAATCCCGCTGGACCTTCCTAATCAAGAATGCCAAACAAAACGATATAGCCGTCAAAATCGACACCGCCCCGCACACGGCAGAAAAAGCCAATAAAGCCCTGCAAGGCGCACTCCCCGACAATTACTTCTCCCGCCTGAATCTCGATGTCAGCAAACTGGCCGCACTGCTCGACACCATCAACAATATCCATACCCTCAAAGACAAAGAGCAAGATATCATTGGCCGCATCTACGAATATTTCTTGCGGAAATTTGCGATCAAGGAAGGCAAAGGAACAGGCGAATTCTATACCCCAAAAAGCATCGTCAATCTCATTGCCGAAATGATTGAACCATATCAGGGAATCATCTACGACCCATGCTGTGGATCAGGCGGTATGTTTGTCCAGTCCATGAAGTTTGTTGAGTCACATCAGGGTAATACCAGAAATATCTCCATCTATGGTCAGGAAGCCATATCCACAACCTACAAACTGGGGAAAATGAACCTCGCCATCCGGGGTATCTCCTGCAATTTGGTACACTTTACAATACTCAAAAGCGGACAGAACAAACATCGAAGAAATTCAAGTCTCGATTGTAGCCGTAAAAGACCATCTCGATCTTCTGGCACGATTGTTTCACCACTTTGATCTCAGCCCATACTTTTCCGGAAAACCTTTGGAACAACTCCATTGCCTCAACATGGCCGCCGAATACGTGCAGGTGACAGACAAAACCGAAAAACGCTTCATGGCGCTTGTCAAGCGTCTGAAAGCCGCCTACGACATCAGTTGCGGAAGCGACGCATTCACCCAGGATGAGCGCGATCATATCCATTTCTACATGGCAGTGCGATCAATCGTATTCAAACTAACCAAAGGCGATGCACCGGATATAGCACAGATGAACGCCAGGGTTCAGCAAATGATCCAGAGTGCCTTACAAAGCGACGGCGTCGAAGAACTTTTCAAACTCGGCAATGACCATACCAAAGAAGTCGATCTGTTTGATGACGACTATCTGGCAAAGCTTGAAAAAATCAAGATGCCGAATACAAAGATCAAACTCCTGCAACAACTTCTTAAACGAGCAATTGATGAGTACCGGAAAGTAAACAAGTCAAAAGCCGCCGACTTCTCCATCATGTTCAAAACATTGGTGGAAAAATACAACGACCGAAAAGAGCAAGATATTCTGGTAAGCAATGTGCTCGAAGATTTCACCGTCGAGATCCTCAACCTCTACCATGCACTCAAAAAAGAAAAAGAATCCTTCGCTGATCTTGGCATCAACTTTGAAGAAAAAGCCTTCTACGACATCCTGAAAGCTCTTGCAAAAAAATACGATTTCGAATACCCTGACGAAAAACTGATCCCACTCTCAAAAAAAGTCAAAGACGTAGTGGATGATAAAGCCAAATACATCGACTGGAGCCATCGCAACGATATCAAAGCCGAACTGAAAGCCGACCTCATCATTCTCCTCTCCGATCACGGCTATCCACCAGTAGACAGGGACGAAGTCTACAAAGAGATATTTGAACAAGCCGAAAACTTCAAAAAATATCAGGATGCAAAGAACCGCTGACCTGTCACCGTGGTGCAGGCCAACACGTTAAGAAAATCAAAAAAAACAAGTCGCAACTACCATTTTCAAACAGCCAAATGCCCGACAAGGGTAAGCATTATGAGCAGAAACATCAGAAAAACGGACAATGAACATACCTCTCCATTCGAGCAGATCAAGAGGGTAAATGATGCTGGTTATGAATTTTGGTCAAGCCGTGAGTTTGCCGAAGTCTTGGGTTACGGCGACTACCGTAATTTTGAGGCAGTCGTTGAAAAAGCCAAGATAGCCTGCTTCAACAGTGCCCATCCTGTCGATGATCATTTCGTTGACGTCACCGAAATGATCGAAATCGGTAAAGGCGGGCAACGTGCTGTTAAAACGATGTTTATGTCGCGTTATGCCTGTTATCTCGCAATACAGAATGCTGATCCCAAAAAAGAGCAGGTAGCACAAGGACAGACCTATTTTGCAGTACAAACACGACGGCAGGAATTATCAGACGAAAATATTGAGGAAGAAAGGCGACTTCTCTTGCGTCAAGAGATTCGTCTGCATAATGTGCAACTGGCAGATGCAGCAAAGAATGCAGGAGTCGTAAAGCCCCTGGATTATGCCATTTTTCAGAATCATGGCTATATGGGCCTATACGGAGGATTAAGGCAAGATGATATTCATAGACGAAAAGGATTGAAAAAGAGCCAGAAAATCCTGGATCACATGGGAAGCACGGAATTGGCAGCCAACCTGTTTCGAGCCACACAGGCAGAAGAAAAACTCCGCAGAGACAGTGTCAAAAGTAAAAAAGCAGCAAACCAGACACACCAGGAAGTCGGTGCAAAAGTCAGGAAAACCATTCAGGAATTGGGTGGTACAATGCCAGAGGATTTACCAGCAGTGGAAAGTATAAAGAAAATCGAAACCAAACAGCGCAAGAAACTTGGTGGTTCATCTCATCCGCCAAAAGAAATAACCGAAGACTGATACGTCGTATAACAACAGAACCGGCTTTTGTATTTTGTCAATCAACTACCCTGCAGCAGAGCTACGGGGTATGAATTCATGTTTAAGAATTACTTTACGAAGCAGAGCTTCGAGGGATATATCCTATAGCGATTTAAAGCAAGTAACAAATCTTCTTTATCAATTAATGCAGTAATACTTCCCAGGCAGCTTCAGTGATAGCCCGCTGCTTGATTCTCTCAAGATCACCAGGCGCCAGAAAATACTACAGATGTTCTTTTTGCCGCTCGAAGCGGTGAGCAGGTTCGCAAAAGCTCTCCCGGCAATATCCGCAACCGTCCCGCTGCCAACAGCCTGCGTGCGGTAATAACCAAAGTACGTCGGCATTTCATCCCGCAAGAACTATAGCAGAAAATTTATCCGCTAACAGATTGCCTTCGTGGTTTGCAGAATATCAAATCTTATTTGAAGACTGGTTTGACATTAATAAGGTAGGGCGAATTATCGATGAGGCGATTGATAAAGCCGAATATGCAATAATAATATCGAACGATGCTTACTTAGAATCGCCATACTGCATTCAGGAAATAAATCAAATTCTGAACAAAATTGACCCAAAGCAAATTCTGCATATTAAACACCCACACTCCGATAAAGTTATCGAAAAATATCCTGTTTTAACATCATTAAGGACATACAAATTCGACGGTGACAAGGTCGGCCTCTTATTAGAAATCGGGAACTTTCTTAAGCGGCGACTTGATGTTTCGGTTAACAGAATGATTAGTGGATGTCGCTGCGAAAATGAAATTATTAGCAATTATGAATATAAAGATTTGCGCTTTAAGTATAGTTTTGATTCAACCTATTATAAGGTTGTTGACGATGGCGATATATGGGGATGTCTCCTTCCTCCATTACAACCTGAAAATATGAGAGGGCCTATGATCAGATTCGAAGGTGAAGATTTCAATATAGTATGTACATTCATTGCAGGCACGCATGCGTTTCCGGGAAGAATCGATAACAACATGGTAATAGATCCTGAATTTATATATCGGCTTAAAAGGGAATTACCCAGTACTCTTATACAGGAGTGTGCAGATAAGCTCGAAAACAAAGCGTTAAACGATGATCGCGTACTTTATCAAATGAAGACTCCCCGCCGCAAGCAGCGGGGTATCTGGTTTTAGAAAAAGCTTAACATACTTCACCGCAAGCGGTGGGGAATTGAACCCTGAGAGATTAAATATCTTTTTCGCT
>CAIOLC010000053.1 GCA_903859055.1 uncultured Chlorobiaceae bacterium | reverse complement strand
GCATTGGGTGGATGCGGTTAAAATCGCCGGTAGTGGCGAGCTCCTTGCGCAACCGTTTTTCGAGTTCGGCAGCCACCTTGTCGGGCTCGCGCTTGAACTGTTCAGCACGATCTTCGGCCAGTTTGGTCACGGTTGGCTGGGTCGAGTACCAGTAATGCGATCCGTCCTGGTACAGATAGGTGGCGGCACTTGCCATACGACGCAGGGCATCGCCAAAAATTGCCGGTGATTCGCCGGGCATGACGCAGCCCAGCTTCACCTGCCGGTCTTCGATTCCCTTGTGAGCTGCCGCCGTAGTCGGTGCCGAGCCCATGTAGATGGCACGGGCAACCCGGCGACAGGCAGAATACTTACCAAGATTGGGCTGCTCACTATCAATTTTAAGCGGGAGCGAGTTTGGCCCATCAACATCTTTCTCAATAACCGGCACCCAGTTATCCGAGAGGTATCGGGTCAATTCGGACTGCACACGAGGATCATCAATGGCAACATTTGCTGGCAGAATAAGCGGATTACGGTCGCCCTTTTCCCAGAGGCTGTGAATCACTGCCGCCATCAGGCGCAGCACGCCACGTGTGCGCTGGAACTTCACCAGCGTTGACCAATCGGTGTAGAGCCGGTCAAAGATTTCGGGATGGATCGGGTAAGCTGCCTTGATGCGCTGCTCATACCCGGCATCACGCGTCTCAGGCGGAAACTCGGCCTGCTGGCTGCGATAAAAATCAGCAAAAGCACGCGCCACAACATCACGCTGCTTGAACTGCTCAGGGTCCGAAAGTGGCTGGAAAAGACGACGACGCACAATCTCAAATCCCTCCTCAGCACTTGCAGGATGCCATGAAGATTCCACCCTGCCCACAACATTGCGCAACCGGTCGAGCGCTTCACGGCCACGGGTGCCGCCAACCTCAACATCATTGGCCTGCGTATGCGGTGAGCCGGTCGTGTCTGAAGCTGGCAAGCTGATAACCAGCAGACAATTTTTGGCTAACTTGGCCGATTCGGTCAACACCTGGGCAAAAGAGAACTGCGTTTCAAAACCACCCGCCGGAAGATCGCTCTGGTCATGCAGTTGGCGGGCATAAGCTACCCACTCGTCAATAAGAATCATGCAGGGGCTGTACTCGTTAAAGAGCTCGCGCAACAGGTCGCCGGGGCTGGTAGCCATCTCGTCGTCAGCAGCCAAACGGTCAAAAGCCTTTTTCCCACCGAGCTGCCACGCAAGTTCACCCCATAGCGTACGCACCACCGTCCCGTCACCCTTCACCACAGGATTGCCAGGAGAGATCTTGTTCCCTACCAGTACAACACGATTCACCTTTGGCACGCTGCTCACGCCAGTAGCAGAGAGAATGGTATCAACACCAGCAAGCTCAGTCGGTGGAACCCCTGAAAAGAGGTGGTAGAGCGCCAGCATCGAATGTGTTTTGCCACCGCCGAAGTTGGTCTGCAACTGCACCACCGGATCACCGCCACCCTGGGTCATGCGACGCACGGCCCCAATCAGCATCTCCTTCAAACTTTCGGTCAGATAAGTACGGCGGAAAAACTCCACCGGGTCACGATACTCGTCAGTCCCTTCACCAAGATGCACCTGCCAGAGGTCGGCTGCAAACTCAGCCTGCTGGTAGCGCCCACTGGCCACATCATCATGCGGCACCACCACCTCACGCCACGGCTTGAGCATCCCTGTTACGCCGGTTTCGAGCGCAATACCGGACGATTTTCTTCGCTCTCCCCGTGCCTGCTCATCAAAACGGAGACGCAGCAACTCCATCTTCGCCCTCTCCACCTCATCACCCTCCGGAGCTGAGATGGCGGCAAGCAAGCGACCAATGGAGTCCAAGGCGCGATAGGCATCATCACTGGAAAAAAGTTCCTGATGCGCCCATTTGTTTCGGCAGTCACGAATCTCCGAAACAAGGCTCCGCTCCGAAAAGCCCAAGGTATGACGGAACACATCGTTCCAGATATCCCACATCAGTTTCAGGAGCGGCGCCACATCCCAATCAGCAATACTTTTGTTGACAAGGATCGGATCATCAACAAAGCTCTTCAGCCTCAGCATCGTGAGCACATTATCATCAATGGCGGCATTGACCTCCCGCTCAACAAAGGGCGAAAGACCTGCTTTCAGTTGTGCCAGTGCCTTGCCGACACGTTCGTGATTGGTGAGGGCCATGGTTTACTTTTGATCAAACAAGTTATAGGTATCGGAGGCAACGGCAGAGGGTTTTTCCTGAGCCAGACGGGTAATCTCCGGCCAGCTCTGTACCAGACCGTTATAGCTCATCGCTTCATTGGCCCGCTTTTTACGTTCGCAAAGGGTGTAAAGACGATAACAGAGTTCCCGGGCAATTTCGGCTTTGCTGCCAAGCTTGGCCACCAGATCCGCCGCAGCACTTTCGCCGCTGACTTCGAGCACACGAATGAGTTGATGCACCATTTCCCATACGGTAAGCCTGTGAGCATCCCTGGGAGGCCTGGGAGCGCGGCCATCTTGGCCGCATATTTCCTTTTCGAATCCATGCGAGACGCTTGTTGCGCTTCCTGAGATAGATGCGGGCGAGACGCCCGCGCTCCCAGGGAGTTCCGCCGGTTTCAACAAGCGCACTTTGCCCGCTTTGGAGAGAATAATACCCGCTTCAACCAACCCTTGAACAGCAGTATTTTTGGACTTGGAAAGCTGCTCGGCAATACCATAATCGCCATCGTTGAAACCCATCTGCTCAAACCAGGTGAGCGACCATCGGGTGTCGGCATCGAAATCGCCCTCCTGCTCAGCCAGCGCTTCGTCGAGCACCTGATTGATCAGCGCCAGCGCTGCACGTACCGGAACAGGTTTGCCGTCGGCATCAAGGACTTTGGCGTAACGGGTATAGACCGCCATGCCGGGGCCAATGGCCGCCTGCGCAAGATCCACAGGCGCAATGTTGCCGCTTTGCAACTTTACCAAAGCCGCTGGAAGGTTATCCTCAAGACGCACACGAATTTCCTCACGACGGGCTGATGAGAGCTCTTTCCGTTTTTTCTCCTGTTCAAGTTGTTCACGCTCTTCGCGGGAAGGTCCTTTAAGCGCGGCTACGAAGTCACGGCGGGTGGCTGTGGACGCGCTGGCAGGGCGTTGGCGGCAGACAAGGATGATGCTGGAGGCGAGGGCGTTGGAACCTGCACCAATCATGCGGTTACTCAGTTCGGTGCGCATCGGCCAGGTGCCACTGATGGCAAATCCAGCTTCTATCACCGCAGCAAGGAAAGTATCCCAGCCGGTGTTGGTCGTTCCATCAACCCCGTCGCTTTCCGCCTGCTTGAAGGCGTAGTAGATAGTTACAGGAAAAGCTGGATGCGCCTGTTCAGCCAGGCGATGCATAGCCTTGGTCATGCCATCAAGGAAGAAGCTCTCCGCCTTTGCCTTGCTCCCGTGTCGGTAGGGTGTTGCCACCAGCTCTTCAGCCTTCGGCACGGCCAGTGTGGTAAACAGATCCGGATAAACTGACTTTAAAGAACGGCGCAACCAGACATAGAAGAAGTCTGAAAGGTCAGCGTAACCGATATTATCGTAGTAAGGCGGGTCTGTTGAAATAAGCTTCCCGGAACTAACTATCTGTGTCTGGGCATCAGATTGTACAGCAATCCCTTCTAAATTGGCAGGAGTAATCATAAGGGCTTTCCAAACCCAATCAACCATAGCCATCCAGTTACCAGATGAATCACACATTGGATTAACCTCTGCATAATCCCAACTCATTGGAATAGCTTGTCGACCAAACGTGTTCCGCATTTTTTCACCAGAATTATGCCAAGTACAAATCGCCGACCAATAGTCGCAACATTTATCCACAGCAAACGCCAAATAAACAGCAACCGCATCAGCATAATCTGTAGAGAGTGCGGCTTCCTGGGAGCGCGGGCGTCCCGCCCGCTCTTCTCCCCCAAATTCTTCCTGCCATTCCCCCCCATACCTCGCACTGCTCAACCCCCACTCTTCAGCCGCAACGCACAGTCCCGCCTTGACCGGGTTATTATGAATGTATTCAACCACCCGGTTATAATGCTCCTCATTGCGTATTGATCGATCAAAATATTCTTCAAGCCAAAACGTACCTGCTCGCCCAAGCAACTGATTTGCCGACTTGGCGGTAAATGACTTCCATGAATGCAGAATTGACGAAAGAGTATAGCCTTCAAAAGGAGTTATCAGCACATGTACATGGTTGGGCATGATAACCCACGCATGAAGCTTATAGCGTTGCTGGTCAAAGTGCAACAGCGCATGCTCGACCAGTGTACCAACCTCGATATTGCGCAACAAGCATTCACCATGACCGGCATCAAGCGCAGCTTCGATTCGCTGGCGACGCTCACGGGTAGCTTCAGTTTCGGGAAGGTTAGCAAGCTCTTCGCGCCAGGTTTCCAGAAGAGTTCGGGGGAGACTGTCATGAAGACGAAAGGTGATACTTTGGGGAATGGCACCTGCTTCCCAATGAGGAAGGTAGCCACGAGAGTGCCACGTGGGTGCTGGGAGCGCGGGCGTCCCGCCCGCAAGCAGTCGGGATGCCGATACGTTTGTTGCCGGTTTAGACTGATCTGTAATCTTGGCTGAATGCGGCCAAGATGGCCGCGCTCCCAGGTATACCAGCTCACGAGCTTCCTGCACGAGATCGGAAAAGGTTGTTAGTGCCACAAGTTGACGGGAGGTAAAGAGATCTCCGTATACATCAAGCCCATAATTGGAAACATTCACACGACACTTGCCATGCAAAGGAGTTTCCGGCCTCCACGTTGGTTGTGCGCTCAGTGCAATCGCTTCCATCTCTGGCGTTGGTGAAAGATATACCCTTCCGCGATCACCTTCGGCAACAATGGCCATCAACTTCACGCCCATTCGTCCGGCTTTACCCTCCTCACGTATATAATCGTAGGTGATTGGAGTGTCCGACATCAGACAGCGAAAGGCGGCCCGTTTACCAGCGCTCGTGCCACGTGTTGCACTTTCCGCATCCGCAGGTTTGCCGATTTTCACCTCAAATGTATAGCCTGGGAGCGCGGCCATCTTGGCCGCATGCGGGCGGGATGCCCGCGCTCCCAGGTAAGCCTCCTTGCCCGCTTTGGTGGAGAGCATAAAAGTTGAAACCAACGGCACATCAACATTGGCAAAAGCGGGATTGGGGCTTTTCACCGTCCGTGCCCAGAGCCAGGCAATAACGGTGAGCTGCCGTCCGACATATTTTTTCAGGTCAGGTCGCTCTTCAGCCATTGCGGCTGTCACTTCAATCTTTGGATAGAGATGGCCGATGCGCTTTTCAGCTTCGTCGCGCATCCACTGGCCGTAGTAACGAACGTCTTCCGCCAACCCTTGGGCACCTTTCCATTCCCGCCCCATTTTTCCTGCAAGTGATTTTTGCTGCCACTCAGGATTAACCGGCTGCTTCCCTGCAAACTTCGGAGGAATCTCAATCATCGCCTTGTTGATCAGCACTGCAACCGGATTCAGGTCGCTGGCGTAACTCTCCAACCCAAGTCGCTGCGCCTCAAGCGGCAACGCTCCTCCTCCGGCAAAAGGATCGTGAAAAGCTGGCAGTTTGTAGCGGTCGAACAGCTCACTTGCTCGCGGATGATCAGCATTCTCGG
>CAIOLC010000052.1 GCA_903859055.1 uncultured Chlorobiaceae bacterium | reverse complement strand
CCCCGTTACTCTTGATGTCCTTTGCAAAAAGGCACAGAGTAACGGGAACTTTATTCAGAGAGCCGTGTTGCCTAAAACACCAAAGAGAATCCTTTATCTTTTCATTATGCGAGTTCTTTTCATTATGCGAGTTCTCTTTCGCACCATCCATGAGAAGCTATCACAGAAGCTTCCCGATCTCGTCGAACAGTTCCGACAAACCCACAACCGAGATGCCTGGCGCTAATGCATACCCCTTCTCAAGAGGAGCCACCACGAAGGTGTGCAGAGGATCTATATCAACAATTGCCGACCGGTTCCCCTTTGTCAGCACCGGAGCAGCGGAGGCCTTGCACTCTATGGCAAAACGCTTGCCCGACTGCTCCATGACGATATCCACTTCGGCACCGTTGACCGTGCGATAATAATAAAGCCCGCAGCCCGGATACATTCCCTGAATGTTGACCATCACCAGAGTTTCCCAAAGTGAGCCAAATACCGGATGCCCGGCAATCCGGTTGAAATCAACAAGCCCAAGCAAAGCGGCGACAATACCGGTATCGGCCACATACACCTTTGGCGATTTGACAACTCGTTTACCAATATTCGACATCAATGGCGGCAACAGGCACACCATGAAGGTCTGCTGTAAAAGATCAAGATAATTCCTTACCGTGGTATGGCTTACTCCAAGGGAACCGCCAATGGAGGAGAGGTTTACCATCTGACCGTTATTGTGAGCGAGCATCTGCCAGAGACGACGCATCGTTGCAGGAGAGAACCCGCTCCATTGTAACAGGTCACGCTCAAGAAAGCTCGTGATAAAATCCTCCCGCCACCCGTACGACACCTGAGCCTCCTCCTGAAGCAGGCTTTTCGGAAACCCTCCGCGTGCAAGATACTCCTCAATGATCACCCGCTCCTTTACCTCTTCCCACAAAAACGGAGTCAACCGCTTGTAGGTGATTCGTCCGGCAAGCGACTCGGAACTCTGCATCAGCAGATCACGTGAAGCCGATCCGAGAATCAGAAAATGACCATTACCACCCCATTCGTCCACCAGACTTCGAATCAGGGGGAAAAGCTCCGGCCGCCGTTGCACCTCGTCGATGCAAACCAGCTTTCCCCGCTGATGCTGCAAAAACCATTCGGGGTCATCGAGCTTCCGCAAATCGGAAGGACGTTCAAGATCAAGATAGAGGAACGGCCGATCATAAGAGACCAGATGCCTGATCAGGGTAGACTTGCCACACTGTCGAGGCCCCACAACCGCCGTAACCGGGTTGTTTTTCAGCCCAAGCCGAACATCCTCGGCTATTGTGCGATCAAGATAGAGAACGCTCATAATCCATGCAATTTGAAATTTTCATTTTCAATATACATGGATAAATCATAAGAAACGCCAAAGAATTGGCATAGAGAACCCTTACTGCCTAAAACAGCAACGAGAACCCTTTATCCTTTCGCTCAAACTTTTTTATCTCGGCCTTGTAAAATTTAATCTGTTGACGACAAATAAAATCCCTGAATATGGAAATATTCTCAAGCTCTCCCGGATCTTTATTTTGGCAAACTACTCTTGCTTCGATTTCTGTGTGTCTTGCACTTTCACGAAACACAACTGCCGCAATGAGATGAATCGCACAATTGTGTGTTCGGCTCTTGGCTTGAGTGCTGCAAATTCCATAGATGTACTTGCGAACGTCTGAATTCAGCGGTGAGCGAAGCGAGTCCACTGCAATGCCGTGTCAGGCACCGGGCACTCAGGCGCAGGAATAAATGGATGACCGGCGGCAATATGTTCAGCTTCTGACTTTTTCAAATCAGCATAGATAGCCTGCAAGTCATAGCCAAATTTGGCTGCATGGGCATCACGAATAGCTCTTACTTCATTTACGATTTCGTCATTCAACATGTTCGTCTCCGAGTAGTTCTTCGGGAATGCAAATGAACGGCAGCGATAAACCAATTTCTTCGAGGTGAGCAGCGATACCTCTTTGTATCTCGGGGTTTGCAATGTGCCGACAGTTCCAAGAAAGAAGATAATCAACTCCATTGACTGTGGCAATTGCAATGTGGAGCGCATCTTCAGCCGCCTTGGCTGGAATAATCCCCTTCGCTACCAGCGAGTTGGCAATATCAAGTTCTTGTTCGGTTATCAAGATCAATGGCACATCATTCAACACTGTCAGACGCTTTTTTGCAGCATCGGGGTCACCGGCCACCGCACTCACGCAAAACCGACTCAGAAACTACCAGATCGTACTGGCTGCGCGTTTCCCACCAGGCTAATGTAATTTGTTGGTGAGCCGCTCCGATAATGGTCTTGCTGGGCCGAGCCGTCAGGTAGCTGATAACGGATGTTTCAATGTAGACCTTACGTTTCATAATTCCCTGAAATCAAACAATCCCAAAAATAATCACCAATACCTGTTGCCTGAAGATCGTAAAATGCTTTGCCTTCATTCAATCCATGCTTGCACCATGCGCAATTGCTTGCGTGGCAGATTGCCAGCAAAAAAAGCCTCCGGTTTCCTTGATTGGGAACACCACTCCGTGTAGCAGTGGTGTTCCCAATCAAGGAAATAAAATCGGCTGGAAGAAAGAGATGATTTACTCGCTGTGCGCCTGCCCTTCGCCTTCAGGAACGGGAACTACCCCGTCAACAAAACGAAGCTCTTTTTCCGCCTCATCAAACATAATCCTGATGACACTTCCCTCAGAAAAACGACCCTTCAGCATCTCTTCGGCAAGCGGATCTTCCACATACTTTTGCAAAGCCCTCTTTAGCGGACGGGCACCATATTTCTGATCGTAACCCTTGTCCACAAGAAACTCCTTGGCGTTTTCATCGATCTGCACCTCAATACCCATATCATGCAGCCTCTTGAAGAGCTTGCCGGCGGTAATGTCGATAATCTTGAAAATATGCTGCTTTTCAAGCGCATGGAAGACAACAATATCATCAATTCTGTTGAGAAACTCGGGATTGAAGACTCGCTTGAGCGCATCCTCAATGGTTGACTTCATAGCCTTGTAATTACCGGTTGCGTCATCAATGGGAGTAAAGCCCATGCCCGATCCAGCGCCGAAATTCTTGATATCCTTGGCACCAATATTTGAGGTCATGATGATCACCGTATTGCGGAAATCAACCTTTCTCCCCATCCCGTCAGTCAGCACGCCCTCGTCCAGCACCTGCAGGAGAATATTGAAAACATCGGGGTGCGCCTTCTCAATCTCGTCAATAAGCACCACAGAATAGGGCTTACGACGAACCTTTTCGGTCAACTGGCCGCCCTCTTCGTAGCCAACATATCCGGGAGGTGCTCCAACAAGGCGGCTGACCGAGAACTTCTCCATATACTCGCTCATATCGGCTCGTATCAAAGCATCTTCTGTATCAAACAGGTATCGGGTCAGCGCCTTGGCAAGCTCGGTCTTGCCAACTCCGGTCGGCCCAAGAAAAATAAAGGAGCCAATGGGACGTGAAGGATCTTTCAACCCGGCACGAGTACGCTGTATCGCCTTGGTAATCTTCTTGATCGCCTCATCCTGGCCAATCACCTCTTTGGTGAGATCGGCCTCCATCGTGAGCAACCGTTTCGATTCGGACTGCGCAACCCTGGCAACCGGAATGCCGGTCATCATGGCAATCACCGAGGTGATATCGGCTTCAGTGACATCGTAGACACTCTCGGCGGCGCGCTCTTCCCACTCCTGCTTGGCCTGGTCAAGCGCCTCTATCATACTTTTCTCGCGGTCACGAAGCTTCGCCGCCTCCTCAAAATTCTGCATCTTCACCACCTGATTCTTCTCGCTCTTCACCTCCTCAATCGATTTTTCAAGCTCAAGAATCTCCTGCGGCACATGAATATTGCTCAGATGAACACGCGCCCCGGCCTCATCCATAACATCAATCGCCTTGTCGGGCAAAAAGCGATCCGTGATATAACGCTCGGAAAGCTTGACTGCCTTCTCAATGGAGAGTTCCGAGTAGTTGACATGATGATGCACCTCATACTTCGACTTGATGTTGTTGAGTATCTGAATCGTCTCATCAACCGAGGTGGGCTCCACCATGATCTTCTGGAACCGGCGATCAAGCGCGCCATCTTTTTCGATAAACTGACGATACTCGTCAAGCGTGGTGGCTCCGATGCACTGAAGTTCGCCACGCGCAAGTGCGGGCTTGAAGATATTGCTCGCGTCAAGTGACCCTGATGCACCTCCGGCACCAACAATAGTATGCAGCTCATCAATAAAGAGAATCACATCACGAGACCGCTCAAGTTCATTCATCAACGCCTTCATCCGCTCTTCAAACTGACCGCGATATTTGGTGCCAGCCACAAGAGCAGCCAAATCAAGGGCAACGACCCGCTTGTCGTACAGCACCCTGGAGACCTTGCGTTGCACAATTTTGAGAGCAAGACCTTCAGCAATGGCCGTCTTGCCGACACCCGGCTCACCAATCAAGACCGGATTATTCTTTTTACGACGGCTCAACACCTGGGCGACACGCTCAATCTCCTTTTCACGCCCTATAATCGGGTCGAGCTTGTCGTCAAGAGCCAGACGGGTAAGATCACGCCCAAAGTTGTCGAGCACCGGTGTCTTTGTTCTCTCCCCTTTTTTGGGATCAGGCTTTTTAGGCTGCCGCTCTGAACCACCTGTCGAATAGGCCCCTTCCAAGGGAGGCTCATCCGCCTCGCTTCTGCTGCTTGATATACTCATCAGCTCATCCCTGACCAGATCGTATGTCAAGCCAAACTGCTCCAGAATCTGGGCGGCAATATTATCATCGCCCTTCATAATCGACAGCAGGAGGTGCTCTGTTCCGATAACATTCGACTTGCAAATTTTTGCTTCGAGATAGGTAATCTTCAGCACCTTCTCAGCCTGTTTGGTGAGGGGAACATTCCCCATCTGGGATTCACCAATCCGGGGATGCGTGCTCTCCTCAATTTTCAACTTCAGGCCAAACAGATCTATCTTGAGATTCTTTAATATCCTGGCGCCAATACCCTCACCCTCTCTGATAAGACCAAGAAGAAGGTGTTCCGTACCGATATAATCGTGGCCCAACCGCAACGCCTCCTCACGGCTGAGACGGATAACATCCTGTACTCTGTTTGAAAAATTTCCGTCCATACTTCTGATTTATCGGTAAAATTGTTGTGAATACCGCACCGTACTTTTTTTGCCACTATGAACACAGCAAAAAATTCTTTCAAGATAGCTATGTTGCAACCAATTCCATAAAAACAGAAAACTTCTCTGCTGAATAAAGAACCCCGCCGCAAGCAGCGGGGTATTGAAGAAAACTCTATCCGACTTTACGCCTCAAGAGGCGGGGAATATGACCCATAGAGATTAAAGGTTCTCCGCCTCCATTATGACCGTTATGAATGTTCATCGCATCTTTATTGACGACGACAATCCGGTACACCGTGAGCTGTCGATCTACCGTACCGGCACCATCAATCGGGTACGGCTTCAAGAGAGATCGTACAAAGCTTACAGTTCCCTGGAGATTGATGCCCACAATTACGCTGCATTTTTTCATTACGGCCTGCCGGAACTGTTGAACACTCTGCCATTTATCTCGGAGAGCGGCAACGGACTTGACAGTTGGGATGAAGCGTTTCTGCATAACAGTGCTCAGGAACGCATGATCATCATCATTGAGGAGCGCATGGCCTCCATTGATCCGAAACAGCACGAAACAATTCTGCTCGGCTGGCATGATGAACCGGTGGGGGTGGCATATTTCCGTGACATTGATTCGGGACGGTTTCTTGAGTTTCTGAAGAAGCTGAAAGCATTTGTTGCAGAGTCGACAGAAGAGGGGTACGATCTGGAGTTTCTATTGTAACGAGCCACAATAAAAGGTATCAACACGTTATTCACTCTCAAGCGAAAAAAGCAGGGCAGGAGCCTGAGGCATTTCGCCCCAGTAGAGGTGAATGTAGGAGGCTGTCGTATTCTCTTTTCTGAAAAGAGGTGTTGCCACATGTTCACCCCGGGCGTTGTTGACGGTGGCGATGTTCTGCAACGCCCCCTGATGGCTGATGCGTGAATAGTGAAATTCGTGACCCCGGAGCTCGGCTGTGGAGCCATCGAGCACCACGCTCCTGTATCCAAGAGTCAGTCTCGACTCCTGCATGGTCGTCTCAAGGTCAAGTGCGCCACACATGGGATAAACGGAACCATCCTTCAGCGTTATTGTTTTTCCAAGGTACATCATGCCACCGCACTCGGCATAGAGACGACCGCCACTTCGGCTGAACGCTGCAATCTGCTCACGCATGGCACTGTTGGACGAGAGCTGTTCGGCATAGAGTTCAGGATAGCCGCCTGCCAGGTAAACCATCTCGGCTTCAGGCAGACGTTCATCATGTAGTGGACTGAAAAACACCACTCGTCCATATTGGCGAAGCAGCTCAATATTCTCGCGATAGACAAAGTTGAACGCCTCGTCGCGGGCCACTGCGATAAGTTTATTTCCCCCGGCGATTGATGGCGACATAACCGAAGCGGAAGGCCTCTCAACCTGCGCAATCTCCAGCAGGCGATCAACATCCACAGTTTTACCAACATGCTCAGCCATTGCCTCAATCACGCACTCGCGGTCGTATCCGGCAGAGGTGTCAAGGCCAAGATGTCGCTCACTGATGGCCACCGCTTCGCTGCGGGGAACATAGCCTAGCGGTTCAACTCCGGCATCGCGAGCTGCCGCTTCAAGATAGCTGTAATGAGAGGCTGTATTGACCTGGTTGAAAATAACCCCGGCAAGGTTCAGTGCGGGATCAAACGTCCTGAAACCATAGAGCATCGGCGCTGCCGAATAGGCCATACTATGAGCGTTGATGACCATAACAACGGGAATACCAAGCAGCATGGCAATCTCGGCGCTGCTCCCCTCCGATTTTTCAGCTCCGTCAAACAGCCCCATGACACCCTCAACCACAGCAACATCAGCATCCGATGAGTAACGGCTGAACAGCCCCTGCACATGCTCCTTTGAAGCCATGAAAGTATCAAGATTGATCCCTACCCGCTCGTGCCCGCCAAAAGAGGCCGCCATGGTGTGCAAACGAGTATCAAGGTAATCCGGCCCACACTTGAACGGCTGCACCACAAGCCCCCGCCGGGCAAACGTCCTCAGGAGAGCGAGGGTTATCGTGGTTTTACCGGATCCGCTTGAAGGGGCGGCAAGAAGGAATGCGGTGTACTTGTTGTTCAACGTATCAAAGGGCTCAATGGTTAACATAGTGTGCCATGCGTTGTTCCATCTCCTCTTCTGAAATGGTATTCCCTGATTCAACATCTTCAAGACCACGATTTATTTTCTGACAAACATAAATATGGTATCGAATGTCATCAAAAGAGACATTTTCAGGGATTTGATCAAGTAATTGCTGTACTTCCTGTTTTGCCTGAAGCATAAAAACCTCCTCACACCAAAAAAAATTGCTGTTTGATTGAATTTGTATAGGGTATTAATTCAACACAACCACCTATCGTACTCCGCATGACTCCCTATCCAAAACCATTGAACACCATCAGGTACAGGAGTGCCTAATGCTCTGTATTGCTATTCCAACGCGTACGCTTCTATACTGACCATTTCTCACTTTTTTGAAATGCAATGAGGGATGAGACTGGTCATATCGAAGAAGCTTGTAATTGCCTCTGGCCATTTCCTGCACTGGCTTAGGAAGGCTACGGTAGCAATCCCAAAATTTGCTTGATGCGTAGTGGTTCAAAGCTCCGTAGCCTTTCCTGCATGGTATTCTGCAAGGGCTTCGGCAGCAAAGGCATCAAGCTTGCCTGCCTGCGCATCACGCTCAATCTGCCGATCCCAATCATCGGCATCCCATTCAAGGAACCACTCACGAAACTCTTGCCGTTCAATAGGGGGGAGTTGTTTTACTTGCTCTTCAAGGTATTGTATTGATGTCATGAAGACACTCCTTTTATTGCTTTAGCTTATCGTCCGATAAAAACCGGTTTAAATTTTTCCAGTTTTCTTTATCACCATCACCATAAGTCCTCCCTCCCTTTACCCAACCGGATCAGGATGCAGAAAACTGTAGCCCAGCGCACTGACCAACTTGTCGCTGTTCACCACTTTAAACGGTGCTGGAGCATCAGATGGTGCGAGAGGAATTCGCGAAACTCCTGCTGCATCGGCGGCTCGCCCATAATAGTCGCGCCGTAGTGGATGAATCGGACCGCAGGCGTTGAACACTTCGCCCCACTGCTGCAAGCGAATAATCTCCGAGATGATCTTGATGCAATCGTCACGATGAATAAGGTTCATTGGCTGATCGGGATTCGTCACCGCAGTCAACGCTGCGAGATACTTTTCAGGGTTACGGTCATAACCGACCAACCCGCCAAAACGCAGCACGGTGGTCTGAAAACCGCTCTCCTGCATCAGCATCTCTTCGACAAGGAGCAGCGCCTGCCCGGCGGGGGACTGGGGTTCAACGGCATCCTCTTCAGTAACCTCCTGGTTGAGCGCCGGATAAACCGATGTTGAGCTGACCATCAGCACTGAGCGCACCGGCGACTGACCAAGTGCGTCAATCAGTGAAGAGAACTGCTCGATATGATACTCAACAATATCTTCTCGCCGTGTCGGAGGGATATTGACAATAAGAATATCGCTCTGAAGAAACGCAACAACGTCGTCACCGATTACCTCCGGGTCGAGGGATATCAGGTATGGCTCCACCCCTGCATCCTGCAACACCTCAAGCTTCTCCTCCCTCGTCGTTGATCCCTTGACGGCGTAGCCCTCTTTGACGAGAGCTTGCGCAAGCGGCAACCCGAGCCAGCCGCACCCGAGTATCGTAATGGTCTCTTTCTGCATGTTTTCTGTTTTAGTGTTGCTCAGTCAATGACCTAATGTACATGATCAGCGACTGCATTTCAATTGAATTTATTTGCTTCATCACTCAATGCAGTGAACTGGAGAAAATAATGCAACACCCTTAACCACTTGACCATCAAAGACTTTCGCCCCCGACTCTGTTTTCTGTCAACTGGTCAAGGCAGACGCTGCAAACACATGTCGTATAGTGTTCAGCCAGATACCTCTTCAGCTCCGGCGATACCTCCCTTGTCACACACCAGCAGGTGAGCGACAGGCTACAGGTAAAATCATGGCCACATCTTGGACAAGTGACGATTCGTGCGGCAGTGCCCTTATGTTCTACAGAGTTCGTCATATTTGTCAATGAAATTGTGCTAAATGTTCAACAAAAATGTCACTCCGTAACCCGTTCCGAAACCAGCCAGGATTTGGCGGGCATCTTAAAGTTCAAGGGTATTGGCATTTCTTTCATGATGTACAGTGGCATCTTTTTGCTGTCCGGCAGTAATATTGCGGAACAAATTATTGGCGCACCTGAATGTCGTCTTTTGCAGGAATCAGCCAAGGCACGCCGGGTGCTATCAACATAAAAAACATTTCCGCCACCAGACTCTTCCCCCTCCGTTCCCAGCTTCGTTATTGGCCACTAACGGAACCCGCTTTGCCGATACGATTCGTCCTCTGATTCGGCGTGTGAGGTTAAGGCCTCATTCTGATTCGTTATCCGCAGGCTACGATTATCCGCAGCAGTTTTTATACTTATTCCCGCTTCCGCAAGGGCAGAGCTCGTTGCGACCTGTTTTGGATGAACTGACGGGTTCTGGCGGATGAAGCAGTTTTATGAGGTCTGATATGTTTTCCGGGTTTTCCGGTTCCAATCCAATGATAAACTTCCATCCATATTGCTCAAAGATTTCGGCCACTTCATTCGCCCGGTCTAAATCCTGAACATGTACTATTGCCGGATTTTTTTCTGTACCTAATTTTGCCATAATTGATAATACGTCGCTCTGTGTTATAGAGAAGAGCTGTAAAATACATTTACTGCTGGAAAAGCAGAAAAGAAAATACTAACGTCAGGGTGGACAATAGAGCGATAAGCGAGTTGTCTTCAACTTCGAATTCTTGCCGAAAGCAGATGAAGAGTTTCGGGAAGCTTCGCGCTACTACGAAAATGAAGCAGGCAGATCAGTCTAAACATTGATATGCAAAAAAATATAGGTGAGGGGGCACCCTTTCTCTTGTGCCTGCAGCGTCCAATAACTTGTATTGGGAAGAAAAGGAGGTAATACTTATGCCCATGTCACACGAAGAGATATTCTCAGAGGCGAAAATACTGCCTAACGATTCCAGGGCTCTTCTTGCCGAAAAGCTTGTTGCAAGCATTGAAGATGATAGAGACCCACTTGTAACGAAGAGCCATTTGGATGAGGTTAAAAAAAGGAGAGATGAAATTCGAACCGGGAAAGTCGTACCAATCAATGGTGAAAAAGAGTTAGCCCAAGTAAGGGCTATGATTGAAAAATGAACTATCATTTTCATCCTGAAGCTCTTCATGAGTATGCTGGAGCAACCCAATATTATGCTGATATCTCAACCTCACTCGCCATTGGTTTTGTCTCCCAGGTTGAAGAGGGCATAAACCTGATTCTTCTCTATCCTCAAGCCTGGCAACCAATTGAAGAAGATGTGCGACGATACCCTGTAAAACGCTTTCCGTTCAGAATCTATCTACAGCCATCGAAAACAGCGAAAACCTTATAATTCAAGCCGTTATGCATTTGAGCCGTAAGCCTGGTTATTGGAAAGCTCGAATACAAAAAGAGTCAATCAAGCCAGGAAATGGTGGTACACTTTCGGCGGAATACTCAGAATAACTTATGATTCGCTCAGAGATTTTGCAGGAAAAAGATAAAACTCAAGCAAGATTGTCGGAAGAGTGCACGTCTATCCATGACTATTTTGTTCAGTCTCACATTGCTGCCGAAAAGGCTGCGGAAACATACGGGTTTACCCTCACATACGCTGAAGTGCCTACCTTGTCCCGTTACAGGGCCGGAAACAGTGGAGAGCGAACCGCATCAATCGCGTAAATCTATGCCTGACATTCCAGCGCACCAGCGTTACAAGACAACCGGGCGTTTCCGTGTTTCGCGGTGCGCTGAACTCGGTCGTTTTGAAATTATGCCGAGTTCCCAACTCATCGGGTTATGAAGTTTGCTGGAAACACACAGACTTCACAGCAGCATATCGGAAGTGGTTGAAAATGACTTCACCCCCTCTTTCCCCAAGGCTTGCTCATAACGGTGTTGATATCTTTTTGTGAGAGCACCCTGGCGCACTCCTCCCACCGGTCATCTTCGCTCTTGATGGTACTACCCCAAGTGGTCTCAAAGATATTTGTGACCTGTTTGCGCAT
>CAIOLC010000051.1 GCA_903859055.1 uncultured Chlorobiaceae bacterium | reverse complement strand
TGAGATGGAGATCGAAATTGCCGAGCTTCTCTGCAAAATAGTTCCTTCGCTTGAGATGGTGCGTATGGTCAATAGCGGTACGGAAGCCACCATGTCGGCTGTCCGTCTTGCTCGTGGCTACACTGGCCGCGATAAAATTATCAAATTTGAAGGGTGTTACCATGGTCATGGCGACAGCTTCCTCATCAAGGCTGGTTCCGGTGCCCTGACGCTTGGCGCTCCCGACAGCCCTGGCGTTACCAAAGGCACCGCGATGGATACGCTCAACGCAACCTACAACGATATTGAGTCGGTCAAGTTGCTGGTCAATGAGAACAAGGGCCAGGTTGCCGCCATTATTATCGAGCCAGTAGCAGGCAACACCGGTGTTATTCCGGCCCAGCCGGGCTTCCTTGCCGCACTTCGCGAACTGTTCACCGCTGAAGGCATTGTGCTGATTTTTGACGAGGTGATGTGCGGATTCCGCGTAGCACTTGGTGGCGCGCAGAGTCTCTATGGTGTTACACCTGACTTGACCACCATGGGCAAAATCATCGGCGGAGGTCTTCCAGTTGGCGCATTCGGCGGCAAACGCGAAATTATGGAGCGTGTGGCTCCGCTTGGCGATGTCTATCAGGCAGGTACCCTTTCAGGCAATCCTCTGGCGCTGACCGCAGGTCTTGAAACTCTGAAAATTCTTATCGACGAGGATCCCTATCCAGAACTCGAAAGAAAGGCCAAGATCATCGAGGCGGGCTTCAGCGATAACCTGAAAAAACTGGGTCTGAACTATGTGCAGAACCGTGTTGGCTCCATGTCCTGCCTCTTCTTTACCGGAACACCGGTGGTGAACTATTCGACCGCCATCACCGCCAATGTGAAAAAGCACGGCAAGTATTTCCACTCACTGCTCGACCAGGGGATCTATACCGCCCCGTCCCAGTTCGAGGCGATGTTCATCAGCGCAGTGCACACCGATGAGGATCTGGAAAAAACCATCAAGGCAAACTATAATGCCCTTGTGGTTTCCGAGAAATAATTATCGGAAGAGAGATATTAAAAAAGGGAGGAATGGAACCTCCCTTTTTTATTCTCATGCTATTCAATGATTCCTGTTCGTACAAGTTCTCTGGTAATCATCACTCGTGCTGATGCATCCCTGACCATCTTTTGAAGTATCGGCAGGAAGCCCTCAATCTTTTCAGCGGAGTCCACAATTTCTATAACCATTGGCAGGTTTGTGCCCAGCTCCATGATTTTCGAGGCTTTGATGGTCATATCGTGACCGTAGGAGAGCATCCCTTTCAGCGCGGTGGCTCCTGCTATCTCATTTTCCCGAGCTTCACGGACAATCTCTTCGTAAAGTGGTCGATGACCGTGTCGTGCCTGTTCCCCGACAAAAATTCGCAGCATCTCTGCATTTTGCAACTCCATAATTCACTCCGTTATGTCCAAAGTTTAGCAAGAAGCGCTCCTGTATAGAGCGCAATAAGTCCCCCGGCAATACTGCCCCCCAGATAGAGGCTGGCATAAAACAACTGCCCATCCTTGAGAAGAGCGGTATGCTCAAACATGTAAGCGGAGAAGGTTGTAAAGCCTCCGCAGAAACCTGTGACCAGAAAAAGCCTTGCTTCAGGGGAAACAAGGGTGGTTGAGATGGCCAGTTCACTCAAAAAACCGATCAGAAAGCTGCCAAGAATGTTGACC
>CAIOLC010000050.1 GCA_903859055.1 uncultured Chlorobiaceae bacterium | reverse complement strand
TACATTGCCTACAACACCATCAGGATGTACGACAGCACCCTCGACAATCCTGAAACCTTCAACAGCAGCCTCTGGGAGGAGATTGCGGGTATCATCCCCTTCTACGAGGAGGAGTATCATATTGACGGTGCCATGATCGACATGGGCCACGCCCTGCCAACACTGCTGAAACAGAGCATTGTCCGCAGAGCACGGGAAAAACGGCCCGACTTTGCCTTCTGGGACGAAAATTTCAACCCCTCTCCCGAAATTCGTGAAGAGGGTTTCGATGCGGTGCTCGGCTCCCTTCCCTTTGTCATTCACGACATTGTCTTTATCAGGGGGCTTCTGAACCATCTGAACCGAACCGGCGTTGCCCTGCCATTCTTTGGGACAGGAGAGAATCACAACACCCCCCGCGTCTGCTTCCGCTATCCTCGCCAAAAAGCCGGACGGCATTACACGAACTTTATCTTTACCCTCAGTGCCATACTTCCGGCAATCCCCTTCCTGCAGTCGGGCATGGAGCTGTGTGAGTGGCATCCCGTCAACCTCGGCCTCAATTTTACCGATGAAGATCGGGCCACCTATCCCCCGGAAACACTCCCACTCTTCAGCCCCTTTGCCTACGACTGGGAAAAGTGCAACGATCAAGAGCCCCTCAACAGCTCTATCGCCAGAATTCTTGAGATACGGAGCCGCTACCTCGACCTCGTGCTCTGCGGGGAGATCGGCTCCATGACCATCCCCTACACCAGCGAACACGACCTCTTTGCGGTGATGCGCAGCGCAGGGGGAAAATCACTCCTGTTTGTCGGCAACAGCAACCTCTACGAGGAGAGAGGCGGTTTTCTTGAGTTCAGCATGGAGAGCTGCGATCTGCTCGACCTGATCAGCCAGCAGAGCTTCACGATCAGGGAACACCGGCTTCAGGTACACTGCAAACCGGGAGAATGTCTGCTTTTTGAACTACCATAATTTTTCATTAACCAACCACGACGACCATGTCTCTTCTCATTGTCGGCTCTCTTGCCTTTGACGACATCGAAACCCCTTTCGGCAGCTCCCTGAACACCCTTGGGGGCTCCTCAACCTACATTGCCCTCTCGGCAAGTTACTTTACCGACCAGATCCGGATGGTGGGCGTGGTCGGCTCCGACTTTGAGCAGCAGCACTTCGATCTGCTCCACTCCAGAAACATCGACACCAGGGGTGTACAGATGGTGAAAACAGGAAAAACCTTCCGCTGGGCGGGCCGTTACCACTACGACATGAACACCCGCGACACGCTCGATACCCAGTTGAATGTCTTTGCCGATTTCGACCCAGAGGTACCCGCAGAGTACCGCAATTCCGAGTTTGTCTGCCTCGGCAACATCGACCCCGAACTTCAGCTCAAGGTGCTTGGCCAAATCAGCAAGCCAAAACTGGTGATTCTCGACACCATGAACTTCTGGATTGAGTCAAAACCCGAAGAGCTTAAAAAGACCCTGGCGCATGTCGATGTGTTTATCCTGAACGACAGCGAAGCTCGGCTGCTGAGCGGCGACCCCAACCTGGTGCGCTCCGCCCGAATCATCCGCGCTCTCGGCCCCAAAACAGTGATCATAAAAAAGGGTGAACATGGAGCGCTGCTCTTCACCGAGGATGGCATCTTTGCCGCCCCGGCCTTCCCGCTTGAATCCATTTACGACCCCACCGGCGCGGGCGACACCTTTGCCGGAGGATTTATCGGCCACCTCACCCGCTGCGAAGCCATCACCGATCGGGAGATGCGTCGTGCCGTGCTCTACGGCAGTGCCATGGCGAGCTTCTGTGTCGAGAAGTTCGGCACCGAAAAGATTGCGGCGGTTGATCTGCTGGAGATTGAAGACCGCTTCCAGAGCTTCAGGGAGCTTTCAAGAATCGACGGATAATTCCAAATTGCAATCAAGACCATCATCATAAATCTTTGTTGGAGACCTCTCTTTAAACTGGTTATTTGAAGGAATAAAAGACCTTTTTATTGCAACTATTGAAGAACAGCACAGGAGAAACAGCATGGAGCAGCTCAACATCCTCGACTACAGCTTTATCGTCGGCTACCTCCTGCTGACGCTGGTTATCGGCCTGTGGTTCTCCCGACGCGCCTCCGAAAACGTTGGAGAGTTTTTTCTTTCGGGACGCCAGCTCCCCTGGTGGCTTGCTGGCACCGGTATGGTGGCCACCACCTTTGCTGCCGACACTCCTCTGGCCGTCGCAGGCTTTGTGGCCAAAAATGGTATTGCCGGCAACTGGGTCTGGTGGACCTTTGTCTCGGGGGGAATGCTCACCGTCTTCTTTTTTGCCCGCCTCTGGCGGCGGGCAGAGATTCTCACCGATCTGGAGTTTATTGAGCTGCGCTACAGCGGCCCCGCTGCCCGCTTTCTGCGCGGCTTCAAGGCGATCTACTTCGGCCTCTTCATCAACGCGGTCATTATCGGATGGGTGAACCTCGCCATGTACAAGATCATCCGCATCATGGTGCCGGAGCTGAACCCGGAGATTGCCATTGTGGCCCTCGTCCTGCTCACCACCTTCTACTCCGGTCTTTCGGGGCTCTGGGGTGTCTCCATCACCGATGCCGTGCAGTTTGTCATAGCCATGACCGGCTGCATCATCCTTGCCGTGCTTGCCGTACACTCCCCTGCGGTGGTCTCGGCCGGGGGGCTTACCAAAGCGCTGCCGGGATGGATGTTCGACTTCTTCCCCACCTTCGGCTCCCCGTCCGGAAAAAGCATCACCGGAGCGGTGGCGCTCCCCTTCATCTCCTTTGCCGCCATGGCATTTGTGCAGTGGTGGTCATCATGGTACCCCGGGGCTGAACCGGGTGGAGGCGGCTACATTGCCCAGCGGATGATGAGTGCCAAAAACGAGAAACACTCCCTGCTTGCCACCCTCTGGTTCACCGTGGCCCACTACTGCCTGAGGCCATGGCCATGGATCATTGTCGGGCTTGCCAGCCTGGTGATGTTCCCCGATCTGCCCATGAACCAAAAGGAGGATGGCTTTGTCTATGTGATGAAGGCGGTGCTCCCTCCCGGAATGAAGGGACTTTTGATCGCCGCTTTTCTTGCAGCCTACATGTCAACGCTCTCTACCCATCTCAACTGGGGAACAAGCTACCTCATCAACGACTTCTACAGGCGATTTCTTAAAAAAGATGGCGATGAGCGGCACTATGTCACCATCTCCAAAATCACCACCTTTCTGACGGCGGCCTTTGCCCTTTACATCACCTTCTTTGTGCTCGACACCATCACCGGTGCCTGGGAGTTCATCATCCAGTGCGGCGCAGGCACAGGCTTTGTCCTGATTCTCCGCTGGTTCTGGTGGCGGCTGAACGCCTGGTCGGAGATCACCTCCATGGTTGCCCCATTTATCGCCTACTCATGGTTGCAGCTCTTCACCACCATCACCTTCCCCTTTTCGATCTTTATCATCGTCGCCTTTACCATTGCCGCGACGCTCATTATCACCTTTCTCACCCCTCCAACCGAAATCGGGCAGTTGGAGCACTTCTACCGCACCACACGGGTGGGAGGTGTACTCTGGAAAAAGGTCTCCGTCAATCTGCCTGATGTCGTCTCCGACAGCGGCTTTGGGATGCTCTTTGTAGACTGGGCACTCGGTATTGTGATGATCTATGCCATCCTCTTCGGCACTGGCCGGGTAATTTTCGGTGACGTGATGCAGGGAGGAATTTTTCTTGGAGTCGGAGTGGTTGCCGGAGCACTGATTTTTGCAGACCTGAACCGCCGGGGCTGGAACAACCTCAACTGAGACGAAAAGAGACCCATGGCAAAACCTTTACTGATTCTTGCTTCACAATCGCCAAGACGGCACGATATTCTCTCAATGATGCTTCTCCCCTTTGAGACGCTGGCGGTAAAGAGTGAGGAGAGAATCGACCCTGCCTCCTCAATTGAGGAGAATGTGACCCGTCTTGCCCACGAGAAGGCCGTTGCCGCATCGGCGGTGGTTGAAAGCAGGGGAAAGGGTCACACGATTATCCTGGCTGCCGATACCGTGGTGGCAAAGGGCAGTCAGATTCTTGGAAAACCGGCCGGGTATGATGAGGCCTTTGCCATGCTCAAAAGCCTCCAGAACCGCACACACCGTGTCTCTACCGGCTTTGTGCTCCTCTCCCTGCGTAAACGCCATACCGAATGCGTCACCACCTCGGTGGAGTTTGAACCAATGTCGGACGGTGAGATAGAGCGCTATCTGCTCTCTCAAAAACCTTACGACAAGGCCGGCTCCTACGGGATACAGGATCCACTGTTGGCTTGTCATGTCAGGCGTATTGAGGGGTGTTACTACAATGTGGTGGGGCTCCCGCTCTCTGCAGTCTGCAAGGCGCTGAAGGGGTTTTTATAGAAAAATCTATCTTTACGCACAGAGCTACCGGGAGTGGGTTTATGCTTGAGAATTAATAATTGGTGAGACGGTTTTTTGCTGGGAAACTTCGGATTATCGTTAACAGCCACTCGCGCCGGCCCCACCCTGACACCTCCAATAACGAGAAATCGTCAACCACGAAACAGGAGTACCTGCTGATTTGCTGCCAGACGCGGCAAGTCACAGAACGATAAAATACGATTATTTCTCGGGTATACTCTTCAGCGTCTCAACAAGAAAGTCCCAGAATTTGCCGACAGATGCAATGTTCACCTTTTCATCCGGCGAGTGGGGAAAACGAATGGTAGGGCCAAAAGAGATCATGTCAAGATCGGGATAGGTGCCGCCCAAAATCCCGCATTCGAGACCTGCATGTATGGCTGTAATTTTTGGGATATTGCCGAACCTCTTGTAATACACCTCTTCCATGGTCTTCAGAATGGGCGAATCAGGATTGGGTTTCCAGCCGGGATAGGCTCCATCAAAGAGAGATTCAGCGCCGGCAAGATCCGAAATGCTTTTCAGCATGATTGCAAGATCATCTCTGGAGGAGTCAACCGAGCTTCTGAAGAGATAGTCAACAGTAATCGCTCCATTTCCTGACCATATAATTGCAAGGTTATTGGAGGTCTCAACCAGACCATCCATCTCGTTGCTCATGCGCATAACCCCATTTGGAGAGGCAGAGATGGCGTTCAAAAATCTTATAAAGAGAGCCTGCTCAATCACCGTTACCGGTAGCTCAGCGGTAATCACCTCAATCTTCAGGGTGGGCTCAACGGCTGACAACTCCTGCTTGATAACGCTGCTCAAAATTGAAAAATGATCAAGAAAATCCTGCACTCTGGCGACAGGAAGAGCGATATGGGCAAACGATTCACGCGGAATGGCGTTGCGAAGGCTTCCCCCGTTGATGGATGCCAGCAGCAACCCACAAGTGCGTTGACCCTGATAAAGAATCCGGTTCATGATCTTGTTGGCATTTCCACGGCCAAGGTGAATATCCACGCCACTGTGGCCGCCCTTTAACCCTGTTACCCTGATCCTGAACCCTTTGTAATCGGATGGAAGCGGTGCGTCATGATAACGAAAGGTCATCCTCCCGTTCGTGCCACCGGCACAGCCAATAAAGAGTTCCCCCTCATCCTCCGAATCCATGTTGATCAAAATATCACCCTTGAGCAGACCAGGTTTCAGGCCGGTGGCTCCGCTCATCCCTGCCTCCTCATCAGTGGTGAAAAGCGTTTCAATCGGGCCATGCTGCAGCTCTTGCGATGCAAGCACGGCCATTGCCGCAGCAACACCCATTCCATTGTCGGCACCGAGGGTCGTGCCGTTAGCCCGAACCCAGTCGCCATCAATGATGGTTTCAATGGGGTCAGTTTCAAAGTCGTGAAGCTTGTCACTATTCTTCTGCGGCACCATATCAAGATGGGATTGCAGAATCACACTCTTCCGATTCGCCATTCCATGAGTAGCCGGTTTACTGATGAGAACATTGCCAACGTCGTCAACAACGCTCTCCAATCCGAGATTTTTACCAAAATTGACAATAAAAGCCCTGATCTTCTCCTCTTTTTTTGAGAGACGGGGAATCTGCGTCAAGCAGTAAAAATAACTCCACACCTCCTGTGGATTGAGCTGCCGAATCTCCTCACCCATGCTCACCCCTCTCTTTTACGCATGAGATCAACAAGCTCTGCGGTACGGGAGGCCTGTTTTTCAACAGCAACCGCAAGGCGTTCCATATCAGAGCATCGTCCGCGCTCTGTTTCGGTATCGAAGAGGATAGGTTTCTGAAAGCCTTCAGATAACCGGAAAATATGGATGCAGAGTTTCATGAGCACAACATAGAGCACTGGCAGCAGATATTCACCGAAAACGACCGACATCTCTTTATAGTGCTGCGCCAATGCCGCCCAGTCTGCGCTGAAGAGCAGATCCCATTTCGTAAAGAAATAGAGATAGACCATCGGATGAAAAACCAGAAGGAGACGCATCACTTTTGACTGCCGCTGATTTGGCTGTTCACTTTCATATTTTGAAAGCAACCATGGGAAATGGCCCACGAGCATTGCCGCCCTTCGGTCGTTCAGGTAGCGAGCACCCTGCAGCGCAGATTCAATAAACGAAGAGACCTGGATCAAAAGCACCGTTGAGAGAATCATAGCCAAAAAAGAGTAATTAAACTCATCAAATTTGAACGATCCGGCAAGGTAAGGGAGCGTAATGGTTTTTGGCTTGATAATAATAAACAGCAGGGCAATTCCGGCAAGCAGCAGCGAAAAGGTGTGGAGCTTGCGGGCATGGCGCAGGCTTTCGAGCACCGCCTCAGCACTGGCCCCCTGCATGGAGTTGCCGGGTGGATCGATGCGCAGCAAAGCCGCAGAGTCGGTCACCGGCGAATAAAGTCCATTCACACCAACATCGCACCCCCGGATATCGTCATATTGCGTAAAGATATCAATCGCGCTTTTGCTGAAATTCACTCCCCTCAGGTATGCCTGGTTGAGGTTCGTTCCGCGCAGGTCGGCACCACTGAGATCCGCCTCTTCAAGGTTGACTCCTCGCAGATCGAGTGAGGCAAGGGTGGCATCCCTGAGATCGGGACAAACATCCGGATGCTCTTTACGCCAGAGGTTCCAGGTGGAAACGCTCTCTTTGAGCAGTCGCAACTGTTCTGAATCTGCCATAAGGTTTATCCTGGAGACATTTCGAGCATTCGCCTGATAGAACCAAGAGCCGCAAGACGAAGCGTCTCCTCCACCACAATTTCCGGCCTCCTGTTTACCATGCACTGGTAGAGCTTTTCAAGAGTGTTCTGCTTCATCTGGGTGCAAACTCCACGATGATTATCCGGCGCTTTCGGTGCTGTCATAAAAATTTTATCCGGTGAACGCCTCTGCATTTCGTAAAGAATCCCTGGCTCTGTAGCAACAATAAACTTTCGGCAAGGGCTTGAGGCCGTATAATCAAGCAAAGCCTTGGTTGAACCAACAAAGGCAGCATGACGAAGCACCTCTCCCTGGCATTCAGGATGGGCTATAAGCTCCGCATCAGGGTGCTCCGCACAGGCCCTAAGCATATACTCCTCCGAAAAATCATCATGCACATAACAGTAGCCCTGCCAGAGCGCCATCTCTCTGTTAAACTTTTGAGCAATATAAGCACCAAGATTTCTGTCGGGACCAAAAATGATCTGCTGGTTGTCTGGAATCTGACGAATAATATGTTCGACATTGGAAGAGGTGCAGGTGATATCGGAGAGTGCCTTGATCTCAGCAGTCGAATTAATATAGGTAATCACAATCGAGCCAGGATACTGCTCCTTGAATCTCCTGAACTCATCAGCAGGACAACTGTCGGCAAGTGGACAACCGGCATGGGCATCAGGCATCAGCACCTGCTTGCGAGGATTCAATATTTTGGCAGTTTCAGCCATAAAATAGACACCGGCAAAAATAATGACATCAGCATCATTTTTTTCGGCTGCCCGGGCAAGCGCAAGACTGTCACCAACAATATCCGCCACCTGCTGTATCTCTGGAACAGTATAATAGTGAGCAAGAATAATGGCGTTCATCTCTTTTTTGAGCCGCTTGATGCGCTGAAAAAGCTCCTGATTTAAAGAGTTGGCTGTGTTGTTTGATGCAAGATCTCTGTTCATGAGAGAGGTATAGAGTCAGTTTCCAGAAAAAAGTGAAGATGTACCCCTTAGCGGAGATAGTAGTCAAGATCGTCATCTTCCCTGATCAAAAGCAAGATGGCTGCATTCGGAACAATAATATAGCGTTCATCATCATATTCAATCTCATAAGAGCTGTTCTGGATAAAAATCGCCATATCACCCACCTTTGCCTGAAGCGGAATGTATTGTGCTACGGCAACATGCTCTTTCCATGGTTCATCAGACTCCGGAGGTGGGCCGACAGGATACCCCGGTCCGGTTTTAATGATATATCCTGTCTGGATTTTCTCTTTTTCCTGAACGCCGGGGGGAAGATAGATGCCAGATTTTGTTCTTTCGCCAGGAGATTTTGGTTTGATTAATACTCTATCACCGACAACAACGAATTTATCTGTTATATTCACACTTTTGCTCACTATCACTTTATTTTAATTAAACTTAAATAAACTAAAAAAATTGCCTCGGAACAAATATGGAACAATTGCTGTCATTTATCGCTTCATGCATGATCGTGCGTCGGAAGGTAGTGAATAAATCCAATAAGCACAAAATGAGCGATTTTCACTCCCAACCCGATGTGATCGGAAAATAAGAATTCCACAGAGCTAACGTAAAAAAGACCCATAGAGAGTCAGTAACGTCCGGTAAAAAAATTAAAATGGTCTGAAACAACTTGAAAAACAGCGATATTAAAAGTGACCAAACCTTTGAT
>CAIOLC010000049.1 GCA_903859055.1 uncultured Chlorobiaceae bacterium | reverse complement strand
CTCCATCACCACTGATTCATGATCGACAATTGGCCGTTTTGCTGTTTGAATCGGCCCTGCACGCAACACCGGAAGGCGCAGGATCCGTGGCCGCTCTCCTGAAACACCCTGCGTTTTTCCCGTTCGAGTTTCCAATGCTCTCCGGTGACACTATTGCAGGCAGCTCAAGCGCTATCAGCTTACTCCGTCATGGGTTGGATGATGAAATTGTTATGTTAACCAATGGCTGAAGCCCTCACCACATAACCTCTACACCAGCAACAGTATGGAACCAACCTTGAACTTTGAACTCAGATGAAAACCGAGCAGCAAACTCGTATCGAATTGATTGACAAGCTGTTACTGCAAGCTGGCTGGAGCGTGGACGATCCCTCCCAGGTTGTGGAGGAGTTCGATATTCTTGTCGGTTTGCCTGAAGGAGTACAGGAGCCACGCACCAAATACGAAGGGCATCAGTTCAGTGATTATGTGCTGCTTGGCAAGGATGGCAGGCCGATTGCTGTGGTTGAGGCAAAAAAATCAAGTCGTGATGCTGCCATTGGCCGTGAACAGGCGCGGCAGTATTGTGTTCATATTCAGAGGCAGTTGGGCGTTGAGATCCCGTTCTGTTTTTATACCAATGGTCTTGAGATCTTTTTCTGGGATCTCGACAACTATCCGCCCCGAAAAGTTATCGGCTTTCCAACCCGTGACGACCTTGAGCGGTTCCAATATATTCGCCGGAGCCGCAAGCCTCTCACCGGGGAGCTGATCAACACCGCCATTGCCGGGCGCGATTATCAAATTCGGGCCATTCGCTCTGTCCTTGAAGCCATTGAGCAGAAAAAGCGTGACTTCCTGCTCGTTATGGCCACTGGCACGGGCAAAACCCGCACCTGTATTGCGCTGATTGATGCCTTGATGCGAGGCGGACATGCTGAAAAAATTCTCTTTCTGGTTGACCGCATTGCCTTGCGGGGGCAGGCGCTCACTGCCTTCAAGGAGCATTTGCCCCACGAACCTCGCTGGCCCAGCGCCGACGGTGAAAAGCTCTTTGCAAAAGATCGCCGCATCTATATTGCCACCTACCCCACGATGCTCAATCTCATCAGGGATGAATCGCAGCACATTTCACCATATTTCTTTGACTTTCTTGTCATTGACGAGAGCCATCGCTCCATCTACAACACCTACGGCGAAATCCTCGATTACTTCAAAACAGTCACTCTGGGGCTGACGGCAACCCCGACCGATATTCTTGATCATAACACCTTCAACCTCTTTCACTGCGAAGATGGTCTTCCAACCTTTGCCTACACCTACGAAGAGGCAGTGAACAACACTCCGCCCTTTCTGAGCAGTTTCCAGGTGATGAAAATCCAGACGAAATTCCAGATGGAGGGGATCAGCAAGCGGACCATCTCCCTTGAAGATCAGAAAAAGCTGATTCTCGAAGGCAAGGATATCGAAGAGATCAACTTTGAAGGCACCCAGCTCGAAAAGCAGGTGATCAATCGGGGGACAAACAGCCTGATTGTCAAAGAGTTCATGGAGGAGTGCATCAAAGACCAGAACGGCGTTCTTCCCGGAAAAACAATATTCTTCTGCGCCACTATCGCTCATGCCCGCCGAATTGAGGAGATATTCGACAAACTCTACCCGCAATACAAGGGTGAACTTGCCAAGGTTCTGGTCTCCGATGACCCTCGCGTCTACGGCAGGGGAGGCTTGCTCGACCAGTTCACCAACTGCGATATGCCCCGCATCGCCATCAGTGTCGACATGCTCGATACCGGCATTGACATCCGGGAGCTGGTGAATCTGGTCTTTGTGAAACCGGTCTACTCCTACACAAAATTCTGGCAGATGATTGGTCGCGGCACACGGCTCCTTGAACTCCTTAAACTCAAGCCGTGGTGCACCGCAAAATCGCTCTTCCTGATTCTGGATTGCTGGGATAACTTTGAATACTTCAAGCTTCAGCCCAAAGGCAAAGAGATCAAACAACAACTGCCACTTCCGGTGAAACTCTTCGGGCTGCGTCTCGACAAAATCGAGTCTGCCCTCTCAACCGCTCAACCGGCCATTGCAGAGCGGGAAGTGGTAAAACTCCGCCATCAGATTGCCGGGCTGCCACACACCTCAGTGGTGATCAAAGAGGCAGCATCAGCTTTACACCCTTTGGAAGAGGAGAACTTCTGGTTCTCTCTCACGCAGCAAAAGCTTGAATATCTGAGAAGCGAAGTCAAACCGCTCTTCAGAACCGTCTCAGATGCTGATTATAAAGCGATGCGTTTTGAGCGCGACATCGTAGAGATTTCACTGGCCAAACTTCGCCATCAAAAGGAGAGGTACGACACCCTCAGCGACGGCATTGCCGAGCAGATCAGCCAGCTTCCCCTCAGCGTCGGCTTTGTGAAACAGGAGGAGCCCCTCATCAGGGCTGCGCAAACAAAGCGGTTCTGGAACGAGGCAACCGAAGAGAGCTTCGACGGGCTTATCGAAAAGCTCTCACCGTTGATGAAGTTTCGCGAGGTTGAGAGCGGCGCCATCGGTCAAGTCAACCTGAATCTTCAGGATCTTCTCCACCACAAAGAGATGGTGGAATTCGGCCCCCGGAATGAGGCCGTCAGCATTACACGTTACCGTGAAATGGTCGAGGCACTCATTACCGAACTGACAACACAGAATCCCATTCTCTCCAAAATCAAGGAGGGCAAGGAGATTTCGCCTGAAGAGGCTACTGAACTTGCCGAGCTGCTCCACGAAGAGCATCCGCACATTACCGAGGAGCTATTGCGTTCCGTCTATAAGAACCGCAAGGCACATTTTATCCAGTTTATTCGCCATATTCTTGGTATGGAAATTCTCAAGAGTTTCCCTGAAACGGTTGCCGATGCGTTCGATCAGTTTATCCAGCAGCACACCAACCTTTCAAGTCGCCAACTGGACTTTTTAAACCTGCTCAAAAACTTCATTATAGAGCGCGAAAAGGTAGAAAAGAGAGACCTCATCAACGCACCCTTTACGGTGATACACCCGCAAGGTATTCGAGGGGTGTTCAGTCCGGCTGAAATTAACGAAATCCTGGCTCTGGCCGATCAACTGGCAGCATAACATGACAGAAAATAACCGCATCGAATACAAGCGCGAGCTGAATGAGAGGCTTGAGAAGGAGGTCATCGCATTTCTGAACTATCATGATGGCGGCATTATCTATATTGGTATTGACAAGCATGGGTCTCTCTATGGCGTGACTGAGTGCGACGCTCTGCAGCTTGCCATCAAGGATCGCCTCAAAAATAATATTCAGCCTTCATGCCTTGGTTTGTTCGATGTCATTCACGAAACCCGTGATGGCAAAGATATTATTAAAATCATTGTTGCCAGTGGTACCGAAAAACCTTATTACCTGCGCAAGTTCGGTATGTCTGAAAAAGGGTGTTTCATTCGCATTGGCAGCGCCAGTGAGCCCATGTCGCAGCGTATGATTGAAGAACTCTTTGCCCGACGTACGCGAAACTCAATCGCCCGTATCCGTTCTTTGCGGCAGGATCTCACCTTTGAGCAGCTTAAAATCTACTATCAGGAGGCAGGCCTTACCCTCAGCGACAAATTTGCAGCCAATCTTGAACTGACCACCGAGGATGGCGGCTATAACTATGCAGGCTATCTGCTGGCCGATCAAAACGGCAACTCGGTGCAGGTGGCGAAATATGCAGGCACTGACAGGGTTGATCTGCTTGGGAGCAAAGATTACGGCTTTTGTTGCCTGATTAAAAGCTGCAAGCAGATACTCGACCGTCTGGAGGGAGTCGAGAACCGTGTCATCAATAAAATAACTTCCCGTGAGCGTATCAGCCGAAGCCTGTGGAACAAGGTCGCCCTTCGTGAGGCTGTGATCAACGCCATTATTCATAACGACTACAGTACTGAACTGGTACCAAAGTTTGAAAT
>CAIOLC010000048.1 GCA_903859055.1 uncultured Chlorobiaceae bacterium | reverse complement strand
TGGCCAGTTTGGATTGGCCTGTGCCAGCCGACGCGCAAAGTCGAGCACCAGTGCAAGCAGGTTACGATAACCGTCGCTCAGTTGCGCCAGCTCGAATGCTCGGGAGCTGCCATCGAATTCCCGGATTTCAACCATCAATCGAGGTGGGCTACCATCAAAATAGACACGCTCCAACCCCTCGATGGTAAGTTTCAATGCCTGTCGCACTGCACGCAAATCGGCAAACTCCTTGCTGTCGCCATTTTGGGCGTTTACATTGGCACGGAGCTCGGCATTCTCACGCAGGTAGAACCACTGGCACATGGCAGTAAAATTGGCTGCTGCATCGAGAGCACTGACGAATGCCTTGTCTCTGGCAAGATCGAGTTTGAAGATATCTCCAAGTTCAGGCATTCCGCCCATCCTTCTTGTCGCACGGTAGTAGGCCACAACGGGCAATGGAATCAGTGCTTGCGGACTTTTGCGGATTTCCAGCCAGAGTGTCTTCACATAACGATGGAGTTCAGATACTCTTTCCGATGCACTGGTATCGTAAATAAACATGGCAGGCGGACGATATTCAATGAGTTCTGTCCACTCCAACAAGGACTCACTCCCGTCAGGAGTTTTTCCTGTAAAATCTTCAACCGGATAGTAATTTGTTACCCCTGCGCCAACCTGTACGAATGATTTACTACTAGAAAAAAAATCTAACACTGAAGGATCATCAAGGTAAATATCGGTAGGCAAAAGTGCAGCCCCCTGCGTTTTTCGCTGGCTCTTGCCTCCCCCACCATTTGCTGCAACTATTTCGTACAGCGCAATGGCGATGGCATCAAGTATGCTGCTTTTACCTGCACCATTGGCACCAACAAAGACGTTGATGTCAGGATGAAGCTTGACAGCAAGCGATTCAAAGCAGCGAAAGTAGGTTATGTCGATTTTCGCAAGTTTCATATCCTAACTCGATTCCCCGACCGTAGTCGGATTAAGTTTACCTTCTATGTATCCAACAAACCTCAGGGCTTGACGGTAAAGTTTGTAAATTTCCTCCGATGTCTTTTCAAGGAGATAGGCCGCAAAATTCTCATGTACCAAGAGGTTTCGCAGATCACCAAGCTCCAGAAAAGCTGCTGCGGCATCAGAAAGATCACTCTCCTTAAGCTCTTTTTTGGCAGAGTCTTTTATTGTTGACCCAAACATTGAAAAAAACTTTGTTGTATTTGTTCTTTCACTCCAGTTAAAATAGGAGTGATATTGCCGGTCAATTGCCTTGATGCGAACCAATGAGATCAAAGCTTCATCAGAATTGGAAACGTTCTTTGCATAATCAAATATTGCATTTGTAATGCGACTTTCGAAGTAACTTGCACAAGATAACAACAGTGCCTTGCTCAGAAACGCTTCGACACTTTGTGAATATGATGGTTGCCCCTGCTGCTGAAGAAAGGCAATAAGTTTTTTTTGTTCTTCATACAACGAATCAATGACGGTCTCTTCTGTGCTTGGCATTTTTTTATCCATGAAGAATTACATGTGATCTTTCGAGCCTTTTGGCCACATTGGTCGAACTTGCTGTATCAAACCGTGCTGCACTGACAAATTCGGGATCCATTTTGAGGTATTGCAACTTTTCAGGACTTAAGACCTGTAAATCAAGCGTATTATTGAAAAATGCTTCTGAGCATTGTGAGGCAAAGACAGAGTCAACAAAAGAGATATTTACCCTCTCTTCGTTAGCCCTGAAGAATGCATTCTCCGGCAAAAAAGAACAGGAGACCAGAAACGCATTGAAAAGTTTTTCCAGATAATCAACCTTCTCTTTTGAAAGGGATTCTGCCCTTTTTGATGTAAGATTCAAAAATCTTGTCATTGATGGTTTGTATTCAGCACCACACATCATCATGGCATAGGCACGCAAGAGAATTTCGATGTCTTTCATGTGCAAGTCAGGCTCTGCCAATCCCAATAGTTTACGCCAACGAGGTTCCAGGTTGATGCGGTAGAGCATCTCATAAAAATATGAGTGATAGAGGCTTGTCCTGATTTCTTGTGGTTTTAGATTGACCCCGCCAGTATTCAGACGATTAAATATTTCATAAATCGACGACACATCACCCTCTTTAGAATCAGGAAGATTCTGCTTGATGATGATATTTCGTACCGTGCGAAGATCAAACGTGCTCTTTAATTCCCCAAGTGTTCCATAATTGAGCTTGTTCCGTCGATTTGGCCGATCCGGCAAACGCTCGGTAAGCTGAAGATTGAACTTTATGAAATAAGCATCATCCTGCAGTACGTCATCTGGTATATTTCCCTTTTCGTCAAAGATTCTTCGAAGCTCAATACGTTTTTCCTTTCTTGGAAAGCGCTGTTTGATGAAGTAGTAAATCGTCATTAAACGCTGCTGCCCATCAATCACCAAAAACTTGTTACGCGACTCCTCGTAAAGAAAAATCTGGGGAATCGGCAAACCTATAAGAATTGATTCAATCAGCTTGGATGCCCTCTTGATATCCCAGACATAGTTTCGCTGAAATCCAGGGATCTTAACCGCACCAGACTCTATGAAGCTGAACATGGTTGACATGTTGAAGTCGTTTGGCGATGCAGTAATATCATATTCCCTTATCTGGAAGTCCTCAACCTCACCGGGTTCATCTTCAAACCAGTTATCAGTTCCATTAACTATTTCATCTTCACTTTGCATTTGAATCTCCAATAAGACAGTTGACGTTTCCATTATTACTTGTTCACCTAACCACTTTAAGCAAAAAAAGATACGATAGTGATACCAATTGTCTCAACAGTGTTGCGACTTTTTCATCACCCCGATAAATCAACATATTTTACATCAACCCCAATTTCTGTTCACAGGCAATTCAAACAGGTTCATGATGGAAGCTCTCCTTTGGCAAGAAG
>CAIOLC010000047.1 GCA_903859055.1 uncultured Chlorobiaceae bacterium | reverse complement strand
TCCTTAATATCGCCATCCTTTTTTTGCAGTTCACACAGGAGGTTTTCCTTCGAGAGGTCAAACCCGAGGATTCTTTTTGCAAGCCAATCCCCTTGACCGCTCACAATCGTCTGCCATACCGCTGCAATCTCCTCATCCAGTTCAACCATAATAACATGCGCGACGGCATGTTCAAACAGAGCAGTGAGGCTGATGGTACCTCCGCCAGCAAAAGGCTCAATCAGCAGTGAAGGCTTTTTTTGCAGAGATCGAATCCAGTTCCTGAAGGTGGGAACAAACCAGGTTTTACCACCGGGATAGCGAAAAGGACTTCGATGAGGCACTGACGCTATGTTGACCGGTTTCGGGCAGGTAATGGATTCCTCCATTTCTGTGAACAGACATTGTTGTCGGGAAAGCGTCATGTTACAATGGATTGTCTATTACCGCATTGATTGGAGGAGTCTCAAGTTGATCATCAAGTTTCTTTTGAAGCAGTTTTATAAAGTTATCGATATCTCCGGGTGTTGCCGTTGTAATCGAGAGAAGAGCTGATTCAAATTGAGTATAAATTTCGTCGATGATTTTCAGGTGATAGCGTTCTGTCCCCTCTTCGGTGGAGAGCACAAGATCGTAGATTAACCATGCAATATCAGCCTCAGATTTCTCTACCTGTTTTAACCGGGGAAGTGTCTCGAAAAAATTTTTATGTATTACCACGGCAGTTTTCTTTTTCCAGGTGTGGAGAATTCCTCCTTTGAAAAGAAGCTGTGGGGCAAGGCGCTTGCGTGAAGATGAGAGGTAATCGGGTCTCGGATAATTTGGCTGTGTTCTCCAGTCCATGCCAGCATTAGCCACCGGATCTGTCATGAAGTGTTCAAAAGGCTCCCTGACGTTTCCCGAAATGTAAACTGCCTGAATCTCAAGAGCACCAAAATCGATAACTTTGCCATTATTGTCGTAAGCGACAAGCACAATATCGATATTTCCTGCTGATTTCCCGTCAGCATCGTTAAGCCTCACCTCTGTCAGTGAACTCCATGAGGTTGCTCTCTTGAAAAAGAAAGATGCGGCATTATCGGTAATAAGCCAATCCTCCCTGAACCTGATTGGGCAGGTGATAACTGGCTGGTTGTTGTGAAAAATACTGCATACACCAAGAGGATATTTTGCCTTGTCCTTTGTGCAATTCGGGATTTTGTTGTTAAACGGGCAGAGCTTGTGCGCACGGAAGCGTTGAGCTTTGGCTGATTGCTCAGTGATCGGATATCCAAAGACCTCTGCCAATGGTTGTAAAAAAGGAGCTTCCATCGTCACTATTTTTTCAGTTACCTTCATGTAAAGGGTTCAACCATCACAATAATACATTTTTTTAGATAACGCCAACAGGGTTTCATCTATTGAAGGAAAGTGAGTATTCCAGTGTTCATCAACCAGCCCATTGAATGGGTCAACAGACGAAAGCTTCGTGCAAAAGATTCTGTCAACACGGTATGGTGGTTTAGTAAAACCGACTTTCCGAAAGCCGATGTCAGGAAGGTACTGACTCCCTCTTCTGATCGTATGAAAAAATTGATTGAGGACCCGGAGAGTTTTTACACACCCAAAAAACGCCCATCAGGCCATGACATCAGTGACGCGTTTGGCAAGGATAACGGTGGAGCAATTCCTTCAAACCTTCTCTCGATACCGAATACCGACAGCAACTCGAGCTATCTGCTGATATGCAAGGAACTCGGCATTGAACGCCATCCGGCAAGATTCCCGTCAGACCGCGTTTTTTATCAAGATGCTGACCGACGAGGACGATGTTGTGCTCGACATTTTTGAAGGTTCAAACACCACCGGATTCACTGCAGAAGCTCTCAGGCGAAAGTGGATAACTTTTGAGATCAATCATGATTATCTCTCTTCATCAGCCTTCAGGTTCCTTGATGGACAAAGCAAAGTCAAAGGATGAAATAAACCAGTGGAGCTGATCTGCAATTTCAGAGTATTTTGTTTTAATGATCATCCAATATATATTTACGGATGTGAAGAGCCGACACGCCACGTCAATGGCATAGTTGGGTACGGCAGATTCATTCTGCCTGAAATAATACAATGCAGCGGCACCTCAAACTCAAAAAAAACGAACGATAAAGACGATTCTCAAATAGAGTGCGGGTCTTGTTAAAATATGGAGGTATCTCATGACTCAAGTTATTGTTTGCAATATCGAAGATGACATAAATGTCCTTCTTAAAGTGCGTGCTACCCAGCATGGCTGGAGTATGGAGGAAGAGGTTCGTCAGATTCTGCGAAGTGCTGTCAGCAACCTGCGGCAAACTCGTCCAGGACTTGGCTCAAGCATCGCTGCCCGGTTTGAGGGCATAGGCCTTACAGTGCCGTTAGCTGAACTCCATGGAAGCACCATTGAACCGATGGACTTTGGCTCATGATTATTCTGGACACCAACGTTTTGTCTGGCCTGATGCAGCAGCAGCCAGACCCGCAGGTAGTGGCTTGGCTGGACGGTCAATCTGCCCAATCCATCTGGTTGAACAGCATCACGTTATTTGAAATCCAATTCGGTTTGGCCTTGCTGGCATTCGGTCGCCGCAAAAAATTGCTTCAGCAACGATTCGAGGCACTCTTGCAAGATGACCTGCAGAACCGTGTCTTGCTCTTTGATGCTAACGCTGCAACTCAATCTGCACAATTGGCGGCTGAGCGTAAGGCCTGTGGTCGTCCAGTAGATATGCGTGACACTTTTATTGCTGGTATTGTTTTGGCGCACAACGCAATCCTGGCAAATCGTAACATTCGTCACTTTAGCGATTTATCTGTCACCGTCGTCAATCCTTGGGACTGGCAAGCCTGAAAAGAAAGTTATTGCCTTCTTCACTTCCCCCGTTGAAGGAACAAATATCTCTCTTTCTGGCTTCAGCTCTTTTCTTTGCCCTCCCCCGTCCATCCATATTCCTGAAAATATTGACTTCACTGATGTTTGGATACCGGACGAAAGCCACTTGAATCAATTTCCGATGTCAGCAGGCTCAATTGAGCATTTATCACACGAATATGCTGGCGTTGTAAGCCTAACATTTTTTTAAATTGAAGAGACCGAAAAAAAGAGATGAGAAGTATGGTTTGCCGGAATGAACATCAACCACTGGGCAGCGACAGCCGAGGAAGATTTGCATTCCATCCACGGCGCAAAGGATCTTCTTCACTCATGAGAAAAAAACTATAAACCTTCAATGTCACTCCAAACCCAAACGCACAGCCAGACAGCAAATTTTATATGGAGCATCTGCAATCTGCTCCGAGGTCCATACAAACGAAATGAATATCGGAAGGTCGTTCTTCCCTTGACGGTCTTGCGACGCTTTGACTGCATTCTTGAACCGACCAAAGGCAG
>CAIOLC010000046.1 GCA_903859055.1 uncultured Chlorobiaceae bacterium | reverse complement strand
GGTCTTTTTTATAAGCTGCTCGAAAAGTGTCGTTCACACACCCCAAATCATCGGTTTGAATTTACAAATCCTCTTTATTCGATGGATGCTACGGTCATTAACCTGTGCTTGAGCGTGTTTCCCTGGGCAAAATATCGCCAACAAGCCAGAATGCCGTGTTATCCCAGATATGGGTGGCTATGTGCTATTATCTGTTACTATCTTACATCAAATTTCAGACCAAATACAGTTATTCCTTGCAGGTTCTGGCAAGAATGATCGCCTCTGTGCTCATGGAGCAACGAATGGTTATTGATATCTTGTCGCTGGATGAGCACTCACTGCAAAAAGTGAGGGATCCTGTTGCGCAGCTCTCTTTATTTTAACCGGACACTACTGAGTCGTTTCAGACCTTTTTAAATTTTTAACCGGACGCTACTGGACGACGCTGTTGTTCAACGTAAGAACGCAAAACGGCATTGATTTTTGTCTGGTATCCTTTACCTTCACGACGGAAAAACTGCAAAACATCAGCATCGATGCGCATGTTGAGCACCTTTTCAGGCTGGGGTAATTCAGCAGACGTTGTTGACCAATCAATCACCATTCCTGCTTCATCAGGATCGGAAGCAATAGCTGCCGCAATCTCCTCCTCCGTCATAGCAGCCGCTTGTTCCCAATCACTTTTCGATTCACCACGCTCACACATTTCGCGTAACTCATCAACCGTGTATCTGACGATACGCCCGCTCCTCTCCATGTTGTGCCCTCCTGAATGATATAATTCTGTGACGATCTTCGCGCCAAGTCCAAATAACAGTATAAAATTTGTTTTTATCGACAAATGTTGTGATAGAGTGTACTTCAAAAGAATATTCCGATATTGAAGTAAAACATTTCCGTCCATCAAACAACAACCATACATCGACGAAATCAAGCTTATGTTTAGCAAGATTGATTTGCCGTTTCTCTTCATCCCACTCAAACATTGATCGAAATCTACACAATTTGTATATACTTTCTCAAAGGAACAACCCGAATCCCGATGAAAAAGATTGAATTATCAAATAATATAGACGTATTTTTGATGAATAAGAAAACTATTAACGGTCATCCCATTACTACTGACCACCTTCATTGTCGTCTTAACTCCTGAATCGTTGTAATATCATTATCCAGATCGGAGACATCATCATCAGGCTTACAACACCTCCCTGTCAAGCCGTTCCTTGAGAAATATTTTCAACAGCGATTGCTATGGTACGTCACGTTCATTCGCCAGCACCTTCAGCCGGTTCAGCATCGGTTCCGGCAGGCGGAGTGAAATGGTTTTCAGTGAAGGCTTCAGGTTCGGAAAAAGTGCTTTTTCTGCTTTTTGCCAATCAACATAGTTTGTTGAGTCTTGAGCTGACCAGAACGCCTGCTCTTCGGTTTCACTCCCGAATTCTGGAATCGGCATCCTCTTGTTTTTCATAAATGTTCCGCTTCTTTTTGCTCATATCTCTCGCGGAGATAACCCTGCTTGTCTCTTGTCGAAGAGTAAATACAATAAAAAGTCGTCGCCCATCAGTTTTTTTACCCAACGCAAAGTATCGTTTTTCTATGCCTGAATGTTGTTCGTCGTCTGCAACAATAAGCGGGTGATTAAAAAAAAATCTCTTCACATTCAGAGTTTGAGACTTGGTGTTTCTCCATATTCTTAAGGGTATTGCCCTTGTCCCACTGAAACCCCTGAATGTCTTCAATAATGATCATGACTCTATTGTATATCTTTAAAATATACCTATTGATAAACACGATAACAACTACGTTCACTCGGCGATTTCACTCGGCACTCCTGAAAAAAAAGACAAGTCACATTTTTTTCGTTTGCCAATACAAGAGCATGGAAATACAGCGGATCACCTATTCGGAATCCGGCAACCTTTCCAGGTTTCGCTGATTTCCTCCTCTTGATGATCAATACTTGCCAGTAGCAACTCTGCCAATGCAACCCGTTGAACAGGCGGCATTTCCATTGCCTTGTCTATCAAAAGCTTGTCCAT
>CAIOLC010000045.1 GCA_903859055.1 uncultured Chlorobiaceae bacterium | reverse complement strand
AGGCTGCTAGGCTCATTAATCTGGCAAACGGGCAGCGAACCTGCTTTCTCGGGTCGGTCAACGATAGCCGGGCCGCCTTCTCAAAGAACCATGAAATTTTATGGGAAGATCAGTCGGCGGAAGGGTGCGACTGGGTGGAGCAGGAGTTCGATGCACTGTGGAAACTGGGGCATGACCTTCCGGATGCGATAATCACCGAGGTAAAGCGCATCAGTGAGCGAGTTGAGGTGAGTTTTGCCGATCTTAAGCCGGAGGAGATACCGGCTGCGGCCATGATTGAATCGCCGATCTACCGTGGCGGAGAGCAATTGCAACCCTGGCAGCGCTCTTTTGTCACCACCTTTCTTCAGCATCGCAAAGTGTTCGGAAAAACAAGGCTGCTTCTTGCTGACGAGGTTGGGTTGGGCAAAACCCTCTCCATGGCCACTGCCGCACTCGTTGCCGCACTGCTTGGTGATGGCCCTGTCCTTGTTCTTTGCCCTGCGACGCTGACCCTGCAATGGCAGACAGAGATCAATGACCGGCTGGGTATTCCAAGTGCGGTCTGGGTCTCCAACGCCAAACACTGGTTGACACCGGATGGTCGGCCCGTCCCTTCACGAGGTGCAGAAGATATTGCCCACGCCCCCTGTCAAATTGCCATCGTCTCAACTGGCCTGATTGTGCACGACTCCGAGGAGGCAGGTATTTTAAAGAATCTCAGATTTGGGACGTTGATTTTGGATGAAGCTCATAAAGCACGGGTCAGAGGCGGGCTGAAGCAAGAGCTGGAGCAGGAGCCAAACAATCTGCTGGCGTTCATGCGGGAAGCCGTGAAGAACTCAAAGCATCTTTTGCTTGGAACGGCAACACCGATTCAGACCGTCGTTCGTGAGCTATGGGATCTTGTGGCTCTTCTCAATCAGGGCGCGGAATTTGTGATGGGACGCGATTACGTTACCTCATGGCGAGACTGGGAAAAAACAGTGCCACTGGTGACCGGCGAAGAGGTTGTTTCGGATGAAATGACGGCATGGAACCTTCTTCGCGCACCGCTTCCGGCAAGAGAAACACCCATGATGGATCAGAGTGCAGCCCGTCTGGTCAGAATGATTCGCACCGATCTTGGTATTCCGGATTCCAGATTCTTCACCGATGCAGCGCCAGAATCGTTAGCTCTCATGACCCGAAAAATGGATCTGCACTCCATTCTCGGCACTGATTTCTTTCATCGCAATAATCCATTTATTTGGCACGTGGTGATAAGAAGACGTGAAGCACTTGAGAATGCCGGCCGGCTCGATAAAATTGCGGTCAATGTCCACCCGATTCCCGGTGCCCGGCCCGGCACCCACATGGGAGCAGTCTTTCAGGGCATTGGCCTTATGACCAACCACCCTTTCGAGCTTGCTTACCAGGCAGCAGAAAACTTTGTCTCCGAGCTTGGCAAGCGGACAAAAGGGGCTCAACTGTTACGGTCAATCTTTCTGCAGCGAATATGTTCATCCTTTGAGTCCGGCAAACTGACCGTGACGAGGATGCTCAAGAAGCAGCTCAATGAACATGACGATGACGATATACAAAAAGTTGAACGCACTGTTCTTGAAACATTGACAGAAGCGGAAATTTCTTTTCTGCACATCATCCTTGAAGAGTTATCAAGAAGTGAAGCGGTTGATCCCAAGCTTAATGCGGTGAAATGGTTTCTGCAACATTTTCAAAGCGAAGGGAAGAGCTGGAATGAGTGGGGCTGCATCGTCTTTTCGCAATATTACGATACCGTCAATTGGGTTGCCCTTGAGCTTGCAAAACTTTTTCCTGATCAGGTTGTTGCCGTCTATGCAGGCGCAGGGAAAAGCGGGCTCTATCGGGGTGATCAATTTGTAGCAATCAATCGCGACACTATTAAAAAAATGGTCAAAGAGCGAGAACTCTCTTTGGTTGTCGCCACCGATGCCGCATGCGAAGGACTCAACTTGCAGACGCTTGGCACCCTTATCAATATCGATCTCCCCTGGAATCCAGCCAGGCTTGAGCAGCGATTGGGGCGGATCAAGCGATTTGGTCAGGCTCGTAAAAGCGGGGAGATGCTCAACCTCACCTATCATGCTACTCGTGATGAAGATGTCTACGCAAAAATATCTGAACGGATGAAAGATCGCTACGATATTTTCGGTGGACTACCCGATTGTATTGAGGATGACTGGATAGACAACATAGAGGGATTTGTCCGGCTTGCCGACACTCACCTCCACATGCGCAAACAGGTAACGAATATCTTTGAGACCACTTGGGGTAGTACCATCAAGAGCGAAGATGACCGGTGGGAGGAGTGCGCCAGGGTGCTCTCACAAAAAGATATCAATGCCGTTATGAGCAAGCCCTGGGGGAAGAGGGGGTGATAAAATTGGATGTGGTTGAACAAGCTATAGCGACAAGAAGCGAAGAGGAGGCATTGCATATTGGTATCGCCACTGCACAAGAGAGTTATCGGATATGATTATAGAGGTGTACTATGGGTGAACGTCTTATTCCATACTCTTTAATCTGCTTCGCCAGTATGTTGGGCGCCTTTTTTGATGGGCTACAGCGACTATCAAAATTAAATCGGATTCAATGGAATAGAACAAGCTATAAGGAAAATGAAGGAGTACTTTGCTGCGGATAGTGCCTCTT
>CAIOLC010000044.1 GCA_903859055.1 uncultured Chlorobiaceae bacterium | reverse complement strand
TATAAATCAGACTTTTTCAGAGTTTTCTGCTCTGGAGATTCTTTAAGTTTTGACTTGAAATAAAAGTGATAGAGCAGAGCGGTTGATGCGATACCAAGAAAAGAACCTGCAAGAACATCGCTGATATAGTGCTGTACAAGGAAAATACGGCTGAATGCCACCATGAAGCCAGCGAGAAATGCAAAAACTCTCCATTGCGGAAAAAGCAGGGCCAACAGCATGGCGACGCTTAAGGCTGTCGCCGAATGGCCAGAGGGAAAGGATGTCCATACTTTTTCAAGTTGGAAAAAGGTAAATCCAAAGTGGTGTTCACTGAAATAGAGAATTGGCCGGGCTCTCCCGGCGATATACTTGATCAGATCAGCCGTTAAGCCTGATGCTGCGACTGTTGAAAAGAGAAAGAGGCCCGTATCCGCCCAATATTTTTTTTTGTTTCGGCAAATCAGGAACAGCAGCGCGCCTCCAATCAGGTAGCCGAGGGAGTCTCCAAACAGTGTGATGATGCTGAAGAAATCATACACCCCACTCTGCCTGAACTGCTGAAACCACACTGCTGCCGCAATATCAGCAAAGGCATAACTGAGGATGCAGAGGAGGAGCATTGCTACGGATGCGATACTCCAGGAAAGGGCGCTCTTCATGATAGTTGCTGCAGGTGTATTAATTATTGGCCGATCAGTTTGTTAATTGATGAAGAAAATACATTAAATTCTGGTGTTGCCTGAATCTGTGGCAGGGAACATAGTAATGGAACGAACAAGTGCAATGCTGTTGCAGGCTGGTAATAGCCAATGAAACGTGACTGGTGAGTTCTGAGAGCTACTTTCGGGTGGTAATGCAAGCGAATTAAATCTCTATGGGATATATTCCCCTGTGCCCAGCTTGGGCGCACAGACAAAATTACTATGAACGAATACTCTCAAAGCTCTGCTTCGAGGTTGTTTATGACTACTAAACTTATGGCTGACACAAGAGCAGGAGTGGGCGCACCTTCGCATGAAGTCGGTCACGATCATCACCATCACCATCATTCCACCGGAAATATCAAGGTTGCTTTTTTTCTCAATCTTGGCTTTACTGCCGTCGAGATTGTCGGTGGTTTTTTAACCAACAGTACGGCTATTCTTGCCGATGCGGTCCATGACCTTGGTGACTCTTTTGCGCTTGCCCAGGCATGGTATTTTGAGAGCAAATCAGGTGACAAAAGCAGTGCGCGTTACTCCTATGGCTATAAACGCTTTTCCCTGCTCGGTGCACTGATCAGCACGGTGGTGCTGTTGACCAGCTCTCTTTTTATCCTTGTGAACGCCATTCCCCGCATTCTTGAACCTCGCCATCCCGATGCTGGCGGAATGATTCTGATGGCAGTTGTTGGTGTCATTGTCAACGGCGTTGCTATGGCCAGACTCTCCAGAGAGAGCGGGATGAATGCCAAAGTGGTGGCACTGCACCTGCTGGAGGATGTGCTTGGCTGGGTCGCAGTGCTTGTGGTGGCTATAGTGCTCTATTTCTGGGATATTCCGGTGCTTGATCCTCTTCTGGCTGTCATGATTACTCTGTACATTCTTTCCGGTGTCGTCAAAAATCTGAAAGCCATGCTGCCAGTTTTTTTGCAGGCGGTGCCCTCAGAGCTAGACCTTGGGGCCATCAGCAGAGACATTGAGAGCCTGGAGCATATTCACGCCGTCCATCATGCCCACATCTGGTCACTTGACGGGGTGCATAGCGTTTTTACTGCCCACCTTGAAGTTGATACACTGCTTGATGCTGAAGCTTATATGCAACTGAAAGAGCGGATCAGAGTCCTGGTTGAGCGATATGGTATTTACCACTCAACGGTGGAGATTGAGTATCCCGGCGAAGCGTGCAGAAATGTTCAGGGTTTGATATAGGCATTCAGGCCAATCGTCACAGGTTTGCCGTTGATTTCGACGTTGGTGACGGTATTGCCGTGGGTGCTTGCCACAACAAGTGTTTTGCCTGATGACGAAGGGGTGGGCTTTTCGATGTCAATTTCGATACAGAGCTTGTTATTCTTGATTTCGACGGTCATGGCCATGGTGAGGATTCCTTGTGTTGTGGTGAGTTAAAGAGGTTAATATACAAAAATATTTCATGGCTTTGCCCGCTGATTTGTTCGACATAAAAGTGATGTTTCATGAATTGCCCTCTTGTTCCTGCGCCGAAACTTTTTGTTTCCGGGGAATGGGAGTGTAACGCTCTTTTGTTATTTTTTGTGCATTGTTTTTCACTTTGATCAATACTGTCGAACGGTAATGCCTTATGTAGGCAACATTGTCAGTGTCGTGAATCTCTTGTATCTCATTGTCAAATGAAAATTCTTGAATATACAGGTCTTGATACCTCAAGCGTCAAAGCAGGTTATCGCAAAGTGACTGAGGCACTTGCCCGTGACGATTTTCGTTCAGCGCAGGTCAAGAAGCTGGTTAACCTCACCCATGGCAAGTTTTACAGGGCGAAACTGGATGCAGCCAACAGGTTGCTTTTTACCCTCGTGCGCCATGGCGATGAGGTCTGTGCCCTGATGCTTGAGGTTATAACCAGCCACAATTATGATAAATCCCGTTTTTTGCGAGGAGCTGAGATTGATGATCTGAAAATTCCTGATGTCGATGCCGCTGAGGCTATCAAGGAGGCAGAGCCTTTACGCTACCTCCATCCCGAGCACACAGCCATTCATCTTCTCGACAAACCCATCTCCTTTGATGATGCCCAGGAGTCTGTGTATCGCCAAAAGCATCCTTTGATTATTGTTGGCAGTGCCGGTAGCGGTAAAACCGCATTGATGCTTGAAAAGCTGAAAGATGCCGAAGGCGAGGTGCTTTATGTGACACACTCGGTTTATCTTGCCCAGAACGCCCGGAATATCTACTATGCCAATGGTTTTGAGCACTCTGGACAGGAGGCGCAGTTTCTTTCGTACCGTGAGTTTGTAGAGTCTATTCGAGTTCCTTCCGGCAGGGAGGCTACGTGGCGCGATTTTTTAGCCTGGTTTTTCAGAATGCAGAACTCTTTCAAAGGTATTGATGCTCACCAGGCATTTGAGGAGATTCGTGGTGTCATTACTGCTGGAGAGGGGGGGAGTCTCAGTCGTGAAGAGTATCGTCTCCTCGGTGTCCGGCAATCTATTTTTCCTGAAAACCAGCGAGACCAGTTGTATGATCTTTTTGTCAAATATCTGCAGTGGCTTGCTGATGAGGAGCTGTTCGACCTGAATCTCGTAGCCCATGCATGGATTGCAACCCCCCGATATGATTTTGTTGTGATTGATGAGGTGCAGGATTTGACGATAGCGCAGCTCTCGCTGGTGCTGAAGATGCTTAAAAAACGGGGCCATTTTATTCTCTGTGGCGATTCCAACCAGATTGTACATCCCAACTTTTTCGCCTGGAGTCAGGTCAAAACGCTCTTCTGGAATGATCCGAAACTGGCTGGTCAGCAGCAGTTGAGTGTGCTCACTGCCAATTTTCGTAATGGAACCGAAGCGACCAGGATTTCCAATCAACTGCTTAAAATCAAGCATCAGCGTTTTGGTTCTATTGATCGGGAGAGCAACTTTCTTGTTCAGGCTGTGGGGGGAGAACCGGGGCAGGTGGTACTGATGGCCGACAAGGATGAGGCCAAGCGTGAGCTCGATAAAAAAACGAAACAATCAACCCGTTTTGCGGTGCTGGTGATGCGTGACGAGGATAAACTGGAGGCGCGAAAACATTTCGCAACCCCTCTTCTCTTCTCTATTCATGAAGCCAAGGGGCTGGAATATGACAATATCGTGCTCTTCAAGTTTGTTTCAGGCAATCGGGCGGAGTTTAATGAAATTGTGGACGGGGTCTCCCGAGAGGAGCTCTCTGTTGATACTCTTGAGTATCGAAGGGCAAAAGACAAAGGTGACAAATCGCTTGAAGTCTATAAATTTTTTGTTAATGCGATTTATGTCGCCTTGACGAGGGCCATCAAAAATATCTATATCATTGAATCTGATATTGGTCATCGGTTATTTACCCTGCTTGATTTAGCGAGTGCTGGCAAGGTGAGTGTTGATGCCTCAGAATCATCACTTGAAGAGTGGCAGAAGGAGGCCAGAAAGCTTGAGCTTCAGGGCAAACAGGAGCAGGCCGAGGCGATTCGCCGCACTATTCTGAAGGAGGTTCCGCCGCCATGGCCGATATTTGACGAATCTCGTCTGCGAGAGCTTCTTGTAAAGGTTTTCCACGACAAGGTGCCCGGGAACAAGGCCAAGCAGCAACTTTATGAGTATGCTACCTGCCATGACGAGCCAGTGTTAGCGGAAAGGCTTTCAAAGGATGCTCAATTTGATGCCCGTGGCACTTTTGCAGATCATCTGGATACTGTCGGTCGAAAAAGTTATGTCCCCTATTTCAGCTTGCAGACAAAAAATATTCTGAAGCAATGTGAGCACTATGGTATTGATCATCGGTTGCCGATGAATCAGACTCCCCTTATGGCTGCTGCTGCTGCCGGGAATGTGCCGTTGACGGAGGCGTTGCTCGAACGGGGAGCTGACCGCAGGAAAACCGATCAGTATGGTTACAATGCCCTGCACTGGGCAATGCGCAAAGCTTTTCGCCATCCTGAATATGCCCGCAGAAACTTTGGTACCCTCTATGAGTTGCTTGCTCCTGCCTGTGTTGATGTCAGCACCGGGGAGCGGATGGTGCGCCTTGATTGCCACCTCTCTGAATACCTCCTTTTCCAGACGCTTTGGGTGCTCTTCAAATCACGTTTTTTCAGGGAGTCCCGTCCTCACTATGGAGCTGTTGACACTCGGGCCATTCTGTATGTCTGGGCCAATTTGCCCGCCAATGTTGTCACGCCTGAGCGCAACAGGCGTCAGTATATCTCTTCAGTTCTTGCAAGAAATGAGGTGTCGCGCGATTATGCCTATAACCGGGCATTATTTCAGCGACTTACCCAAGGGTGGTATCAGTTCAATCCGGCGCTTCTGGTGCGCTCTTCCGATCCCGACAACAATTCGGGGTGGATTTCCGTTTTTCGGGCTTTGAATCTTCCACTGATTCACGAGTTTGCTTATGAGGCTTCGTTACCCCGGCTTGGGCAATGCTTTTTGACAGCGGGAATGAGGTCGCCAGCCCCCTCTGTCAGTGGTGAACAGGCAGTTATCCGCCTGGAAGAGCTTGAGAAGATGCGTGAACGATCACGAGAGTTGTATCGTTTACAGCGAGAACAGGAAGAGCAGAGAAAAAGTGATGCTATTGAGGCTTATCGTAAGGCTCTGGAACAAAAAAAGCAGCTTGTCATAGAAAAGCAGGCAAGGAGAGCCGTGAAGCAAAGTACAAAGCTTGAAAAACAGGAGCAACTGATCAGCCAGCAGTACAATATAGAGTTTTAGCCCCTTTTTTTGTGGAGGATTGGAGATGGCGCAATGTCGTTACAACAAACAACAGAAGTTCAAAACAGACCTTTTTTATGAAGCATATTGAACTGCACGACATGGATGTCATGATCAGTGTTGCTTTGCTCGACGATCTGTGCGTCGAGTATAAACAGCTCTTGGGGGGTGATTATGATGCATACAGAAATCATTGTATGCGTGTTTTTAACTTTTGCCGAGCTTTTGCCGGGGAAAGTCCTGATGCCGGGGATAAAATTGCCATTGCTACTTTCTTCCATGATTTCGGAATATGGAGCGACAGTACTTTTGATTATATTGCACCGTCACAATTGTATGCCCGTCGCTATCTCGAAAAAACGGGTCAAGTAGTCTGGATTGATGAAATAGAGGCGATGATCGGTGAGCATCACAAGCTGACACGGTATCGGGCAAATCCCTTGTGGCTGGTGGAGTCATTCAGGAAAGCTGACTGGATTGATATTTCTGGAGGTTTGCTGCGTTTTCGTTTGCCGGATGATTTTGTCACCGATGTTCTTGATGCGTTTCCAAATGAGGGATATCACAGGAAGCTTGCGGTGCTCTCCGTTGAGCGTTTGAAAACGCATCCATGCAGTCCATTGCCTATGATGAAGTTGTAATTTCAGAAGAGCTTGCCCCCCGATAACATTCAAGGCTTTGCCTGCGAGCCAGCGGGTTTGGTGTGGCGATACGGGAGGCTTGTGTCATAAAACAAGCGGTTCCAAATTGTTGACAACTGTAGCCCGGTATGGTTTCGTGTTGCAGGAAACTGCTCATTGAAAAAAATGTTTTTCAGAACCGGGTGTGGTGCCACTTTCTTATTGTGAAAGGTATTTTGCGGTGATTATTATCATCTCTCTCTCTTTTTCTCTTCATAAACTCAAACCATCATGAACAAATGAAAACATTAACCCCGTCGTTACGAACTCTCGTCATTCCTGGTATGCTTTTTCTCAGCTCCTGTTGCTGCACTAAGGATGTTGTTGTTGCGCCAAAGCCAAAGCCAGCGCCTGTTCCTGCTCCTGTGGTAGTTTTAGCACCGAAACCTGTTTCTGTTCCAGCCGTAGTGCCACCGCCTGCACCAAAGCCGGTTCCAGTACCAGTCCCGGTTCCCGTTCCCGTACCTCCGCCGCCACCTCCACCGGCTCCAGCTCCGGTTGTTGTGCCTGCTCTTGTTGACATATATTTTGATTTTGACAAATCACAGATTCGACAGGATGCTGTTCAACCATTGAAGGATCTTGCCGACTGGATGAAGGCAAATCCAGCAAAGAGTGTTTCAGTTGAAGCTCATGCTGATGCAAAAGGAACAAGCAAGTACAATCTTGCGCTTGGGCAACGTCGTGCCAATGCGGCCAAGGATTACCTTGTGAATCTCGGGGTTGAGCCTGCTCGTCTTAAATCTGTCAGTTATGGGAAAGAAAAACCATTTGTGGCAGGCAGCAGTGATGACGTTTTGGCTCAAAACAGAAGAATCCATTTTGCTGTGGAGTAACACAGGTTCAAAAGATGGCTCTCTCTCAGCTCTCGCCACTTGATGCCCGGCGTTCTCAAGTGGTGACTCTGATTGAGTAACTTTACGATGTATGTGCTCGACAATTTTTGGTTTGCTTCTCTTCTCTCTTTTATTTTTCACTGCAAGAATTTATAATTCCTTTGGCTATATTTCTTCCCATGCAGAACTTTTAAACATGATTGAAGGTAGCCTGCTTGTTCAGTTACAAGCCTCTTACGGATTTTTATAAACCTTCAGGTGGCTCAAAGAAAAACCTTTACTGTTTCAATTTCAAAACGGAGGTAGTAATGCAAAGTAACCAGACCTTTGCTGATCTTTTCAGGGCCAGAGGGGTAAGCCGTCGTGATTTTCTCAAGTTTTGCTCTCTCACTTCGGTTTATCTTGGTCTCTCGTCTTCAATGGCTCCCGCCCTTCTTGAGGCGATGGAGAAGAAACCCCGTACTCCTGTTTTATGGATTCACGGCCTTGAGTGTACCTGTTGCTCTGAATCTTTTATTCGATCGTCACATCCCACCATTGAGAATCTTCTTTTCAACATGATCTCTCTCGACTATGATGATGTGCTCAGTGCTGCTGCAGGCCATCAGTTGGAGGCTGTACGCAAAAAGATCATGAAGGAGTACAAGGGTAAATATATTCTTGCCGTTGAAGGCAATGTTTCAACGAAAGATGATGGCGTTTATTGCATGGTTGGTGGCGATTCATTTCTCAATATTCTGAAAGAGACTGCTGCAGATGCGGCAGCGATTATTGCATGGGGCACCTGCGCCTCATTCGGCTGTGTGCAGAATGCAGCTCCGAACCCATCAGGAGCAGCTCCAGTTTCCGATATAATCAAGGACAAGCCCATTGTCAAAGTGCCGGGGTGCCCACCAATCTCGGAGGTGATGACCGGGGTTATTGCGCATTTCCATACCTTTGGCACTCTTCCTGAGCTTGATCGACTTGGCCGTCCCAAAGCCTTTTACAACACCCGTATTCACGACAAGTGCTATCGTCGCGCCTTCTTTGATGCAGGGATGTTTGTCACAAGTTTTGATGATGAAGCAACCCGGAAAGGGTGGTGTCTCTACAAAATGGGATGCAAGGGGCCAACCACCTACAACTCCTGCTCCAAAATTCAGTGGAATGGAGGAACCAGTTTCCCGATAGGTTCCGGTCACCCCTGCATTGGCTGTTCTGAGCCAAATTTCTGGGACAAGGGGCCTTTTTATGAAAGACTCGCGTCGGTTCCATTCCTCGGCAGCGATAGTAATGCAGACAAGATCGGCATGGTTGCTGTTGGCGCAGCGGCGGCTGGCGCAGCGGCCCATGCTGCTGTTACCGCAGTCAAGAAGGTGAAATCAGACAAGCTTGGCAATGATAAAGCATAATCAGGGAGTATAACTTATGGCAAAAAAAATAGTGGTTGATCCGATTCCCCGTATTGAGGGGCATCTGAGAATAGAGGCGACATTGAACGAAAGCAATGTTATTGAGGAGGCCTATTCTTCTGGCACGATGTGGCGAGGTATTGAGGTTATTCTCAAGGGGCGTGATCCAAGAGATGCCTGGGCCTTTACGGAACGCATCTGTGGTGTCTGTACAACGGTTCATGCTCTTGCGTCGGTGCGGTGTGTTGAGGATGCTCTTGGAATTACCATCCCGACCAATGCACGTATTATCAGAAATTTGATGAATGCCACCCAGGTTACCCAGGATCACCTGGTCCATTTTTACCATCTTCATGCGCTTGATTGGGTGGATGTTGTCAGCGCTCTCAAGGCAGATCCAAAACAGGCATCCGCCATTGCCCAAAGTATCTCTCCATGGCCGAAGTCGTCGGTTGGCTACTTCAAGGATCTTCAGCAGCGTCTGGTCGGGTTTGTTGAAAGTGGACAGCTTGGTATTTTCTCGAATGGTTACTGGGGCCATCCTGCCTACAAGCTTCCAGCGGAAGTGAATCTGATCGCGGTGGCTCACTATCTTGAGGCGCTTGATTTTCAGAAGGAGATCGTCAAGATTCACACGATTTTCGGGGGCAAAAATCCCCATCCCAATTATCTGGTGGGCGGTATGGCTTGCGCTATTGATCCCAACAGCGATACGGCGATCAATATTGAGCGTCTGATGATGATCAAGAAAATCATTGACGATACCAACACCTTTATTGATCAGGTGTACATTCCTGATCTTATTGCAATTGCAGGATATTACAAGGGATGGCTGTATGGTGGTGGTCTTGGCAACTATCTCAGCTATGGTGATTTCCCTGAAACAACCCTTGCTGATTTCAAGACACTGCTCTGGCCGAGAGGGGCAATTCTCAATAAGGATCTTGCCAATGTTATTGATGTTGATCCAAGGGATGCCGCTCAGGTTACCGAGGAGGTGAGCCACAGTTGGTACACCTATTCTGGAGGTGACGGCAAGGGGCTTCATCCATGGAAGGGCGAGACAACGCCGAATTATACGGGTCCGAAGCCCCCATTTGAGCATCTTGATACCAGCAAAAAGTACAGTTGGTTGAAGACACCCCGCTGGAAGAACCACCCGATGGAGGTTGGTCCGCTTGCCAGGGTATTGGTGGCTTATGCCAAGGGAGATCCGATGATCAAGGAGACTGTTGGTCTGGTGCTCTCGAAGCTTGAAGTTGGGCCGGAGGCGCTCTTCTCGACACTTGGCCGTACTGCCGCTCGTGGCATTGAGTGCAAGCAGACTGCCGGGTTCATGAGTCATTATTACGATCAACTGATTGCTAACATTAAAACGGGTGATTACCGTACCTTCAACAGTGAACGCTGGGAGCCCTCAACCTGGCCTGAAGAGTGCAAGGGATTTGGCTATACAGAGGCACCGCGAGGTTCTCTTGGTCACTGGATCCAGATAAAGGAGAAGAAAATCAAGGAGTATCAGATTGTCGTGCCCTCGACATGGAATGCCTCTCCACGTGATGCCAATGGCAATCCCGGAGCTTACGAGTCTGCGTTGAAGGGGACACCGATGATCAATCCTGAACAGCCTCTTGAGATTCTCAGAACGGTGCACTCATTCGATCCCTGTCTTGCCTGCGCCTCTCATCTTTTTGATATGAATGGCAAGGAGATTACCTCGGTAACAATCGTCTAAACGGAGCTTTGTCATGGGTAGAATAATTGAAGAGATCTATGTCTGGAGGCTGCCGGTCAGGTTTTATCATTGGATCAATGCCCTGTGTATGGTGGCACTCTTTGCGACTGGTATCTATATTGCCGCTCCGGTACTGAACCCAGCTCTTGGTGAGGCAGTATGGCACAAGAGTATGGCATGGTGGCGCTATCTCCATTTTGCTTTTGCCTTCATTTTTATTGCCAACTTTTTGTTTCGCCTCTATTGGGCGCTTTTTGGCGGCGATAAATATGCACGGTTTGGCGGATTCAGGCCATGGTCTCCGAAGTGGTGGGGAAAACCTTTCCGCGAGCAGGTTGAGTCCTACCTCTTTTTGCGATCGGACGAGCCCAACTATGTTGGCCATAACCCTGTTGCAGCACTTGCGCATTTTATTTTCATTTTCTGTGGCTCAACCTTCATGATTTTTTCCGGTCTTGCAATGTACGGTGAAAATAATCCGGCTGGCTTTAGCGGAGTCTGGTTTGGCTGGCTTATACCGCTCTTTGGTGGCAGTTACAGCCTGCATTTCGCGCATCACCTTTTTGCCTGGATTTTTCCGGTCTACGTTATCATGCATCTTTATGCGGTGTTTCGTCATGATATTGTTGATCGCACCAGTGTAACCTCTTCTATTATTACCGGCTACAAGCACAAGGTTGAGGAAGAGCCTGTATGAAGTTTAACACTATCAATGTTATCGGACTTGGCAATATCCTTTACGGCGATGAGGGGTTCGGTGTGGCGGCTCTTAACCGTTTCAGGGAGGTATCAAGTTTTCCTGAAACGGTTTGCTGTATAGACGGTGGAACCCAGGGTATTGCTCTGCTCGATTATATTGAATCGTGCGATGCGGTAATTATTTTTGATGCGCTGATTCCTCTCGATTATGATCGGCAGGTTTACGTTTATCGGAACGATGAGCTTCCAACTTTTATTCACCGCAAAATGTCGTCCCACCAGATGGGGCTCAGCGAGATGCTTGGCATAGCGCGGCTGCAGGGTAGAATTCCCCCTCAAATTGTACTCATTGGCGTTCCACCCAAAGAGCTTGAACTCAATATTGGTTTGAGCCCTGAGGTATCTCTGCTGCTTCCTGAAGCGGTTCAGCAGGCTCAAACTCTTGTCGAAGGGTGGTTGGCCGGGTCTTAGTTGCGTTTGCCAGCTCCGGCAATTTCGGGACAGGCAACTGACGCTCCTGAAGGGCTATGATTGGATCAGGCGCAGAAATTCGTTTCTTGTGGATTGTGAGGTGATGAATTGCCCGGACATGGCTGATGTGGTGGTGGTAGAGTTCAGCTTTTCAACCCCGCGCATCACCATGCAGAGATGTTTCGCCTCAATGACAACCGCAACACCTTTCGGGTTCAGCACATTCTGAATGGCATCACGAATTTGCTGGGTGAGGCGCTCCTGCACCTGGAGACGGCGGGCAAAAACATCCACTACCCGGGCAAGCTTTGATAATCCAACAATTTTTCCGTCAGGGATATAGGCTACGTGCGCTTTTCCGAAAAAGGGCAGTATGTGGTGCTCGCACATCGAAAAGAGATCAATATCTTTCACTAGCACCATCTCGTCATAGGCTTCGGTAAAGACGGCATTTTTAAGCAGTGCTTCAGGATCCTGATGGTAGCCCTTTGTCAGAAAACGAAGCGACTTTGCCACCCGTTCAGGTGTTTTGAGGAGCCCTTCACGTTCCGGGTCTTCTCCGATTTCAGTCAGCATTGCATACACAGCATCAGACAATGTCCTGGTCATCTGCGGAGGAGTGTCAAGTTTTCCGGAGCAGCACGCATCATCATTACTGTGACTGCCTCTAAAGGATGGAAGATGTTGGTTACTCTCCGAGGTAGCGGACGGAATTTTTTCCTGTTTCATAGATGTTTACTTCGTGGAGCACCAGCTCCTGGTTATTAGTAGTGTTCATTCGTCGTTCGAGGATATCCCATATGAGCACGGCAAGTACTTCAGTTGTTGGTACGCACTCTTGCAGTTCGACAACGTCATGGTTCAGATGCTTGTGGTCAAATCGTCCAGTTATCTCCTTTTCCAGAATAGATTTCAGCTCTTTCAGGTCGAAAAGGAAGCCGCTGTTTTGATCAACAATACCACTGAGGGTAATTTCGAGCAGATAGTTGTGGCCATGCCCGTTTTTATTACAGCACTTTCCATAAACATCAAGATTCTTTTGCTCGGACCAGAGGGGATTGAAGAGTCGGTGGGCGGCATTGAACTCAATGGTTCGTGAGACGTAAACTTTTCTTGGTTTTTGCAAAAGTTTATTCATAAAAAGAGGTAAAAAGTAGTTTCCGGTATGCCATCTGACGTAGACAGAGAGAGAGAAAGGTAATCAGATCCACCCCAACACCTTTCTCGAAATCACTCCAGTCATAACTCCGATACAGCCTGATGCATCGAAATCCTTTGCTATCCAACCGGGACGGTTGGCTATAAGTTTCAGATCAGGGAATTTGTGCATTGAACGGGTTTGCACCCGCAGCCCAATTTTTCAACAAACGTTAAGGATGTGTGTGAAATTGCGCGATGCTGCCGGTGAAGTTTGTGAAAGAATAGCTCCTCCGCTGCGCGCGTCGGAGGAGCAGTACAAAGAGAATATGAGTTCAACTTTCGTTGCTGGAAGTTCCTCGCTGTAACGGTGTACCTTCAACTGGTTACACTCTCAGCTCTCTCTTATCAATGTTTTTTTTCTGCAATAAGCTGCTGTGCTATATCGGGTGGAGCCTCTTCGTAGTGGCTGAAGCTGTAGGAGTACCGTGCCCTGCTCTGTGTGAGCCGTGTCAAGGCATGATGGAAGGTTGTCAGTGATCCCTGAGGAAGATGCGCATGAATGATCTGCATCTTCACCTCTGTTTCCATACCAAGAATCTTACCCCGTTTACTTGCAATATCACCAACAATTTCGCCTGTATACTGTTCTGGAGCATAGACATTCAGAGAGTAGACAGGTTCGAGCAGGAGTGGCTTGGCCTTCTCGAAAGCGCTCTTGAATGCCATGCTTGCCGCTATTTTGAAGGCAAATTCTGAACTGTCAACGGGGTGATAAGAGCCGTCGTACGCAACAGCTTTCAGATCGACAACAGGATAGCCAGCAAGGATACCAGTCGTTATAGCTTCTCTCAACCCTTTCTCGACGGCTGGCAGATATCTTGAGGGGACGACACCACCAACAATTTCACTGGCAAATTCAAAACCTGTATCACGGGCAAGTGGCTCAATCTTTATCCAGACATCACCATACTGACCTTTGCCACCAGACTGTTTCTTATATTTCCCCTGTGCTGATGAGGAGAGTCGGATAGTTTCACGGTAAGGAATTCTGATGGGCGCAAGAGTCACCGTGACATTGAATTTATCCTGCAGCCGGCCGATAATGGTATCCAGATGAGTTTCACCAAGGGTTTTCAGAATAGTCTGGTTGAATTCCACGTCGTGCTCAAGCGCAAAGCTGGGATCCTCTTCATGCAGGTGATGGAGCCCCTCTGATATTTTTTCTTCATCACCCTGGGTCACCGGCATGATTGCCGTCGCCAGTACCGGGAGTGGAAAAATAATCGGACTGATGCGGCAACTTGTCCCCTTGTCGGCAAGGGTATCATTGGTATGTGCATCTTTAAGCTTGACAACCATGCCAATATCGCCAGCCAGCAGCTTTTCAACAGGTGTTTTCTTTTGACCAAGAATGGTGTAGATCTGGCCAAGTTTTTGCAGTTGCCCGGTCTGAACATCAATGAGCTCGTGGCCGCTTTCAATATGACCGGAATAAACCCTGAGGTAGGATATCTCGCCGACCCTTGGCTCTGACATTGTCTTGAAAATAAATGCAAGAGTTGGTCCATCCGGATTTGGCTGAATCAGTTGTTTTGTCTCGTCTGCACTACATATTGCATGTTCCGGCCCCCTTTGAATCGGAGAGGGGCAGATGTTGGTAATAGCGTTCAGCAATCTTTCAGTGCCAATAAGGTGGAGCGGAGAGGTACAGAAGAGCGGAAAAAATGTTCTGGTAAGAAGCGCAGACTGTATTCCTGACCTCAGCTCCTCTTCAGTAAGATTGCCGACTTCAAAAAATTTGTTCATCAGCTCCTCATCGGTCTCTGCTACAGCCTCAACAAGCTGCTGATGGAGCTCTTCCGCACGTTTCAGGTAAAGATCGGGAATCTCTGAAATTGCCATCTCACCCGGTTTATCGGGGTTGAACTCCAGTTGTTTCATCATGAGCACGTCGATAAGGGTATGATGGCCAAGCCCCTCATCAGCCGGGAACTGTATCGGTGTTACAAGATGTCCGAAATGATCTTGCAGCTCCTGTATGGTAGTCTTGAAGCTGGCGCGGTCAGCATCAAGTTTTGTCAGGATAAACATGGTTGGCTTATAGTACTCCCTGGTGTATTCCCAGACGGTATCGGTGCCAACCTCAACGCCAGCCGCAGCATTAACGGTAATCAGCACCGTATCAGCAATGCGCATGGCAGATTTTACATCTCCGTGAAAATCAAGCAGACCGGGGGTGTCGATAATATTTATTTTAAGCCCATTCCAGAGCCCATTGATGAGGCTGGTGTTCAAACTGTGTTTTCTCACAATTTCATCAGCAGAGTAATCGGAGATGGTGTTGCCCTCTTCAATCGTGCCGAGTCGCTTAATAACTCCCATTGAGAGAGCCAGGGATTCGGCAAGGATGGTCTTGCCGCTTCCGGCATGGCCTGTAATGACAATGTTTCGCAGTTGGTCCGGTTGTACGGCTTGCATGGCATGACTCCTGTTTAAACAGATAACAAAATATCAGACTGTCAGTTTTGCACATCAAAATCAGCCCGAATTGTAATAAACAAAAAAAAGTATGATATGCTGAAGTCGTAACAATGAAATGGTCTTGAAAAAAGGATATATTTTCAGGTATATTTTGCAACAGAGTTGCTTCCAGGTTTTTTTGCGCATAAAAGTACGTAACCAACATAAATATATTTTGTTATGCCTATTATCAGGAAAATTATTGCCCGTCAGATCCTTGACTCAAGGGGAAATCCGACGGTGGAAGTTGATGTGTATACGGAAAGTTCATTTGGGCGTGCAGCGGTGCCAAGTGGTGCTTCCACTGGAGTACATGAAGCAGTAGAACTCAGGGATGGTGACGCTGCTGTTTATTTGGGCAAGGGAGTGCTCAAGGCAGTGGAGAATGTCAATACGATTATCAATGACGCACTGAACGGTATGCTTGTCACTGAACAGGAGGAGATCGATCAGGTGCTGCTTGCCCTTGATGGAACGCCCAACAAAGCAAGGCTTGGAGCCAATGCACTGCTCGGTGTGTCGATGGCTTGTGCGAAGGCTGGTGCTGATTATACAGGCCTGCCTCTCTACCGCTATATTGGCGGGACAATGGCTAACACTCTTCCGGTACCTATGATGAATGTGCTGAATGGTGGCGCTCATGCTGATAATACCGTTGATTTTCAGGAGTTCATGATCATGCCAGCAGGTTTCAGCTCTTTTTCGGATGCACTTCGTTGTGGTGCTGAAATTTTTCATGCGCTCAAGGCACTTCTCAAAAGCAAAGGGTTAAGTACTGCTGTTGGTGATGAGGGTGGCTTTGCTCCCAATCTCCGTTCCAATGAGGAGGCCATTGAACTGGTGATTGAGGCAATAGGCAAAGCTGGTTATAAGGCGGGTTCCCCCACCGATAAAGGGGGGCTTGGAGATGCTCAGGTTATGATAGCCCTTGATCCAGCCAGCTCAGAGTTTTACGATTCGGCAAAAAAACGCTATGTCTTCAAAAAATCCTCAAAGCAGGAGTTGACCTCTCTTGAGATGGCTGAGTACTGGGAAAAGTGGGCTACGAACTATCCCATTATCTCTATTGAGGATGGAATGGCCGAAGATGATTGGGAGGGGTGGAAGCTGTTAACGGACAAGATTGGTTCAAGGGTGCAGCTTGTCGGCGACGATCTTTTTGTCACCAACAGTGTAAGGTTGGCTGAAGGCATAGAGAAGGGGGTTGCAAATTCAATTCTGATCAAGGTCAACCAAATTGGTACACTTACCGAGACACTCCAGGCCATTGATCTTGCTAAAATTAATGGCTATACCTCAGTCATCAGCCATCGCAGTGGCGAAACGGAGGATAGTACCATCGCCCAGATTGCTGTGGCAACAAACGCCGGTCAGATCAAGACTGGCAGTATGTCACGTTCGGATCGCATGGCGAAATATAACGAGCTGCTTCGTATTGAGGAGGAGCTTGGCGATCAGGCACGCTACCCTGGGAAAAAAGCTTTCCGCGTCTGATAAACTCTTGCCGGGAGCCCTTTTTTAAAGGGCTCCTTTGCTTTTATTTTGGTAAAAACTCTTGTGTGGTGTGAAGAAGATTATCCAACTTGTCCAGTCCAATGCCATCTGGGAGTATCTCCACTCCAACCCTAAAAAAATTCTTGTCAGGATTGCTGCTGTTGTTTTTGTTTTTTGGGCTCTTTTTGACGATTACGGTATTGTAAAAAGAGTTCGTATGGAGGCTGAGTATCGTTCTCTTCTTGATCGACAGAAAAGTGAGCAACAGAAGATGGTTGACAATGAGCAGCGAATTTTGCACGCCAGGGAGCCTGACAGCATAGAAAAGGCGGCCAGGGAGAGATATAACTTCCGCAAGTCGGGCGAAACCCTTTTTATTATCAGAGGGCAATAATTTTTTAAACAGTTTTTTCATCTCCATGTACCAGTACCGACGTCGTTTAACTCGTGAAGTTGTTTTTGGAAAATTATTCCTGGGAGGATATCAGCCGATACGGGTAGAGTCCATGACCAAT
>CAIOLC010000043.1 GCA_903859055.1 uncultured Chlorobiaceae bacterium | reverse complement strand
GAGCTGGAGCTCGGCGTTCCCGGGTATAAGCTCAAAGATTGCAATACATCCTTACCGAATAACCTATAATTCATGGAATGAGAAACATTGCTGTGCTGTTTAGCGTGAGCCATCAATTCATCTTATGCCGAAAATTTCCGTGAAATAGAGTATGGTGGAATGGCTGCAAACTTTTCCTTAAAAATCCTGATCTACAACTGGTATTCGGTCGATTACCGGAGACTGATGTAACCGAAAGAAAAGAAGAAGAGTTGATGTGATGGTCTTTTTTTTCGATTACCTTGGCTATATTTCGGGCCAAAGCTTGCCTGCTTTTTGGTTTGCGGTGTGCTTCCCCGGCGATTTTCTGTCATGTACTTTTAATAGAGGATTCTAACTGTTGGTGTTGATGCTGTTTTTATGCCATGTTGCTCAATTCAAGTGCAACTATGATTGCTCTTTATGAATCAGGAACCAGAAAATGTTGAGGCCAGAAGAGTTCTTGTCGTCGAAGATGATGTATGGTTTCGGAAGAGTCTTGTGAGATATCTCGAGCTGTCGGGGTACCGTACCACCGGAGTTGGTTCTGCTCTTGATTTTTATCACGAGATAGCCAGCAATGAATACCAGATCGCACTGCTTGATATCGGGCTGCCGGATCAGAGCGGTCATGTGCTTTCTCAATACCTGCGAAACAATACAGGGATGCGTGTTATCATGCTGACTGGTCACTCGGCACTTGAAGACAAGCTTGAAGGCTATAGTTCAGGAGCTGATGCCTACCTTGTCAAGCCAGTGGATTTTCGTGAACTTGTTGCCACCGTTGCCAACCTTTTTTCACGTCTCGAAACGGGGCCATTGTTGCAGCAAGAGGTGCCGTATGCAGAGAAGATGATATTGACGCAGGAAGGATCACCGTGGGTACTTGATTCCAATGGCTGGGTATTGACGACACCTCAAGGAGTTGTTATCGAGTTAATGGCTAAAGAGTATGAATTTATTGTTTTTCTTGACTCGCGGAAAAAACAGATTGTCACCCGTCAGGATATTCGCAATGCTTTGGACTATCCTGCTACGCAACAGGCAAACCACGCCCTTGACTCCATGATCTATCGTTTGCGCAAAAAGATAGAGCAGGTTGGCGGTGAGTTTCCAGTCAAAAACGCTCACGGTGCTGGTTACTCTATATTTGCGGATATTATTCATATCTGATGTATCACATCTCAATTTCCAGAGTGTTTATTGTTTATGCTCACTGGATCATAACAATTTTCATATCTGTTCTCCTGCCGTAAGCTGCGTGGAAATTGTATTTCTTCAGCGGACTCATACTCATGCTATGAAGTCCGCCCCCCCCGCTCTTCTGTGATCATTTATCGTACGCATCCTGAAGGGGCGTAAAAACCTCCTGCAGCAGTGCTGCACATTGACGCATTGTGAATGTTTGTGAATGTTTATGAATGTTTGTGAGTCGCTTCTCAAGTTCATTTTTTTTTACAATGAGGCAATCAGATCTGCCAACGGTATCGAAAACTTTTGACACTGACAACAGTGGCTGGAGCTGAAAGTGAGCACACCGGAGTATAGTGTACCACCTCTACCGGAGCAAAGTGTACCAGCGATTCCGGAGCAATGTGTACCACCTGTACCGGAGTAAAGTGTACCAGGTATTCCGGGCGAAAGTGTACCACCCAATCATGTCAGATTTG
>CAIOLC010000042.1 GCA_903859055.1 uncultured Chlorobiaceae bacterium | reverse complement strand
AGCTCCCTTCATGACAAGCCCTCCTCGTTCAACATACGTTTCATGTACTTTTCCTTCATAAGGCGAAACTTCCTGTTTTCTTCATCAAGCCTCAGTTGTGCTTGGATGGTTTTCCGTCCATAAAAAAGCCAGATTATTACTTCATAACCGTCAATCTCTCAGGGTTGCATTCCACACCGCTGGCTGTAAGTTTTGTTCAATTTCTTCTATAACCAGATACCCCGAAAGCTTGCGGGGGGAGCTTCGTTACATTTTAGACAATCACACCTTGAATCACGAGGATTCAAATTTACAACTTAATCGCGATGTCTATTGGCAAAAAAAGGGAAATGAATACCCAGTGGTGCTGCAATCATACTCAAAATCCATTATTGAGGTTTAAAGAGGTTTTAAATGAACACTGGAAAGCCTTTGGAGCTTTTGAAATTTTGTATTGATGACTTAACCATTTCTAATAAAGCCACCAAGCTCAGATAAAGATTTAAGGCGCATTTGATCGGCTAAGTCAATATCAGTCATGGTAATCTTGTGCCTGTTTAATAACTCACTAAGAACCTTGATATCCATAATCTCAATACTGCTTATTGTACACTGCTGAGCAACAGAGTGAGGGACAACAGCATTAGTTGCCAAAACACGCCTCAGTGTATACCCGCTTTCACGAAAATATTTCGTACGATAATTATCACAAGCATGGGAAATATGAAGTTTAATGTAACATTCAGAATTGCTCAACCGCAGTAAATATACCTTCTCGAACAACGAAATATGATCTGGTGAGTTGATTTCAGCAGTCCGCAGAGTCAGAACAGCGGATGAGCCTCCATTCCAACACAGAAACAGAGTCAGGATCGTTCGTACTTCGCTATACATCAACCATTGAACGGCACCCTGCCTTATCAAAATAACTCGTCCTTGCAGTGTAACAAACAATCTCAGGCCAACAAAACACACCAGCCCAAAACCGACCACAGCGGCATCACTCCATCCGTTTCAGGCAAGCATCCTTGCCCCTGAGACATACCCTTTCAAAAATTGCATCACCGACATGTGCGGGAATTTCTGCAGGCAATGGGCCACTGCCAAAGCCGATAACGTCAGGAGTCTTGCCGATCATAGCATCGATAAGGTCGGCACATACCGATGCACTCAGACCACAAGTGATGCCCGTTGCCAGAAGATGCTGTTTCTGCATATTTTTCAACTGGTTCTGCTTGTTTTTACCCCATAAATTTATCACCATTCTTGCATCGCAAGGCGAGAGAATTATGGGCACGTTTCCCATGAAAGGATAAACTGACAGAACATCATTGAGCGGTGTCAGGTGATATGAGCCCTGAAAGCAAAGATTTACTTTTTTCAGTTATAACATATCGCTGTTTGCTGCTGCTTGGCTTGTCTGGCAGGGTTTTTACAATCAATCCGTCAACGATGATTGGAAGAAGAGGCTTGCGAAAATTGAGCGTATGGTTTACAAGACCAAGTTGCTCAAGAATATCCTTTCTGGAACGTGGTATTTGACAATAAACGAGTACCGTTTCACGTTCAGAACGAACTTGGTCAATAACCTGGTCATTGACCAAGTCATAAGCTTCGGTGTGAACGGGAAGTGTCCGCTGACAAATCAGCACCACACTCCCACTCAATAAAGTATCCGCCATTACTAACCTTCATTAAATTATCGGTACACATCCTTCCGATGACCGATACGAATCACAAGAACGGAAACCTTCTCATCGTATAGTTCACAAATCACGCGGTAATCCCCGACCCGATACCTCCAGAGACCGGAAAGATCTCCACGCAACGACTTCCCCAAACTGCGCGGCTCAACGGAAACACGTTCCCGCAAATACCTGATGATCCTCTTTGCGGCAGGCTTGTCGATCCGGGACAACTCTTTTTCAGCCTCACCCGTAATTTCAATTTTCCAGACCAAGGCGCATCTCCACATCTTCTAAACTGGAGACCGACTCCTCGCCTCGCCTTACCCGTTCCAGCACCTGCTCAGCCAAATAAACATCTTCAAGATCATCGAGATGCTCTACAATAGCTTCACGAATGTAATATGTCTTGCTGCGGCCAGTTCTTAGAGCAAGGCTTTCAAGCCGTTGCCCAATGCTCCTCGGTATGCGGATACCTATCATCTGATCAACCTTCTCTTTTTCCATCATAGATCTCAATACATGTTGTACAATGCAGTACATGTTACACAATATCAACAGGAATAGCAAATTGAAATGACCACATCAGATAATGAGTATCAAGCGACATACCCCGTTCGATTCATGCAAGCGCCTTTGCTTTGAGCCTTATTCCTTCAAAAATTGCATCGGCAACCTGTGCGGGAAATCCGGCAGGCAATTGGCCGCTGACACGGACGATAACGTCATGAGTCTTGCCAATCATATCGTCGATAATTTCGACACATACCGACTCACTCAAACCGCAAGAGATACCCGTTGTCACAAGATGCTGTCTCTGCATATATCAGTCGGTCCAACATATCAGCATCATCCATGAAGACAGTCATCCAGACACTCCAGAAGCCTTTGGCGCAAGCAGTATCAATTATCTGCCCCTTAAAATCTTCATTGTAGTTCCGGGCCAGTCGCTCTTTTGCTCGTACCGCAATATCCCGGCACTCTCGCCGATTCTGCCAACGTCTGTCAGATGCTTGTGGATCATTGGTCGGAACTTTATCCAATCCGGTCAACTTGATAAGGTTATGAGCTTTGCGCTTGATATAACCCTTGATGCTTTGGTCTGTAGATGCCGTCACCAGACCACCTTCGGAATAGGAGAGCGCCCGGAAGGTATTGTCCAAATCAGGCCAGAGGTAATCATCAGGGAGAACGTCAGTATTGCCTTTTGTCGAGTTGCAATTGGAGCAGGCCAACAGAAAATTATTCCAGTCAAGTTCACGCGCCTTTATTGGCATTGCTGCGCCTGGCGGTTGCTTTGGTTGCACATGCTCGACCGCCAATGACGAGTCAAGTTCCATTTCGCAGTAAGAGCAATATTCTCCCAAACGGGAAATCAACTCTCCACGTGCTTGCGCATACTTCTTGAACGCGATATCCTGCCCAGCGGCATTTTTGGGGCACACTCCTCTGACAATTGGACGCATTATTGATCCTCCGGCTTGTGTAATCGACCAAGCCCGGCATCCAGACGTTCCATTTCGAGAAATGCATGATAGGCAATGTTATCGCTGAATGGAGCGGACAGTTTATCAAGTCGTGCTTTCAATTCAGCTTTCACCCTGTCGTCAGCCCCCTGTGCCTGCTGAAGTACTCGATAGTACTCTTTGGCAGCATCATACATTTCCTGATATCGCCTGCTTCGCTGAGGAACAGGCACCCCCATAACCTCTTCGACAATATCCTCAATCGGGCGACTGCTGAATTCGTGGCCCGGCCCGGGAGCAGCGATACCTGCCAGAGCTGCTGCTATCCGCTGAAGGTCATTGGCTTGATCAAGGTCGATTACTTCACCGGGATCAAGCGATTGCAATGCAAATCATCCAATCGTCATAGTGACCAGGTAATCGACTCGGTAAAAGGGCCGGGCGAAGCTTGGCTTCTGTTTGATCTGTTTGGGAAAATCGAAACAGTACAATCTGGACTTCGGTAATCATGTAAATGATTCCTTGATATCATTAATCGAATACGGAGCCTCTTCATCCTCCATCCCTCGCATCGCAGAGGATAAGGAGAAATCTGCCCAATCTTTTCTCTCCTGTTTTTCTGCCTTTGAACGAAGATACTGCACAAAATCAGGGACTTCTACCTGTTTCGACTCTGACAAAGCTTGTACATCTTTAATAATTGCCTCTGCTATACTCATACATACCCCCATTGCTGTTTTTGAGTATCAATAAAATGTGAAATTTTGCGAACACCTCATTAGTGCCATTCAGCCGCATCCGAGTACAGCGCCTTGTTCTACCTTTTTTTCATACAGATACTCTGGAGTCAAGTTGGAGTCGTTTTCCCGCCTGATGGTATGGACGACATCCGACACTTCAAATTTCCTGAATGCGTTGTCATCATTCAGATTCTCAAACATTGAGCCCCAAAGTGCTTCCTTCAGGACGACCACCTCGCTTGCGCTGTTGTTAAAAGCAATCTGGATATGATACTCTTCTGGGTATTACGTATCCACCATTGAAAGCCTTCATAAATTCGTCATGGTATCGAAGTAACTCTATCCAAACACAATTAAAACTCGTACCCTCGATTGACCCAATAATGCCAATCTTCAACCGCTTCCTGTGTCGCTTCATCCGCCTTAACTACGGCAATCTATGCCAAGGGCACGCCCAACTCACGGCCATGCCACTTGACCTTTACAAACATCTCGTGTTCACATTCATCCTCTGAAGTCAGCCCCAAAACCTCAACTTCTTCACCTGCGTCAAGGGGCGAAATTGTTCTTATGGCAATACATTTGGCTTTGAAGGGTACGGAGATTTTATCATCAAGATAGTAGAACCATCCCATCGCCTGCTCTTCTGGACCATTCGCATCAACAATGACTTCAAAATCAATGCGTTCTTCACGAATTTCATCTTTTTCAACTGTGCTCATAACCTGCTCTTTGGCTCACATTGACGTAATAAATTTATTTCTGAAGCTCAATTTCGCAAAAACGTACATGTTCTGACATTTGAGTTTAACATGTACAACTCGTGCAGTCTCGCTTGAACTCAGTATTACGGATGATGATAACAACATATACCGTGCGTGTTAGCTGCTCAACTGCTCAAGCCAAACACCGGGCTTTCTATACTGATGAAAGAACGAAACCACAAGCAACTCATCAAGGTTTGGGAGATAGATGAGCGTATAGGGAAACTTACGAAATAGCACGCAGCGAAACTCCCCTTCGATGCGTAAATGCCCAAACGGATTGCGAAGCGCAGATGCCACTGCCGCATCAGCAGCACGGGCAAACTCAAAACCAAGCCCCAATGCTTTCGATTCATACCAAGCCTGAGCCTCCAGAAGCTCTTGCTCAGCCTCTGGACGAAACACGATCAACATCAGGGCTTCCTCAAAAATAATTTTGCTCGAACCTGTTCCCATGGAACTGCCGTGGCAGGATCTGCATGGTGTTCGGCAACACGACGATGTAACTCAGCCTTTTGGGCTTGTGACAACTCAACCGTATTTGACGCATCGGCAGCAATGCTATCCCATATATCTTCGACGAGCTGAATGCGCTCGGAAACGGAGAGCTTCAAGTATTCAGTAGTAGTGGCAGAATCAGGCATAGAAGTAGTATAAGTCAAAATCAATGTTTCAATAATATTCACGAATACCCAGCGATGAAACTTAACTTTTCCATACCAAAACGCCAATATTACCACACAATATTTACCGGGTAATGGGTAAATACCTGATCGCAACTCAATAATACGGCTTCTTCAACATTTGCCTGAGCAGCTAAAAGCCGATCAAAAGGGTCTTTATGGTACATTGGCAAACTCTCTCATGCCATGATATGGTGGGGATGGACTGGTAGAATTTCAAGATAATTCGTCACTTGTTGTGTAGCGATAATCTCAGATAAAGGCAAATGGAGTCTCAATTTGCCTCATTGCAGTTTAATCTGCATTTCCCATACACTGGCGGCACTCAGAATCAGTGTATGAGACGGATCTCGGAAGTCGTAACGCATGATCAAAAAGTCTCGTCAGGTTGCTATCCCACCATATAAATGCATGCGTATCAAAAATGATTTTCATGGATGACCTATCCAAAATTCGTCAGGCAATGGTTCATCAAAATCGTCACTTGTCCAAATGGCTTCTGAATGTAATCCCGCAACACGTTCTTGACGAAGTGGAAAGCATGGGAAAATACGGGCAAATGGGATATTCGCTTCTGTCATTATGACTTCAGTCCCCTGACTAATCAGTGACACGAGATCTTCGATGGTTATGTTAGCGGTATGTATATCTATCGTTTTGGTCATCATCCCTGCTCCTTTTTTTGGCTAGGATAGTCCGATATTACAGGAATTTTTTCTGAAGAGAACCCTTTTGTTTTAAGTACAAACAATACTATTGATTTACAAGAGTACGAAGCAAATTAGCAAGTCACTCTCACAAGAAAGAGGTTGGAGGTTCAAGTAGGAGCTGCAGGAGATCCTCGGAGGCGGCGACCGGATTGAGAGTATCGCCGCAGAGACTCTGCAGCATCCGAAGGTGGCGGAATGGGTGGAGCGAACCAATCTGAAAGGGTGTCTGGTCTATTTTCGGATGCGCCAGCTCTCTCGCAGCGAACAGTTGCCAGACCATCCGGCCTCTGAACGCTCTTGCATTGCGCTTAGTTCGTTATCCGCGTATATGGCGACACGTTTTTTCTTCGCCACACCGAGACATCCTGAATAATAAATGGGTTAGTAGCGGTCACGTGTACGGTCTGTCCAGTAGCCAGGACGTCGCGCATGATGTGAAACGGCGAAAATGACCACGCCATCACCTTCAGGACGGTAAAAAAGTGTGAAGGGAAAACCCTTGAGGCTCACTCTGCGTGTATTCGAAACAGATGGAGAACCTGCCAGTGGAAAGGCAAATGCCCTGACTGCAGCTTCCTCTACTGCGGCACTGAAACTTGAACCAAAACCAGGTTGGACTTCGTCATAGTAAGAAATCGCAGAAAGAAATTCTTGGCGTGCTGCAGCAATAAAACGTGCGCGTTTCACCGAGACATACGCCTTGCTTCGGCAAAAACTTCCTCAGCCGAGTATGTCAGCAACTCGCCCCTATCGAAGGCAGCGACACGGTTCTCAATTTCATGTTCCCATTCTGCCTCAATATCGGCCAACGACGTGTCGCGAAGCGACTCAAGTAACACTTCGGCAAGATATGCGCGCTCATCGGGCAAAAGCGTGGTTGCTTTTTGCTCCAACTCGACTAACAGTGCGGACATAGTGGGCACTCCTTTGATTGTGATTTTTGAATTTTTCGCCACAGTGTTAAATCATTCACGAACAAACTCTAATATCCCATACGAATATGAGTTATCATCAAATAGAGACAGCGTTATTGTCGCCATAACTTTTACTATAATCGATAATACTGCGCTATTAACAGCTATTTATTCAATCAATGACAACATTTTTCCTTAATTCTATTTGTCAGATCCTGCTGCCTTGAAGAGGTCGCCTTATGAAAACAACTTTTGTCTGTAGTATAACAAACAATCTCAGGCCATCAAACACACATCTACCCGAAACGGATCACAACGGCATTGGAGGATATCATCCAGAATCATTTCAGCAATTCCGATGCAATCTGCCAGGAAGTAGAAAGGAGAGATAGCAAATGAATGTGAGAACCCTGACAGAAGAACTCTTGGGAAAAGGCAAATCCGTGAACCAATGAATCAATCCGCCTGGATGAGTACGTTGAGCAAGCAGGCTGCGGCATCAGTGACCGGCAAGCCCATCAGGATCTTCGAAATTTAGTGGATGCCGGATTACTCGACCCGATTGGAGCTGGCCCTGCAACGTGTTATCGTAGAACCGAGGTGGAAATCTGATCCGGCCATTATCCGGCCATATTCATGCACAGGATATTTGCTGATAACAACTTGTGCCAATATGAATAACAGTATGCAAAAATGATAGTTACAAAGCAGTAGAAATAGTATGGGCGGTTGCGGCATTTGCTTATCCGGCCATAATCCGGCCATAAATCAAGAGCGGATTCTATCAAGTCAGTAAGGCCGTTAGCGAGAATCTGCTTAGCATTGGTCATCGACAAATGTGTGATCAATGATCGACCTTTATCATCTGAAAGTCCTTCCTGGCGAGACTGCGAATCCCCACAGGAAGGCGTTCATAGCAAGTCCAGAAGCTGGAAGCCGTTTTGTGTATCAAAGGTCTCTCGTCAATCCTGCTTCGTGCTCGGCAAGCGCCGCATTGATAAGGAAATCAAGCTTTCCTGCATCGGAGTCGTTTTCCAGTTGTTTATCCCAACGCGCTTGCTCAAATTCGATAAACCAGTCACGGAGTTTTGAAATCGAAGAGTTGAACCGTCTCCCGAAACTGGTGCACTCAGGCGACTGACCGCTGAAGAGAGTGCAATGTACGATCAGTTGCGGCGGAACGAGCTGGGTAGTCATTTACGGCTGTAGCAGGAGAGGATTGGGTTTGAGTGGGTGGTTGGGGCGCTGGGAGCTTTGGGAAGGGTTTGACGTGTATTTAACGCCCGATTTATCCACCATGAATGACATCCACCTTCTCTGGAAAATTCACAACCTTGTAATCGCAGATATTTGATAAATTCTTGTCGCTTCATACACAAACAAGTTCCTCTTGATAATTTTTCCCAGCGAAGCCAATAAGAATGTGTTTGGCGATTCAAGAAGGCAAATCAGATAGTGAGTATCAACCAAGATCGTCATGAGTTCAAAAATTCCTCGTCCGACATTTTCCAATTGTCCCGAAACTCAACGTTCACTTTCCCGACCAAAGAACCGAGTTTTCTCTCTTTGATTCTTTTGTACTCAGCGATTGGAACAATGACAGCGATCGGCGATCGGCTGTCGCATGGGACCAAAAGAAATACCGATTTGATTTCCCGATTCGACTTCCCTCAGGAGTGCTGAGAGATTTGAGCGAACTTCGGCGACAGGGACTGTTTTCATATTTCTGCCGTTATCCTTTTCGTACAGGTTGAACGCATTTTGTCCTCAAGCGGATTTCGCCATCTTTTCAGTCCGCTGATCCAGGGTGCACAGGACTTCTTGAATGGCTTCAACTTCGAGTTCATCAAAATAGACCTCACCACACTGGCCGCATACCCATGCAGGAATTCTGTCTAACGAGATGGGATCGCCTTTCCTGTCGGTATGCAAGGGTGCAATCCCCCGTTCCATATTCCCGCTACAATACATACAGTTCATCGTCTCCTCCTTCGTTTGTAATCGTATTCCCACTCTTCAAGGTTAGGAATATACGCAGTGATGACAGCCAGATAATCCTCCTTCGGT
>CAIOLC010000041.1 GCA_903859055.1 uncultured Chlorobiaceae bacterium | reverse complement strand
CGGAAAGCAGGGGGATTAAATGAACTGGCACACCATGTCTAAAATCGAATTCGTAGAAAAGATGGCATCAATCGGAGTCCGCTACAAACCCGGATTCTTCCCGAGTGGTGCCTGGAAGCAACAGGGAAGCATACTCAGCGCATACGTCGGCAATGTCCTCGTAGGGCAGTACGACTGTGCCACCGGCCAAGCGTGGTGTGAATCGGCATGCAATAATGACCCACCTTTAGCCTAAATCGGCTTCCAAAATTGACCCACCTCAGCACCCCCTCCATACTCTCTTTATTCTATAAGAGAGAGGAGACTAAAGGAGATGCTGAACGTGGAAACAATTCGTAAAGTTCGTCAGGCGCATTTTAGAGACGGCAAAGGAATTCGTGAAATAGCTCGCGACTTGAACCTTGCCCGCAACACAGTCAAAAGAATTATCCGCAGTGGAGCAACCGATCAGGTGTACGAGCGGAGTGAACAACCCCGTCCGAAGCTCGGCAGCTTTATTGAGCGGCTCACAGAGCTGTTGAAGGAAGATGCCGGCAAGCCTGTCCGTCATCGCAAAAGCGCCCAGATCCTGTTTGAGCAACTTCAGCGTGAAGGTTATGAAGGCGGCTACGATGCAGTCCGCCGTTATGTCGGCACCTGTAAGAGAGAGGATGGCACGGCTCTCGTCAATGCCTTTATCCCTCTTGAATATGATCCCGGCGATGCCTTTCAGTTTGACTGGAGCTATGAGCAGTTGCTGCTGGGTGGTATTCAGACGAAGGTAAAGATTGCCCAGTTCCGACTTTGCCACAGTCGCAAATTTTTCTGCATCGCCTACACCCGCGAGACCCTGGAGATGGTGCTTGACGCCCATTCCCGTGCCTTTGAATTTTTTGGCGGTACCTGTCGTCGTGGCATTTACGACAACCTGAAAGCGGTCGTCACCAAAGTGCTGATGGGCAAAGACAGAGTATTCAACCGGCGCTTCCAGAACCTTGCCTCCTACTACCTCTTTGATCTGGTTGCCTGCACCCCTGCGGCCGGCTGGGAGAAAGGTCAGGTCGAGAATCAGGTTGGCGTTGTGCGCAAGCGTTTCTTTGCCAAACGAAGAACCTTTACCGATCTTGAAGAACTAAACGAATGGCTGGCAGATGAATGCCGCCATCAGTGTGCTACAGCCAAACATCCTGAGCTGAAGGATCAGACGGTTGACCAGGTCTTTGCCAGCGAGAAGCCGTCGCTGCTGCCGCTACCGGTATCAATCTTTGACGGCTATCAGGAAAACGTTGCCCGCGTATCACCGCAACTCCTGATCAGCTTTGACCGTAACCGCTACAGTGTTAATGCCATGACTGTCGGTAAAACGGTTCAGGTCAGAGCGTACGCCAATCGGATCATTGTAGTAATGAACGGCATCACCGTCGGCGTTCACAAACGATATCTTGGCCGAGACAAAGTCATTTACGATCCGTGGCATTATCTGGCGGTACTGGAGAAGAAACCTGGAGCATTACGCAACGGTGCTCCCTTCAGGCAATGGGAACTGCCGGAAGCGATGAGTGAGGTCAGGAAACTTCTTGAAGAGAAATCTGATGGCGACCGTCAGTTTGTCAGTATCCTGACCGTTGTTGGGCGCTACGGGCTTGAGTCGGTAACAAGCGCCTGTATACAAGCAGTATCAGACAGAACTGTCAGCGGCGACGTTGTGCTCGCCATACTGTCCAAACGGCACGACGAACCGAAAACGCCACCGGTGGAAATATCAGCACAACTGCCGCTGCTTAACCTGATTCCGTTAGCAGATTGCAGTCGCTATGACCGCCTCGTGAAGGGGTGGTGTCTATGATGGTACTGCGTGAACGACTGATGGAGGCCATAGGAACCCTTGGTCTGTACGGTATGAAGGCAACCTTCGACGAAATTCTGGCGGCTGGGATCAAGAGCAGGGCGACACCGGACAAGATACTCTGTGATCTGCTGGAAGCAGAGATGGCGGAGAGAAAAGTCAGAAGTATTCGCTATCGTATGAGTCTGGCAAAGTTCCCGGTGGAAAAAGCACTTGACTGTTTCAACTTCACAGAGTCTCCGGCGAATGAGATGCAGGTAAGGAACCTTCATGAAGGGAACTTTATCGCTGATTACACCAACGTGATTATGGTGGGGGGTACCGGAAGCGGCAAAACGCACCTTGCCATTGCAATTGCACGGCAAAGTATCAGAAACGGCAGAAAAGCCAGATTCTTCAACGTCCTTGATCTGGTAAACCAACTTGAACAAGAAAAGCTGAACAGCAAGGGGGGGCACATAGCCGAACATATGACCCGGCACGACCTGGTTGTGCTGGATGAGCTTGGCTACCTGCCATTCTCACGAAACGGCGGGCAACTCCTGTTTCACCTGATATCGAAACTGTATGAACGAACGTCAGTAATAATAACCACAAATCTGACCTTCGGGGAATGGCCGCAAGTATTCGGGGACAACAAAATGACCACTGCGCTTCTGGACAGGGTGACACATCACTGTGAAATAGTAGAAACAGGAAACGACAGCTGGAGAATAAAAACAAGGATCAATAATTAAAATCAAATACCCTTCGGCACTGTCGGAGGGTACAAAAAAACTACCTGAGGTGGGTCAATTTTGGACGCCGATGGTGGGTCAAATTTCAAAGCCGATTGACAAAGAGGTCGAAGATGCGAAAGGGGGTACGCCCCTCGGCGATTGTTATAAACGGGTCCGGTTCTTGGATAGTAGTCCAACTGATGGGCAATGAGCGTAGATGCCCTGGTGTGTCGTAGTAGTAGACGCGATGTTCTTCCCAGGCGCGATGGATTGAGACCAACTCAAATT
>CAIOLC010000040.1 GCA_903859055.1 uncultured Chlorobiaceae bacterium | reverse complement strand
TTGGAAATAATTTTGTAAGTTCTAACAGCAAATCTGGCATGAAAAAGGTGGTACACTTTGCTCCGGAATCGGTGGTACATATTCGTCCGGAATCAGTGGTACACTTTCGCCCGGAATCAGTGGTACACTTTCGCCCGGAATCAGTGGTACACTTTCGCCCGGAATCGGTGGTACACTTTCACCGGAATACTCAATCCGTGAGGTTTTCTGAGCTTTTCAAGGGTCAGCGATGGCGAAAGAGTACCGGGGTTCCACACCTCCAGTCGATCAGCAAACAACATAACCTGAACACTGCCGGTACTGGTATAATCCCGATGCGCAACAGCATTGACAATTGCCTCCCGCACCACTTCAGGAGGGATTTCGTAGGTGACAGGAACCTCCGCACTTTCGGCACGAGTACCAACAGCAAGGTCGATTTTCGAGAGAACAAAGTCAACGGCCTGATCGACAAGCTCAAAGGCCCGCCCCTTGTATACCTGATATGATGGTATCGGCTTGGCAACCCTTGTACCATGAAAATGAGCACACTTGATCTCCGAAGAGATAAGAAAACGCTGGGGATAGAAGCCGAACAACAGCACCGCAGCATGAGAAGGCCGACCCTTGTTCAGCAAATTGAGATGAGTCAACAGCTCAAAAGCGGAGGCATCTTCCTGAAGGGGAAACCCGCGCAACAGTCGCGCCCTGCGAATAAAGCGAACCATCGCCTCTGCATCAAGATCAGCCAGCGAAGCGTCAGGGCATACTGCCGCATCAAACGGGCCCGGTACGAATCAGCTCCAAATCTTCAAGTGCCTGCACAAGAGCAGCATAAACATCAACAAGCAGTTCGGCACTCGTCACAAACCGCCTCCGTATCAGCTCACTACCCGCCCGCTGAATCAGCTTCTGGATTTTGGGATGCCGCGTCTCAGCCTCCGCGCCTCTCACAAAAATCAGCCTTGTTTTGTGGTGCAAGGTTGCCGCATCAAATTCACGCTCTGTTGGTGAGAGACCATCAGCATCCTCATACCCATAGTCGTTACCGAACAAGCCAAGATAGATGTCGCACTGTTCAACTTCAGCAAGATAAAGTTCATCAGCCCTCCGGTCAGCAGCAGGAACATCCTCAAACAAAAATGGCTCAAAAAACCGACGCATCGGGGCATCACCGCGCAAATAATCACGCAGTACCGCCCGTTCAGTCGAGAACTCTTTTTGAACGCTGCTGATGAAAAGGCGGAGGGGTTTCATTTCGCGTAATTTTTGATTTTCACTCTATGCTTTGATAAGCTTAAAGCTGATCTGATACCTATAGAAAGTTATGGAAGGAACTGACATGAGTGCCCAGCGCATTTTCTTGTCATCGTCAAGTGCAATGATAACGCCCTCGACTTTTTGGTCGGCCTCTGCGATCTGCTCTTTAACGAACCCCATATATCGGAGCACCTGACCAACAACCACATCAGTTGCTCGACCACGCTTCAGCTCAACCACCAAGAGTTTCTTTCTGTCTTTACTGATTGCAAGGATATCAATTGACCCTGCATCTGTGGCATATTGCTGCCCAACTGCCTCGCCGTCTTCCTCAAAAATCGAGAACTCGCGACTCAGATCAGTTTGATTCCAGTTAGCTACAAGAAATGCTTCAAGATGCTTCTCCATCGCAAAGGCAACCGGGTCTTCAATTGTTTGATCAGCAGATAAAAGAGTAACCTGCGACGAAGCCTCCCCTATCAAACGCTCAATTTCATCGCGATGAACAGAAATAGTGCTGACAGTTCCTATAGAACCAGTTGAGTTCTGCAAAGCTTCACTCATGACTGAACGGTCGATAGTCGTATCGAACCAACGCACCTTCCGTCGATGGGGCAACTCCTGTCCAGAGGAATAATAATAGTCACCCAAAACCTCACCGATTCTATATGAACCCGTACCATCGGGACTAAGAACGATATCATCCTTCTTGATGCCTTTCGAAACCGTCCAAAGTGCACCACAAGCTAAACCCGCGCCTATTTTTGTTTTATCGGGTTCATTGGCAAGAAAGACAGGGATAAACTGCTTGTTGAAATCTTTCCATTCTTCGGGAAGCTTTCGACTGAGATCTTCATTAATACCAAAGTCAGTGCCTATAAATCCCCCTCTAAAACATTCAGAAGCATAGACACTCTGACGTCCAAGCATAACTCGATAGTAGTTTTTCATACCAGTCGGATTTTTCCGGTTAAAAGATTGTGCATCATGCCTTGCTTTAGCTGACGAGCTTTTTCAAACTTTACTTCCAGCACGTCAATCTCGGCATCCATGTCAGACAGAATTATGGCGATTGCTTGTTGTTCTGAAGAAGTTGGCACTCCGATTTCAATTGGCATTAAATCAACGGCATGGATATGCGGCTGGGCCCCACCTGTTTGAGCTTTATAAATGATATCCTGCTTTAACTGAAGCTGAGAGTAAATAAACTCAATCGAATACCCATCACCCTCACTTATGGTTGAGCAATCTGAAGCAAAGATGGGTTCATCAAAAATCGCCACGTAGCCAGCACTTGCACCTGATGCACTGACAGTAATCGTCTTGCCTGTACGATTTGGCTTATTGTGAAAATATGCAGGCTTTTTGCCACCAGCAATAACAGGTATTTCACCTGAAATTGCATTTTTTTCAGTAATGAGCTGTCCTTTTGAAATCTTAACTACATCACCCAACCTCTTCAACTCCCACTCCCCGCTGAAACCCGGCAGGCGTTTTTTGGCGGTGAGCAGTTCCTGCATGGTGCCTTGTTTGATCTGGCGTTTTTTGGTAATGAGTTGCTCAAGGGATTCAATGAGAGCATCCGCATCGCTCAAAACTTCGTCAATGGCACGTTGTTCGAGGTAAGTTGGGCGTTGAACGGGAAGAGTCCGCAGTATCCCAAGATTGATATGAGGAATACCTGTCTGAATAGTATTTTTCCGTATTAGCTCTTGCTGCCCCTTGCTGCTAAAGACGTAATAAAAAAAGTTTGGATCTGCAATTTTACGATTAAGGGTAAGCTTCATTTGGCTCTGCGAAACCAAGTAACGGTCAAATAGTTTTTCAGGAACTTGACTTACTTGCCCAAGTGTTCCGCGTTGTGTGAATATGAGATCGAATGGATGAGCGAGATTCGATTCCAATGAATCAGCCTTTGCATTTGATACGAATACAAAGTCGCCCGAAACCCAACGGGTGCCCATATTCTGGCCACGAATGACCGGAACACCATAACTTACATAATCATTTGAAACTAAATCCGAACCAAATGGCCCTCCCACAATTGCATTACGAACTGATGACGCTATTCCCTGAACTGTAGTACACTCCCAATCATCAGGAATCACCCCAACCTCAGTCAGCTTATAACCGGGTTTCACCTCTCCGTTCATACCTGCCCCTCCTTTCCGGTGCCTGCAGGGAGTAAACGAACAGGCACTGCGGTAAGGGTTTGCATCTGACGAATGGCGATCTGATTGAGCCGTTTCAGTCGGTCGCCCTGCGCAAGGTTCATGCGAATAAACTCCGCATTCATCCCTTCAATGTTGGCAAGTACGAGCAACTGCTCCACAGAGGCATGGTCGCGCATGTTGCCGTCAAGTTTTGGATTGGCATCACGCCACTCTTTCGCGGTCAGGCCAAAGAGGGAAACATTGAGGATGTCAGCCTCATTAGCGTAGGTGATGGCTGCCTGCGCAGGTGTGATTTCCGCTGGGATGAGATGGTCGCGGATGGCATCAGTATGAATCCGGTAGTTCAGTTTTGAGAGTGTACGGTTAAGGTTCCATGAGAGAGAAAGTCGCCGGTTTTCGTCATCCTTGAGATGCTGGAACTCCTTGATAAGGTAGAGCTTGAATTCGACGGAGATCCATGAGGCGAACTCAAAGGCAATATCCTTATGAGCGTAGGTGCCGCCATAACGGCCAGATTTCGAAGTAACTCCAAGAGCATTAGTAG
>CAIOLC010000039.1 GCA_903859055.1 uncultured Chlorobiaceae bacterium | reverse complement strand
GGGTAGAGTCCATGACCAATACCCATACACTTGATACGGCTGCGACCGTTGATCAGTGCCGACGGTTGTATGAGGCCGGTTGTGAAATTATAAGACTTACGGTACCAGCCGAAAAGGATGCTGAGAACCTCAGAAACATCAGGGAACAGCTTCGTCGTGACAAGATAGAGACACCGCTTGTTGCTGACATTCATTTTTCTGCACGTGCAGCATTGAAAGCGGTCGAATTTGTTGACAACATTCGTATTAATCCAGGCAATTATGCCAATACACGGAAGTTTTCAAACAATGACTATTCTGAAGAGGATTATCAGCAGGAGATTGAGCGGGTCAGGCTTGAATTTGCGCCTCTGGTAGAAAAAGCTCGCCAGTATGGTGTCTCTCTGCGGATCGGCACCAATCATGGGTCGTTGTCAGACAGAATTGTCAGTCGTTATGGTAATTCACCGGAAGGAATGGTTGTGGCCGCCATAGAGTTTGCAAGAATCTGTGAAGAGATGGGATATCACGAGATTCTGTTTTCGATGAAATCATCGAATGTCCGGGTTATGATCCAGGCATACCGGCTCCTTGTTCAAAAGGCAGATGCAGAACTTCGTTACGCCTATCCGCTACATCTTGGGGTTACTGAAGCAGGGGATGGTGATGAGGGGCGTGTCAAGTCGGCTATGGGTATCGGTGCCTTACTGGAAGATGGTCTTGGTGATACCATCAGGGTCTCCCTGACGGAAGATCCGGTGAGCGAGGTGCCGGCAGGTTTTGCTATTGTCAGGAAATACAATGATTTTCACCTTGTCAATGGCGACAGGGGGCATGTTCCGCTGAAGCATGTTATTGAGAGCCGCAATAAACAGTCCGCAGCTCTTCTCTCTTCTCCTGAACAACTCCCGTTCAACCCATTTACCTATCAACGCAGACTTTCAAGCGAGTTCACGATCGCTGATGTTGCTGTCGGGGGAGGTAATGTTCCCAGGGTAGAAACTGAGGTGCACGCGTTGCTTGCTGATGGCGAAGCTGTTTTTGAAGAGATTACACAGCGGCTTGCTTTGAGCAAACCGAAGGATGCCATCCGTTCCGAGTTGGTATCTGTTGGTATCAGCAGTGAAGATGATCTTCTCTTGCTTGATGAGCTGTTTGCCAAACTTGGGGATGCGGCTCGTTTTGTTGCTGCATCGACAAGTGATTTCTCTCTTTTTACCCGTCTGCTCAACAAGGTGTCGAAGGTGAGATTTGATATTGTTGAGGGAGAGAGGCTTGAAAACGATTTGTTGCAGCTTTTCGACAATGAGCCACCAGCAGTTGTTGAGTTATGCTTTCTTCATAAGGAGTCAGGGAATGCGGTTCCAGCCGGAGTGCTTGTTCATCTTGCTGATAAATTGCGGAAGCGGGGGGTAGAGCGGCTCCTCTTTTCGGTGCAGTCGGCTCATGTCGTCTTTGTTTATCGGAGGCTTGTGCAGGTGTTTAACAGCTATGGTCTCGACTATCCTCTTGTTGTCCGTTTTAAGGGAGACTCCTCTGTTCGACTAGACACTCTCGTTGAGGCTTCTGTGCAGACAGGCACTCTTTTTTGTGATGGCATTGGTGACATGGTTGCATTGCATACCACACTTGCCAGTAATGACGAGGTTAATCTCGCATTCAATATTCTTCAGGGGGCAAGAATCAGGATGTCAAAGACTGAATTTATCTCCTGTCCTGGATGTGGAAGAACCTATTTTGAGCTTGAAAAGGCGGCTGGCTCAATCAAGCAGCGGATGGCTCATCTCAAGGGGTTGAAGATTGGCATTATGGGCTGCATCGTTAATGGGCCTGGTGAGATGGCTGATGCCGATTTCGGTTATGTTGGCGCAGGAAAAAATTGCATCAGTCTCTATGTCGGGCGGGAGTGTGTTGCTGAAAATATTTCTGAACATGAGGCTGTTGATCGGCTCATAGCACTGGTAAAAGAGCGCGGAAGATGGGTAGAACCAGTTGATTTGCTCTGAAACAGCGATGTTTTTTACCTTGATCACAGGGGCATCGATGGGTATTGGTGAAGCCTTTGCCCGTTATTTTGCTGCAAGAGGTCATCATCTCGTGCTTGTTGCACGGTCAGAAGAGAAGTTGCGGTTTCTTGCAGAGGAGCTTCGTCAAGCGGGAAAAGGGGTGGTTGAAGTGTGTGTGGCAGATTTAAGCCACATTGATGCTCCAGTATTGGTGTATCAATTTTGCAATGATCATCATATCAAGATTGATTTCCTGGTAAATTGTGCTGGATTGTCATGGGCAGGCGCTTTCAGGGAGATTCCGCTGACAAGACTTGAAGAGATTATGATGGTTAACACGATGGCGATGGCACATCTTACCCGTCTGTTTGCTGCTGAAATGGTTGAGCAGAGAAAAGGGAATATTATTAATATCGCCTCGATTGCAGGATTACAGGGAGTTCCGGGTCTTGGAATCTATTCCGCGACAAAGGCTTTTGTTATCACGCTCAGTGAATCGCTTTATGCAGAGATGAAGGATTATGGGATTAAGGTTGTTGTTGTCTGCCCCGGCTTTATTGCTACGGGATTTTTTGAACATTCGGGCCATAATAGAGCGAAAATCAGGTTGCCACTTTCTGGCACAGATGTGGTTGTCAGAGCAGCAATGAGAGGGCTGATGAGAAACCGTCTTCGGGTATTTCCCACGTTGCTTGATGCTCTGCTGCTCTTTTCGCAACGATTCGTTTTTCGAAAAACAGTGGTGCGACTTGCCGGTTATTTTGCAGGGGTGCATGTTGGTTAATTAAATAATTGTTTTTGTTTTGTATTTTTGATACCCTTCATTATATTACCGTCCGTGTTTTTTGGGCGTGAGCTGCTGGTGTAGCTCAATTGGTAGAGCAGCTGATTTGTAATCAGCAGGTTGCGGGTTCGAGTCCCATCACCAGCTCTTGGAAACGGGTAGGTAGCGAAGTGGTTAAACGCAACAGACTGTAAATCTGTCGACTCTGTCTTCGGAGGTTCGAATCCTCCCCTACCCACAGCCTTTTATATTGTTTCAGGCTGATGTAGCTCAGTCGGTAGAGCACTTCCTTGGTAAGGAAGAGGTCATCGGTTCAAGTCCGATCATCAGCTCAGGTTTTGGGGGTTTTGGAGATATTGATTGATACGTCAGTAGCTTAATTGGTAGAGCAGCGGTCTCCAAAACCGCAGGTTGGGGGTTCGATTCCCTCCTGACGTGCACGCAGAAGAATTTTTCACTGTATGTTATTCCGCACTCTTGATTCATGAGCAACTATATCGGCAAGGCAGGTCAGTATTATCGGGATGTGATCAATGAGATGCGGAAGGTGATCTGGCCAAGCAAGGAGGAGATCAAGGATTTGACGATTGTTGTGCTGACGGTCTCGGGTATTCTCGCTACGTTTACATTTCTTGTTGACTGGGTCATAAATTTTGTTATGGGGAAGTTATTGTAAAGATAACAGTGTTAAGAGTGAGTTTATGAGTGCAAGAAGAAAGGATATAGATGTTCAGGGTGTTCCTGTTGCCCGCTGGTATGCACTCAGGATTTATTCAGGTCATGAGCGAAAGGTCAAAGAGGCTATAGATGCTGATGTCATTCGCTTCGGTCTTGCTGAAAAGATATTGCAGATTTACGTACCCTATGAGCGGTTTGTAGAGGTTAAAAATGGGAAAAAAAGAAGTCTTACAAAAAACGCTTTTCCGGGCTATGTCCTTATAGAAGCTGTACTGGACAAGCAGACAAGGAATCTGATTCTTGATATTCCCTCTGTTATGGGCTTTCTCGGTGTTGATGATGTGCCGACTCCATTGAGGCCTGATGAGGTAGAAAAGATTCTTGAACCGGAGAGCACTGTTGAACACCGTTCAGTTGTGGAGGTACCCTTCAGGATTGGTGATTCAGTAAAGGTTGTTGATGGTCCTTTTAGTTCGTTAACCGGTGTTGTTCATGAGGTTTGTACGGAGAGGATGAAGGTTAAGGTTATGATAAGCTTTTTTGGCCGCAGCACGCCCACAGAGCTTGATTTTTCACAGGTTAAGTCAGTTTCCCAATAATAGTGCTTAAGTAATTTAAGCTTCTGAACAGAAATAGATTATGGCAAAAAAGGTAATCGGCTTTATCAAACTTCAGATCCCTGCTGGCGCGGCCAACCCAGCCCCTCCCGTTGGTCCAGCCCTTGGTCAGAAGGGTGTCAATATCATGGAGTTCTGTAAGCAGTTTAATGCAAAAACCCAATCTGAAGCAGGGATGATCATCCCTGTGGTAATTACGGTGTACTCTGACAAGTCGTTCACTTTTATTACAAAGACACCACCTGCTGCGGTGCTTCTGCTCAAAGAGGCGAATCTTAAAAAGGGTTCTGGAGAGCCAAATCGTAATAAGGTTGGTACGGTAACAGGTGAGCAGATTCGCAAGATTGCTGAGCTGAAGAGGCCCGATCTCAATGCCTTTGACAGCAAGGGGGCAGAGGAGATGATAAGGGGTACTGCCAGAAGTATGGGTATTGTCGTGCAGGAGTAACCGTTAGTTTTTGAATTTATGGGCGTGGGAGGCTGAAATGCCGATTTTTTAACCACTTAGAAAAAAAATACATAATGGCTGGGAAAAAATACAAAGAGGCAGTATCAAAGGTCGAGCGTTTACGTGAGTACGATCTGGCGGATGCTGTAGAGAAGGTCAGGGAAATTACTCAGGCAAAATTTGATGCAACAGTTGATGTTGCTGTCAAGCTCGGTGTGGATCCCCGTCATGCGGATCAGGTTGTTCGAGGTACGGTTATGCTACCCCATGGCACCGGAAAAACAGTTTCTGTTCTGGTAGTCTGCAAAGAGGCGAAGGCTGAAGAGGCGCGGGAAGCTGGCGCTGATCTGGTTGGTTTTGAAGAGTATATTGAGAAGATTCAGGAGGGATGGACTGGTGTTGATGTTATTATTGCTACTCCGGATGTGATGGGTCAGTTGGGAAAAGTTGCCAAAATCCTGGGACCTCGCGGTTTGATGCCAAATCCAAAATCAGGAACTGTGACAATGGATGTTGCCAAGGCTGTCAAAGAGGTTAAGGCTGGTAAAATAGAGTTCAGGGTTGACAAGGCAGGAAATGTTCATGCACCTGTTGGAAAGGTTTCGTTTCAGCCGGAACAGTTGGTTGTAAATATTACCAGCTTTCTTAAGGAGGTTGTTCGTCTCAAGCCATCAGCCGCCAAGGGTCAGTATGTGCAGGGTATTGCGCTTTCAAGCACGATGTCCCCCAGCGTGAAGGTTAAAATGGAAAAATTTGTCGCCTAATAAAAACGGTTTAAACGATGAAGCGAGATAAAAAAGAGCAGGTTGTTCAGGAAGTAGCTGCAAAGATTAACCGCTCACAGGGGATATATCTGACAGAATTTCAGGGGTTGAACGTTGCAAAAATGGCGGAGTTGCGCGGAGAGTTCCGCAAGGTTGGGGTTGAGTATCGTGTGGTAAAAAACACTCTTGTCAAAAAAGCTCTCAGTGATCTTGCTGGAGCCGACAAGCTTGCTCCAGGCCTTAAATCCACAACAGGGGTTGCCTTCGGTTATGATGATCCTTTGGCACCTGCAAAGGTTATCAAAAAGTTCAGCAAAACAAATGAAGCACTGAAGTTCAAGATGGCCTCTATTGATGGAGTTGTTTTTGGCGCAGATTCGTTGCCGATGCTCTCTGAAATGTTGACGAAGACAGAAAATATCGGAAGAGCAGCAGGACTTGTCAACAGTGTGGTCAGTTCTGTTCCTATGGTTGTCAATGCTGTTATGAGAAATCTGGTTTGTGCTCTCGATCAGATTGCCAAACAGAAGAGTTAGATTCTATAAAGCTATTACGCACTCAAGAGATTATTATACATTGTAAATTAAACAAGAGAGGGGAATAATGTCTATCGAAACACTTGTAGAGGAAATTGGTAAGTTGACTCTTACAGAAGCTTCCGCCCTGGTGAAAGCTCTGGAAGAGAAATTTGGTGTGAGTGCTGCTCCTGTTGCTGTTGCCGGTGTTGCCGCAGTTGCTGCAGGCGATGCTCCAGTTGTGGAAGAACAGACCGAATTTGATGTTGTGCTTCTTGCGGCTGGGGAGAGCAAAATCAATGTCATCAAGGCAGTTCGTGCTATAACAGCTCTTGGTCTTAAAGAGGCAAAAGATCTTGTTGATGGTGCGCCGAAAACGGTGAAGGAGGCTGTTTCCAAGGAAGAGGCAGAAAAGATTGCCAAAGAGCTGAAGGATGCAGGCGCATCAGTCGAGGTGAAGTGATCTTTGAAATGAGTCATTACTAAAGAGAGCTCCGTTTCGACATGAAACGGAGCTTTGTCTGTTTGTATAAGAAGAGTTTCGATGAAATATTCCCATGATGGTACGATTAAGGTTCTGTCGGGTGTGAATACTCCTGGGCAGTATTGCGATGAGGATTGTGATGACTTAATCTGTAAGTAATTCATGCAATTGATAAAAGTGAGGTGCATGTGAAAGTGGCTGACTCAAAAACAACACCCTGTATTGATTTTTCAAAGATTCAAAGTGTTATAGAGCCCCCCGATTTACTAAAAGTTCAGTTAGATTCATTTAATAACTTTATACAGGATAGTGTTCCCCTTGCCAAAAGAAGGGATCAGGGGCTTGAAAAGGTGCTGCGCGGAGCGTTTCCGATTACCGATACCAGGGGTCTCTATCTTCTTGAATATATTTCCTATAGCTTTGATAAGCCAAAGTACACTGTTGAGGACTGTATTGAACGTGGTCTGACCTACGATGTTTCGTTGAAAGTTAAACTGAAGCTCTCCTATAAAGACGAAGCTGATGAAACTGACTGGAAAGAGACGATACAGCAGGAGGTTTATCTTGGCAGAATCCCATATATGACTGACCGCGGCACCTTTATTGTTAACGGTGCAGAGCGCGTTGTGGTGGCTCAGCTTCACCGTTCACCGGGTGTTGTCTTTAGCGAGGCGATCCATCCGAATGGAAAAAAAATGTATTCGGCCAAAATCGTGCCGACCAGAGGCTCGTGGATTGAGTTCCAGACTGATATTAATAATCAGATTTTTGTCTATATCGACCAGAAGAAAAATTTTCTGGTCAGCGCACTACTTCGCGCTATCGGCTTTGCCCGTGATGAAGATATTCTTGCTCTTTTTGATCTTGTTGAGGAGATACCTCTCAAGGGAAGCAAGAGGGAACAGTTGGTCGGGATGTATCTTGCTTCCGATATTGTAGATATGCAGACTGGTGAGGTGGTGAGTGCCAGGAGTGCAATCACAGAGGATATTTTCGATCAAATTCTTGCCGCTGGCTATAAGAGTGTCAAAGTGATGAAGGCCTTCTCCGGTGGAGACAAGGGGCCTGATAAATCTATCATTATCAATACGATTCTTAATGATAGTTCTGCTACTGAAGAGGAGGCACTTGAGATTGTTTATGAGGAGTTGAGAGCCAATGAGGCACCTGATATAGATGCTGCACGCAGTTTCCTTGAACGCACCTTTTTCAATCAGAAAAAATATGATCTTGGCGATGTCGGGCGTTACAGGATCAAGAAAAAGCTTTCAAAAGAGTTTGAGGATCTTAATGGTTATCTGGCAAAAACACCAGAGCTTAAGCAGCTTTCAGATACTATTTATGAGAGAATTCTTCAGACAATCCAGTCTTTTTCAGACGAGCCGACGGGCGAGGATATTCTGGTGTTGACCCATTATGATATCATTGCTGTTATATACTATCTCATCAAGCTTGTCAATGGATTAGCCGAAGTTGACGATGTCGATCACCTGGCCAATCGTCGGGTACGCTCGGTTGGTGAGCAGCTTGCAGCACAGTTTGTGATAGGTCTCGCCAGAATGGGCAAAAATGTCAGGGAAAAGCTTAACTCAAGAGATTCTGACAAGATAGCTCCTGCTGACCTGATCAATGCACGAACGGTATCAAGTGTGGTATCAAGTTTCTTTGCTACGAGTCAGCTTTCTCAGTTTATGGATCAAACAAATCCTCTGGCTGAGATGACCAACAAGAGAAGGGTTTCAGCTCTTGGACCAGGTGGATTAACCAGGGAGCGTGCAGGTTTCGAGGTTCGTGACGTTCACTATACGCACTATGGCCGCTTGTGCCCAATCGAAACTCCTGAAGGTCCAAATATTGGCCTTATCTCTTCTCTGTCAGTCTATGCTGAGATCAACGATAAGGGATTTATCCAGACGCCTTACAGAGTTGTCGAAAAGGGTCAGGTAACCGATACGGTACTGATGCTTTCGGCAGAAGATGAGGAGAACAAGATTACGGTGCCTGTCAGTGTTCCGCTTGATGCTAACAGGAAAATTGCCCTTGAGACGGTTCAGGCCAGAACAAAGGGGGACTATCCTGTTGTTGCAGTAGAGGACATTAATTTTATGGATGTTTCACCGGTACAGATTGTCAGTGCGGCAGCGGCTTTAATCCCGTTCCTTGAACACGATGATGGTAACCGTGCACTTATGGGCGCTAACATGCAACGTCAGGCGGTACCTCTTTTGACGGCGGAAGCTCCTGTGGTCGGCACAGGCATGGAGTCAAAAGTGGCGAGAGACTCACGTGCTGTGGTTGTCGCAGAAGGTTCAGGTATTCTTGAAGATGTGACAGCCGACCATATTACGGTACGTTACGATATTAACACCGACAATGATGTCCGCTTGTCAATGCTTGATCCCGATGAGGGGGTGAAAACCTACAAGCTTATCAAATTCAAGCGTTCTAACCAGGATACCTGCATTTCACAGAAGCCTATCGTTCAGATTGGTCAGCGTGTTGAAAAAGGGGCAGTACTGGCAGACAGCTCCTCAACAGAAAATGGAGAACTGGCGCTTGGGAAGAATGTTCTGGTTGCTTTCATGCCCTGGCGGGGATATAATTTTGAGGATGCTATTATTCTCAGTGAAAGACTGGTGTATGATGATGTCTTTACCTCGATTCATATTCACGAGTTTGAGGCCAATGTTCGAGATACAAAGCGGGGTGAGGAGCAGTTTACCCGAGATATTTATAATGTCAGCGATGAAGCACTGAGAAACCTGGACGAGAACGGAATTGTTCGAATTGGTGCTGAGGTCAAAGAACGAGATATTCTTGTTGGCAAAATAACACCTAAAGGCGAAAGTGATCCGACTCCTGAGGAGAAGCTTTTGAGGGCTATCTTTGGTGATAAATCGAGTGATGTCAAGGATGCTTCGATGCACGTGCCTGCGGGTATGAAGGGTATTGTCATCAAGACAAAACTTTTCAGCCGCAAGAAAAAGGTTGGTCTGGACGTTAAAGAGAAGATTGAGCTGGTTGACAAAAGGTACGATGCCAGGGAGTATGATTTGAGGAAGCGGTTTGCTAAATGGGTGAAACAACTGCTTGAGGGGAAATCTTCAACCGGCCTTTACAGCGATAAAGGCAAATTGCTCGTGGCAGAGGGAACTCTGTTTGATGAGAGTCTCTTTGCTAAATTCAGCAGTATGCCATTTCTCGAATCAATAGATTTTTCAAAAGGAGTGACGGATTCCAAAAAGAGTAATGACAATGTTGTTCGTCTCGTCAAGGAGTTCCGTTTTATGCTCAAGGATATTGCTGATGAGCGTGATAATGAGAAGTACAAGATTAATGTAGGTGATGAGCTGCCACCGGGCATTGAAGAGCTTGCAAAGGTGTATATCGCTCAGAAAAGAAAGATTCAGGTCGGCGACAAAATGGCTGGGCGTCATGGGAATAAAGGTGTTGTAGGTAAAATCCTGCCAATTGAGGATATGCCATTTATGGAAAACGGCACTCCGGTTGATATTGTACTTAATCCTCTTGGTGTTCCAAGCCGTATGAATATTGGTCAGCTTTATGAAACATCGCTTGGCTGGGCAGCTAAAACGCTCGGGGTGAAGTTCAAGACACCAATTTTCAATGGTGCCACGTATCAAGAGGTGCAGCATGAGCTTGAGAGGGCTGGTCTTCCAGCTCACGGGAAGGTAAGTTTGTATGATGGACGTACCGGTGAGCGTTTTGATGACGAAGTGACGGTTGGCTACATTTATATGCTGAAGCTGAGTCACCTTGTTGACGACAAGATTCATGCTCGTTCGACTGGTCCGTACTCTCTTATTACACAACAACCACTTGGCGGAAAGGCACAGTTTGGTGGCCAAAGGTTTGGTGAAATGGAGGTGTGGGCACTTGAAGCTTATGGCGCATCCAATATTCTCAGGGAGATGCTGACGGTTAAATCAGATGATGTGATCGGACGAAATAAAACTTACGAAGCGATTGTTAAGGGCCAGAATTTGCCGGAGCCCGGTATACCTGAGTCCTTCAATGTGCTTGTCAGGGAGTTGCAGGGTCTTGGCCTTGAGATTCGTATTGACGACAAGGTTCCTTAGTAATGTGTTGGTTGGCGTGTACATGATTAACGGACGTTAACAAGAGTCGTTTTAAAAAGGATATTGATTATGATTTTTTCACAGGGAGCATCGCCCTTAAAAGGTGAATTTTCAAGGATAAAGTTCAGTATAGCCTCTCCTGAAAGCATTCTCGCCCACTCCAGGGGCGAGGTGCTGAAGCCGGAGACAATCAACTACCGTACCTTCAAGCCGGAGCGAGATGGTTTGATGTGCGAGAAGATATTTGGTCCAACGAAGGACTGGGAGTGCTATTGCGGTAAATACAAGAGGGTGCGCTATAAAGGAATTATTTGTGACCGTTGTGGTGTGGAGGTGACGACAAAAAGTGTTCGTCGTGAGCGTATGGGTCACATCTCACTGGCGGTGCCGGTCGTCCATACATGGTTTTTCAGATCAGTTCCAAGCAAGATCGGCGCATTGCTTGATCTTTCAACAAAGGAACTTGAGAGGATTATCTACTATGAGGTCTACGTTGTCATTAATCCCGGCGAACCAGGTGAAAAACAGGGGATCAAGAAGCTTGACCGTTTGACCGAGGAGCAGTATTTCCAGATTATTACAGAGTACGAGGATAATCAGGATCTTGAGGATTCTGATCCAGGCAAGTTTGTGGCCAAGATGGGTGGAGAGGCCATTCATCTTCTTCTCAAGAATATTAATCTTGACGAGTCAGCGATACACCTTCGGAAAGTGCTGAAAGAGAGTAATTCGGAGCAGAAAAGAACAGATGCGCTGAAGAGGCTGAAGGTTGTCGAAGCGTTCAGGAAAAGTTACGAACCGCAAAAGAAAACTCGAAAAAAGCCACAGGGGCTTTTTCCTGAGGATGAGGTTCCCGAGCCTTATGTCTATGAGGGTAACAAACCTGAATATATGGTGATGGAGGTTGTTCCGGTTATTCCGCCAGAACTTCGCCCACTTGTGCCGCTCGAAGGTGGTCGATTTGCCACCTCGGATCTGAATGATCTGTATCGTCGTGTCATTATCCGAAACAACCGACTGAAAAAACTCATTGATATTCGTGCTCCTGAGGTTATTCTTCGCAATGAAAAGCGGATGCTCCAGGAGGCTGTTGATGCTTTGTTTGATAACTCGCGTAAAGCGAATGCGGTCAAAACCGGTGAGTCAAACAGACCGTTGAAATCGCTCTCCGATGCGCTGAAGGGCAAGCAGGGGCGTTTCCGTCAGAACCTTCTTGGAAAGAGGGTCGATTACTCAGGTCGTTCCGTTATTGTCGTTGGGCCAGAGTTGAAGCTGCATGAGTGCGGTTTGCCGAAAAGCATGGCTATCGAACTTTTTCAGCCTTTTGTAATCCGTCGTCTGGTCGATCGTGGTATTGCCAAATCGGTTAAATCGGCAAAAAAACTTATTGACAAAAAGGATCCTATTGTCTGGGATGTGCTGGAAAAGGTGATTGATGGCAGACCGGTGCTGCTCAACAGGGCACCAACTCTTCACCGTCTTGGCATACAGGCTTTTCAGCCACTGCTTGTAGAGGGTAAGGCGATCCAGATTCACCCGCTCGTCTGTACAGCGTTTAACGCTGACTTCGATGGTGACCAGATGGCGGTACATATTCCGCTGTCGCAGGAGGCTCAGCTTGAGGCATCTCTGCTCATGCTCTCCTCCCATAACCTCATTCTTCCGCAGTCCGGAAAACCGGTTACCGTTCCATCACAGGACATGGTTCTTGGTATGTATTATCTGACAAAATCACGCTCAGGGGAGCTTGGTGAGGCTCAGATATTCTACAGTTCAGAGGATGTTCTGATCGCATACAATGAGGCGAGGGTTGGTTTGCACGCTCAGATATTTGTCAAGTATGATGGTGAGATTGACCAGAAATTTGATCCCCTTCGTGTTCTTGATACCATTGTCGACAGCACGACTGAAAAGTCTGTCTGGCTTAAATCACAGCTTGAAAAGGGGTCGATTCTTCTTACTACGGTTGGCAGGGTGATTTTTAATCAGAACGTGCCAGACCAAATTGGCTTTATCAACCGGGTTATTGACAAAAAGGTTGCCAAAGAGCTTATCGGCCGACTGAGCAGCGGGGTTGGGAATGTAGAAACGGCAAAATTTCTTGACAATATCAAAGAGGTTGGCTTCCATTACGCTATGAAAGGGGGGCTTTCCGTAGGCCTCTCTGACGCTATTGTTCCTGAAACAAAGGTGAAGCATATCAAGAACGCCCAGAGGGACAGTACCAAGGTGGTCAAAGAGTACAACCGTGGCACTTTGACAGATAATGAACGGTACAACCAGATTGTCGATGTTTGGCAGAAAACCTCCAATATCGTTGCAGAAGAGTCCTATCAAAAGTTGAAGAGAGATCGTGAAGGATTTAATCCGCTCTACATGATGCTTGATTCTGGAGCCCGTGGTTCAAGAGAACAGGTTCGCCAGTTGACTGGTATGAGAGGTTTGATTGCTCGTCCGCAAAAGTCCATGTCGGGACAGCCGGGGGAGATTATTGAAAACCCGATTATTTCAAATCTGAAGGAGGGACTCACTGTTCTTGAGTATTTTATCTCGACCCACGGTGCTCGAAAGGGTTTGTCAGATACATCCCTGAAAACTGCCGATGCCGGTTATTTGACCAGAAGGCTTCATGATGTGGCACAGGATGTTATTGTCACCATTGATGACTGTGGAACCACCAGGGGCCTTTATGTCCATCGCAATATTGAGGAGGAGACGAGCGGACAGATCAAGTTCAGGGAAAAGATCAAGGGGCGTGTTGCGGCCCGTGATATTGTTGATACCCTCAACAATAATGTTATTGTTACCTCGGGAGAGATTATTACCGAAGAGCTTGCTGAGCTTATTCAGGAGACCGCTGGTGTTGAAGAGGCTGAAATTCGTTCAGTGCTCACCTGTGAGTCTAAAATTGGTATCTGCTCGAAATGCTATGGAACCAACCTCTCCGTTCATGGGATCGTTGAGATAGGTGAAGCCGTCGGTGTTATTGCCGCACAGTCTATCGGCGAACCTGGAACTCAGCTTACGCTTCGTACCTTCCACCAGGGCGGAACAGCTCAGGGTGGAATTTCCGAAACTGAGACAAAGGCTTTTTATGATGGTCAGGTTCAGTTCGAGGATATCAAGACCGTTGATCACACTGCGGTTAATGAGGATGGAGTAGAAGATTTCAGGATTATTGTTATTCAGAAGAATGGTAAAATCAATATTGCTGATCCCGAATCAGGGAAGATTCTGAAACGCTATATGGTGCCACATGGCGCGCATCTTCACTGCAAAAACGGATCTTTAATCAAGAAAGACCAGGTGATTTTCAGCAGTGAACCTAACAGTACGCAGATTATTGCTGAATTGCATGGTATCGTCAAATTTGCTGATATTGAGAAAGGTGTTACCTACAAGGAAGAGGTTGATCCCCAGACAGGCTTTTCGCAGCACACCATCATTAACTGGCGTTCCAAGTTAAGAGCCACTGAAACAAGAGAGCCAAGGTTGATGCTTCTTGATGCCAGCGGTGAGGTAAGAAAAACTTATCCGGTACCGATCAAGTCAAATCTTTATGTCGAAGATGGACAAAAGGTGAATCCTGGTGATATTATGGCCAAGGTTCCACGAAACCTTGATCGTGTCGGTGGTGATATTACGGCTGGTCTGCCAAAGGTTACCGAGCTGTTTGAAGCCCGCATTCCTACCGATCCTGCAATTGTTACCGAGATTGATGGATATGTCAGCTTTGGTTCACAGCGGAGAAGCAGCAAGGAGATAAAGGTCAAGAATGACTTTGGTGAAGAGAAGGTTTATTATGTTCAGGTTGGAAAGCATGTGCTTGCCAATGAGGGGGACGAGGTGAAGGCTGGTGATCCGTTGACGGACGGCGCTGTATCACCACAGGATATTCTGCGAATTCAGGGCCCCAATGCGGTGCAGCAGTATCTGGTCAATGAGATCCAGAAAGTCTATCAGATCAATGCTGGTGTTGAGATCAATGACAAGCATCTTGAGGTGATTGTCCGTCAGATGCTTCAGAAGGTGCGTGTTGAAGAACCTGGAGATACCGAGTTGCTCCCTGGAGACCTGATAGACAGGAGCGCTTTTGTGGAGTCCAACAGAAGTGTTGCTGAGAAGATCCGTATCACAGAGAAAGGTGATGCTCCGGCCAGGATTCAGGATACCCAGCTTCACAAAATCAGGGATATTACCAAGCTGAACCGTGAGTTGCGCAAAAACGGGAAGAACATGATAGCATTCGAACCTGCACTGCAGGCAACCTCACATCCGGTTTTGCTTGGCATTACCAGCGCAGCTCTTCAGACTGAAAGTGTTATTTCTGCCGCGTCGTTCCAGGAGACCACGAAAGTGTTGACCGATGCCGCTGTTGCAGGAAAGGTTGATTATCTTGCGGGGCTGAAAGAGAATGTTATTGTTGGAAAATTGATTCCGGCAGGCACTGGATTGAAGCGCTACAAGGGGATAAAGCTTACTGGCGATGGTCAAGAGACGGCCTCTTCCAGCGAAAAGAGAGAGGTGGTTGTTGAATCGCGTGAAGGTTTTGCCAATGAGCGATAGCTTGAGCAGAAAAGAGTAATGAAATAAAAAAAGGGAGATGTGAGTCTCCCTTTTTTTATGTTACTTCTTTTCAAATCTGAAAGTCTCCAGAAAACTGGTATCAAACTCTCCACTTTGAAAAACCGGAGAGTGCATAACCTGCTTGTGGAACGGAATCGTGGTTTTTACCCCAACCACAATAAATTCATCGAGAGCGCGTGACATTCTTGCAATGGCTTCATCCCTTGTATGGGCAGTTACAATAAGCTTTGCAATCATAGAATCGTAGTTGGATGGAACGACATAGCTTGCATAAGCATGTGAATCAACCCTGACTCCGTGTCCGCCGGGGGTATGAAAGACCTGAAGTGCTCCTGGTGAGGGACGGAACATGTGCTCCGGATCTTCAGCATTGATTCGGCACTCAATAGAGTGGCCTTTCGGGGTAAAGGTACGTTGTGCAAGAGACTCCCCACAAGCGACAAGTATCTGCTCTTTAACGATATCGACATCGTAGCGCTCTTCAGTAACAGGGTGTTCTACCTGGATTCTCGTATTCATCTCCATAAAGTAGAAATCTTTATGCTTGTCAAGAAGAAACTCTATGGTTCCGGCACCTTCATAATTAATTGCCCGTGCAGCAGCAACAGCGGCATCACCCATTCTTTTCCTTAAAGCGTCATCAACCGCAGGCGAAGGTGTCTCCTCAATGAGTTTTTGATGCCTTCTTTGCACCGTACAGTCGCGTTCGCCAAGATGGAGGGTGTTTCCATGCTGGTCGGAGAGAATCTGAATCTCGACATGGCGTGGCTTTTCAAGATATTTTTCGATATAGACTCCGCTGTTACCAAAAGCCTGCTCAGCTTCACTGCGTGCCGTATTCAGGGCTTTTTCAAGCTGACTCTCTTCAGTGACGACTCTCATGCCTTTTCCTCCTCCCCCTGCAGTTGGCTTGATGATAACCGGATAACCAGTTTTTTTAGCCGTTTCGACTGCTTGTTTAAGATCGGTGACCAATCCAGGGCTTCCAGGGACAACGGGTACTCCAGCAGCTATCATGGTAGACTTCGCTGTGTTTTTATCACCCATCTGGTTGATCATTTTTGCTGTAGGGCCAATAAACTTGATATTGGCAGATTCGCAAACCTCTGCAAAATCTGCATTTTCAGCCAGGAATCCATAGCCTGGATGGATCGCATCAGAATTTGTTACCTCGGCTGCGGCAATGATTCTTGGGATATTGAGGTAGCTCTCCCTTGACAAAGCTGGTCCTATGCAGACTGCTTCATCGGCGTATTTTACATGGATAGATTCAGCGTCAACTGTTGAATAAACTGCGACGGTGCTGATCCCCATTTCGCGGCAAGTCTGCATAATACGCAAAGCAATTTCACCGCGATTAGCTACAAGTATTTTTTTGAACAAGGCTTTGTGTGATGAATGATTAGGGTTTAATCCGGAACAGTGGCTGATCGTACTCGACAGCCTGCCCGTTTTCAACAAGAATTTCAACAATAGTGCCTGAAACCTCTGCTTCAATTTCGTTCATCAGTTTCATGGCTTCGATAATACAGAGCACGTCACCCTTCTTGATAATGTCATTGACCGCCACAAATGGCGGAGAATCGGGCGAAGAAGATTGATAAAATGTTCCAACGATAGGCGACCGGGAATCGACAAGTTGAGATACCGGCTCACTTATAACCGGTTGTGGAGTTGCCGCCGGAGATTGTATTTGTACAGGTGTTACTGTCAACGCAGGCTGTACAGGCACAGCTTGAGCGGTAGCACTTGAGGATGAACGCCTTAGAATAATTTTGAAATTTCCCTCTTCAATAATGGTTTCCTGAAGATCGGAGCTGTTGACAATGTCAATAAGCTGCTTGATTTCGTTAAGGTTCATGATAATGTTACTTAGGTTATAAACACAGGTTCTGGTCAATCATCAGTCGCTAGTTACTTTTTAACTCTCTCTATGTACTCTCCAGTTCGAGTGTCGACACGAATAACACTTTCTGTCTGGATAAACATCGGAACACTCACCTCAGCCCCGGTTTCGACAACAGCCGGTTTTGTTCCACTGGTTGCTCTGTCATCCTTTGATGC